>CADBUU010000115.1 GCA_902797945.1 uncultured Eubacteriales bacterium | reverse complement strand
TCTGGCGAATATTTTGTATTATATTGTTTCCTTTGCATAAAAAATGCACCTCCAAAAGTGTCTAACTTTTGGGGTGCATATCATTTTCCTTCGGGGCGTAAGTGTGTTTTTATTTGTTGTCGGTAAGTCTTTTTTATTTGTTATCGGCTTGGGGAGACAAAAGTTCTGTCGGCTTTTCTTTGAACAGCAGTTTTAATAAAGAGGGGCAAAGTATCGATGAAAATACTATGAGAATTATAGTCGCCACGAGGGGGTCGACTCCGTTCACGGGAGCAATCAACGATTTGCCTGCCGCATAAACCGCAAGCGCGACTTCTCCTCTCGCTATCATTCCGCATCCGACGGTCGCAGACTCTTTAAAATTGAAACCGAAAGGCATAGACGTAAGACCGCAACCTATAATTTTTCCGAGAATTCCCAAAACTATAAACGTTATGGCGAACAAAAGATAAGAGAGATTAAAACCGCTGAAATCGGCGCTTATACCGATATATGAGAAGAAAATCGGGGAGAAAATCATATATCCGCTCACGACGACCTTTCTGTCGACGAATTTCGTGTCGTCGAGACCGCTTAGCATTATTCCCGCCATATAAGCCCCCGTTATCGACGCAACGTCGAAAAACTTTTCAGCGCAGAATGCAAAGAGAAAACACATACCGAATGCGAATATGCTCGTTCTTCTTTTGTGCGGGAATTTGCGTTCTTCCCATTTGAAGTATAAACGTAAAAGTATGCCGAATCCAATCGAAAAAGCAAAGAAACTGAAGACTTTAAGGAGAGTTATCCATATCTGGCTTGCTCCGCCCCCTCTTATTCCCGTAACTATGCTTAAAGCGATTATTCCTAAAACGTCGTCTATAATTGCGGCGCTCATTATAGTCTGACCGATTTTCCCGTTAAGTTTGCCGAGTTCTTTGAGCGTTTCGGCGGTAATGCCTACGCTCGTGGCGGCAAGTATCGTTCCGACGAAAATCGAATTGAGAAGTTTGTCTTCTCCCCATTCGGAAAATCCGTTCATATACGCAAGACAGCCGAGAGTTCCGAGCAGCATCGGAGTGACAACGCCGGCAAGCGCTATCATCGTTGCGGCAAATCCGCTTTTTTTAAGGTCGCCGAGGTTGGTTTCGAGTCCGCTTGAAAACAAAATAAGCACGACGCCTATCTGGCTGAAAACGTGCAGTATATCCATTTCCTCTCCCGTCGGTTTCATAAAAAACCAAAGGAAGAAGTTATCATCTCTGTGCAAATTGCCCAAAAGTCCGACGAGAACGCCGGCAACGACCATTCCCGCAACTTGCGGCAAGCCGATCTTCCTCGATAAAAGCCCGAAAGATTTCGAAAATATCAAAATAATCGCAAGATAATAAAAAATATTTACTAATTCCATAATATATAATCCGTTTATAATCGTTCAAACGTTATTGTATTATACGCCGGCAATATCAAAATGTCAATTAAAATAAAAAACAAATAAAAAAAAGTTAAAATTATACTAAAATTTAAAAAATTTCATCGTTTATGCTTGAAAAAAAAAGGATAATGGTATATAATATAAATGAAATAGTCAAAAATTATGCAAAACGAGGTGTAGGTATGAGAACTTATGCGGGAACGAAAGTTGATCAGGAAGCCGCTTTGAAAAACGGATTTTTCGCAAACGTTTGCGAAGAAAGTTTCGACGTCGATCAGAACTTGCTCGAAGCGTGCAGGAGAGATTTGGGTAAATATTATCCTGCAGAATTCGAGAACGTTGAAGAACTTGCCGTTATGGACGCAACCGCGCCCGTTATTGCGGACGAGATCGAGGCTCCCGTTGCGGAAGGACCTAAATATCTTCCTTCGCCGACTTTCGCTCAGAAGATGATGAAGGCGGACGAACTTTTACAGGACCGTTACGACGAACTCAAAAATTACGCTCTTCGTTTCAAAAAATTAAAGTCGAGACTTTCTAAGAAGTTCGACAGTATCAATCAGGGCAGACTTCATTTCGTAAAACTCTCCGTCGCAGGCAAAACTCTTAAACTCTATCTTAATATGGATATTGCGACGACCGATCCTAAATTCCATTGTAAGGATATGAGAGATAAAAAAACTTACGAGACCGTCCCCGTTCTCCTTCGTATCAAGTCCGGCAGAGCGGTCAAATACGCTAAACTTCTTATCGACCAATGCGCCGAACTTCACGGACTTAAAGAAAATCCGAAATTTACCGAAGTCGACGCTATAAAAGAAGTCGAAGATTTCCTTGCCGGGAAAGCGGAATAACGATCTTAGTCAAATAAAAAAATATTAAAATAAAATTAAAATAAAAAAATATCGTAAAACGTTTGACAAGTATATAAAAATATTGTAGAATATATTAGCACCTCAAACGGGGTGTTAATTTTTTGGGAAGGCGAAAGATATGGCAAAAGGAAACACTAGAACAAGAATTACCTTGGCTTGTACTGAATGTAAACAGAGAAATTACGACGATTATAAGAACAAAAAGAACGATCCTGACAGAATAGAACTCAACAAATATTGCCCGTTCTGCAAGAAGCACACTCTTCACAAGGAAACGAAGTAAGTTTATATTCGCGAGAGGTAAACTATTTATGGAAAACAAAAAGGTTGACGCAAAAGACGTCAAGAAGACAAAAAAGTCGGATAAACCTAATTTTTTCGTTCGTATCGGGCGTAAAATAAAGGAGATTTTTTCCGAACTTAAAAAGGTTACCTGGCCCACTTTCGGGACGGTTATAAAGCAACTCGGCTGCGTTCTCGCATTCGTGCTCGTTATGCTTGTCCTTATAATGGTAATCGACCTCGGACTTCAACAAGCTCTTAAGTTGATTCAGGGCGGAGCGTCTTCGGCGCTTGCGTTTATAGGCGAGGTGCTTTAAAAATGGGTAGCCCCGAAACGGCTAAATGGTACGTTATTCATACTTATTCGGGTTACGAATCTCTCGTAAAGGATAATATCGAAAAACTTATTGAAAACAATAATTTAAGCGATACCATTTTAGATATTAAAATTCCCATGGAAGAAACCATAGAGGAAAAGAACGGGAAAAAGAAAGTCGTTTCCCGTAAACTTATTCCGTCCTACGTTTTTATAAAAATGGTTTATTCCAACGATATGTGGTTCCTCCTTACAAACACGAGGGGAGTTACGGGTTTCGTCGGTCCGCAAGGCAGAGCAACGCCTCTCGGAGAAGAAGAGGTCAGAAAAATGAGACTCGAAAAACCCGTTATTGAAAATCTCGATATGTCTGTCGGCGACAGCGTTAAAATCGTTGACGGTCCGCTTAAAGACGGCGTGGGAATCATAACCGACCTCAACGCCGCAACTCAGAAAGCGAGAGTTAAAGTTACGATGTGGGGAACGGAAACGGAAGTCGAACTCGAATACGGTCAATTTGAAAAGACCGAAGCGGAAATTTGATTTCCGATTATTAAATAAGTTTAATCGCAAGCATTTTCGCTTGCCTTTATATAGTGGGAGGGGCGTTAAATACGTTCATGACGCTCTGTTATCACCACAATCTATGGAGGAGAAATATGGCTAAAAAAGTTACTGCAATCGTAAAATTGCAACTGCAAGCCGGAAAAGCGACCCCCGGACCACCGGTCGGTTCTACGTTAGGCCCTTACGGTATCAACATTCCGGGATTCACGAAGGAATTCAACGCAAAAACGGCAAATGACGTCGGTTTGATTATTCCCGTGGTCATCACCATTTATCAGGATCGTTCGTTCACGTTTATTCTTAAAACGCCGCCGGCGCCCGTTCTTATCAAGAAGGCGTGCGGTATAGAAACGGCAAGCGCTAAACCTAACAAGGTTAAAGTCGCTAAGCTTACCAAGGCGCAAGTTGAAGAAATCGCGAAACAAAAGATGCCCGACCTCAATGCGGCTTCGCTCGAAGCGGCAATGAGCATGATAAAGGGAACCGCTCGCAGTATGGGTATAACTGTAGAAGAATAAAGTTTAAAGTGGGAGGGGTTATCCCCGCGCGAACCACAAGGAGGATTTAATGAAATACGGAAAAAAATACGCCGAATCAATTAAGGCGTTTGACCGCACTAAACAATACGAAGTAGGCGAAGCTATCGACATCGTTTTAAACAATGCGAAAGCAAAATTCGACGAAACTATAGAATTCCATTGCCGTTTAGGCGTTGATCCCAAACAGGCCGATCAACAAGTCAGAGGCGTTATCGTTCTTCCAAACGGAACAGGTAAAACCGTTAAGGTTTTGGTTTTGGCGAAAGGCGATAAGGCTGACGCCGCTTTGGCTGCCGGAGCAGATTACGTCGGAGCGGAAGAACTCGTTGCCAAAATTCAAAAGGACAACTGGTTCGATTTCGACGCTGTTATCACTACTCCCGATATGATGGGCGTAGTCGGAAGAATAGGTAAACTTTTAGGACCTAAAGGTTTGATGCCTAACCCGAAGAGCGGAACGGTTACTATGGACGTAGCGAAAGCTATTTCCGATATTAAAGCAGGTAAAGTCGAATACAGACTTGATAAACAAGCCATTATCCACTGCGCTATCGGAAAGAAGAGTTTCGGTAAAGAAAAACTCGTTGAAAACTACAACGCTTTGGCTGACGCTATTTTAAAGGCTAAGCCGGCTGCCGCGAAAGGACAATACGTTAAGAGCGTTTCGGTTACCAGCACTATGGGCCCGGGCGTAAAAGTTTTGCCTAAAAACGCGTAATTTTATTTGACAAGTTATATCATTGATGATATAATGTTAAAGAATTAAATAGCCGAAGACAGCAGGCTTTAAAGCGCAAACGCGCTGCCCGCCGAGGTAATCAAAGCGTAAAATGAATTTTATTCGAATTATGCCCCCGATTGCTTCGCGCTGTCGGGGGTTTATTTCTTGAAAAAAACAGGAGGTAAAAGGTTTGTCAGCAAATATTGAGGCTAAAAAACAGATCGTTGAAGAAATCAAGGCAAAGATAAACGCTTCCAAGTCGGTAATTCTTATCGATTATAAGGGACTTACCGTAGCCGAAGATACCGAATTCCGTAACAAGATGAGAAAAGCTAACACCGAATACAAGGTATTGAAAAATACGTTGCTTCGTAAAGCTTTCAACGAACTCGACGTTACTGCGTTCGACAACGATTTAAACGGAACTACGTCCGTTGCATTCTGTCCCGATGAAACTTCCGCCGCAAAAGTTGCGGTAGATATGTGTAAAGACACTAACGACAAGATTTCGGTCAAGAGCGCATACGTCGACGGAGCTTACGTTGATCAGAAAGGTGTTAAACAACTTGCGGCGATTCCGTCCAAAGACGTTCTTATCGCTCAACTTGCCGGCGCATTGTCCGGCGTCGTTCGCGGCTTGGCTGTTGCTCTTAACGCAGTCGCAGAAAAGAAAGAGCAGGAAACTGCTTGATTTGTAAGAGCAAAATAAAATTTAGAGAGGAAAAATAAAATGGCAGATATTGCAAAATTTATCGAAGAAATCAAAGGTATGACTGTTATGGAACTTAACAGTTTGGTTAAGGCAATCGAAGAAGAGTTCGGCGTTAGCGCTGCCGCTCCCGTTGCCGTTGCCGGCGCTGCTGTTGCAGCCGCTGCTCCCGCTGAAGAAGAAAAGACCGAATTCAACGTTGTTTTGAAAGATGTTGGCGGAAATAAGATTGCCGTTATCAAGGCTGTTCGTGAAATTACCGGACTTGGACTTGTTGACGCTAAGAACCTCGTTGAAAAAGGCGGAGTCGTTAAAGAAGCCGCTCCGAAGGAAGATGCGGAAAAGATGGTTGCAAAACTCAAGGAAGCCGGCGCAACCGCAGTTATGGAATAATAACCATATATTTAAAAATAAGTCAAGGCGTTTTTCATTTGAAAAGCGTCTTTTCTTTATTTTTGAGGATAATTTACTTCCTTTATGAAAAATATCTTTACAAAAAAAGGTAAATAATGTATAATAAAACAAATGAAAAGGTTTATTCTTGCAAGCGCGTCGCCAAGACGCAGAGATATATTAAAGTCGGCGGGTTATAATTTTGAAATTATCGCGAGCGATAAAGAACAATCGTCGATAAAGGGGGTTTCGCCCGAAAAACTTGCCGTAAGAAACGCATGTCTAAAAGCCGAAGACGTTTTCAGTCGAATAGAAGATAAAAATTCAGTCGTTTTGGGCGCGGATACGGTAGTTGCGTTGTCGGGAGAAATATTCGGAAAACCGAAAGACGAAAATGACGCAAGGCGGATACTAAAATATTTGAGCGGTAAAACTCATCAAGTAATAACGGGATACTGTCTTATTTCGGGAGATATGAGAGAAAGCGGAAGCGTTGTAACCGAAGTCGCTTTTAACGAACTCGACGAAGGTAGGATAGACGCGTATATAAAAAGCGGTTTGTATCAAGGAAAAGCGGGCGCTTACGGTATACAGGACGGTTTCGGACTTATAAAAGGTTTTAACGGATATTACGATAACGTAGTAGGACTTCCGTTAGAGAGAATAGAAGAAAGTTTAAAGGAGTTTTTAAAATGAAAAATAACGTCATTGCGATCGACGTCGGTTCGGTAAATACTGCGATTTATAAACTCGGTTCCGGCGTTGTTTTGTTTGAGCCGAGCGTGGTAGCGGCAGCCGCAGGAGATAATCGTAAAATCAAGGCGATAGGAAGCGACGCTAAAAAACTTATCGGCAAAACAGCGGACGCGACGCAGATTATTTTTCCCGTTTTTGAGGCAAATATCGAAAACGAAGAAGTTGCGACCGATATGATGGAAAATTTCATAAATAAAATCACTTTAAAAAGGCTTGGACTACGTCCGAAAGCGGTTTTGGCAGTTCCGTGCGGACTTGAAAACGAACAGATAAAGAAATATGAAAAAGTATTGAACGGCGCCGGACTTTTTAACGTCGATTTCGTTGAGGCGCCGATTTTGACGGCTCTCGGCGTTGGCGCTCCGATAACCAATTCAACTCCTTGTTTCGTCATGGATTTGGGAGGGGGAACGACGAGCATCGCCGCCGTGTCTTTGGACGGTGTAATCGCGGGCGTAAACGTCAATATGGGAGGTAGCAATATCGATGCAATGCTTATCGACTATATAGCGCAGTATTTCAATTTAAAAATAGGGACGCTCACGGCGGAAAGAATAAAAATTCAAGTCGGAAGTTTAAATGAAAACGACGGAACGAGAATGGCGGTAAACGGAAGGGATCTTACAACCGGAAAGCCTCGCGAAATATCGGTCGGGGCTCAGGACGTATATCTTCCGATAAAGATGTTTTTTGATAAAATATTTGAAATTGCTTCTATGGTAATGGCAAAATTGCCTGCCGAAGTTTCTGCGGAGATAAGGCGTTCGGGCGTCTATCTTGCAGGAGGAACGAGTAAAGTCGTAGGGTTAGCGGAATATTTCAGAGATAAAATGGCAATCAGAGTCAACCTCGTAGACGATCCCGAACTTTCAACCGCAATCGGCGGAGGTATAGTTGCAGCCGATCCGGCTCTTTTAAAGAAAATAAGACTTATTGCCGGATAATCGACTTATAGACAGGCTTATGAATAAAAAGAATTACGATGAAGAAATGAAAAAAGTCGTGAAGGGGTTTAACGGCGAAAAGAAAACGCTACTTCTTCATAGTTGTTGCGCGCCTTGCAGTTCGGCTTGCCTTGAAAAACTCGTCGACGATTTCGACGTAACCGTTTTTTATTTTAATCCGAATATCAACGAAAGCGAAGAGTATTATTTGAGGCTTAACGAACAGAAGAAGTTTTTGTCCCAAGTTTACGGAGATAAGGTAAAACTTATAGAAGGAAGATATAAGAGCGCCGAATTTTTCGAGATGGCTAAAGGTCTCGAAAAAATTCCCGAGGGGGGAGAAAGGTGCTATAAGTGTTACGAACAAAGACTTGAAGAAACGGCAAAAGTCGCAAAAGAAAATTCTTTTGAATTTTTTTGTTCCACTCTTTCGGTAAGTCCGCATAAAAATTCGGATTGGATAAACGAAATTGGCGAAAGAATAGGAGAAAAATACGGCGTTACTTTTCTTCCGAGCGATTTTAAAAAGAGAGGAGGATATCAGCGTTCCGTCGAACTGTCCGCTCAATACGAATTATACCGCCAGAATTACTGCGGTTGTATTTATTCGAAATATCAGGGGTTAGGAGAAGAAGATTGAGAGTTATAGCAGGAAAACATCGTTCAAGACATTTGGCGGAATTTAAAGGAAAAGACATAAGACCTACTGCAGATAGGGCAAAAGAAGCGCTGTTCAATATTTTACAGACGAAAATTTTCGGCGCTTCCTTCCTCGACCTTTATTGTGGAACGGGCAACGTAGGAATAGAAGCAATATCGAGGGGAGCGGGGAAAGTCGTATTCGTTGACTCTTCGAAAGAAAGCGTTGCGCTTACGAAAACAAATCTTGCTTATCTTAAAGAAGAGGCGAACGTTATTTTGTCGGACGCTTATTCATTCCTTTCGGTAACGAACGAAAAATTCGATATTATCTTTCTCGATCCGCCGTATAAAGACGACGCCGAAAACGTCTTAAAAATCATTGCGGAAAGAGAATTGCTTAAATCTGAGGGCGTCGTTATATACGAGCATACCGATAAATATGATAAGGAAATCGAAGGACTTACGAGAAAATCTACGAGAAATTACGGTATAGCGGTTTTTGAGTTTTACGAGGTAAATAAAAAATGAAAAAATGCATATTCGCAGGGAGTTTCGATCCCATTACGATAGGACACGTCGATATAATAAATAAGGCGACGAAATTGTTCGACGAAGTAATTGTTGCAGTTGCGGAAAATCCCGAAAAACAGACTATGTTTGACCTTCCAACAAGACTTGAAACGGTTCGGAAAGGGTGCGAGGGTATTAGCAACGTCAGAGTGGTTTGTCATCAAGGAATGCTATATCGGCTTTTAAAGGCCGAAAATGCCGTCGCAAGCGTCAGAGGGATAAGAAACGGAGTTGATCTCGACTATGAAAATTCTATGGCGTTTTATAATGCAAAACTTATTCCCGAATGCATAACGGTGTATATTCCTTGCGAGAAAAATCTTGAATTCGTCAGTTCTTCGGCGGTAAGACAACTAATAAAGTTCGGCGTCGATTTTAAAGATTTCGTGCCGAAAGGCGTAGAAGAAATAATTTCAAAAAAACAAATTATAAAATAAACAGCACAGCGCCGGAGAGATGACCGCTTGACATATTTTTGCAAGAGCGAAAACTCCGACGTTTGTTTTTGCTTTCGATAAAAAAGCAATAGATTGAAACCAAACGGAAATTCCCCCGAAAGATATTACCGAGCATGCACAAGATAGGCTATATGACGATAAACCGCATTTTGACAGGGCAAGACACCCCCTCGTGCATTCTATTAAACCGGCGGAAAAACCGCTCGCTATTTCCTTTGGAACTATTAAAGACAGAATATATTCGATTGGAAAAGTGATTTTTAGATTTTGGGCTACATCGGCGAAAAGATAAAAAAGCGAAATAAAACCTCCTACGACAGTAACGGAAATAACGGAAGAGTAAACGCATTCGTATAAAACGCTGCTTTGTCGCTTTCCGAAAACGGGCAAAACGCTTCGCCCGTTTTCTTTTTTGCCATAAAATCTGAATATCATTCCGCATATTATAGATGATAAAATATGGGCGATAAACAATATATAGCCCGCTTTTTTGTCCGAAAACATAGCCGAACCCACGCTCCCTATAATAAACATCGGTCCCGACGTCGAACAAAAAGTCGACGCTCTCGTTCCTTCGTCGCGAGATATTATTCCGTTTTCTACGAGGTCGCAGATTATTTTCGCCCCTACGGGATATCCCGATATTACGCTTGAAATAAAGGCGTATGCCGTTATTCCGCTCGTGCCGAAGAGATGTTTCATCGGTCTTGCAAAAATTAAGGACAGTTTTTCAATAAGCCCCAATGACGAAAGCGCAGTCGTTAAAAAAAAGAAGGGAAGTAACGTCGGAAGAACGACGAGCGCCCAAAGTTTTATTCCGTCAAAAGAACTTCGAACGTATATTTCGGGAAACGCCACGAGCATTGCGATACATATTACTAAAAAAAATATTGCGGATAATTTAATGACTTTCATAGAACTATTGTATTATTTTAGAGAAAAAATTATAAGATAATTTTAAAAAACAAAAAAATGCTTTACAAGATAAAACTTATATGTTAAAATATAAATACCGCATTTTATGTAGTATAAAATATTTTATTTGAGGATGAAATGGAAGAAGTTCTAAATCAGAGCGGAGAAGCTCGCCAGATTTCGCTACAAATCTTATGGAACGAATTTAAGAAAAAATGGTGGATCGTTGCGCTTATAACCGTTATTTTTACAGTAATGGGTGGACTTTTCGGAAAATTTTACGTTAAAACCACTTATAGCGCCAGTTCGTCGCTTATCGTAGTTCCCGAACAAATGGGAACGGGAATGGGTAATAATACCGAACTTACGTTTGCCGTCAATTTGACCTATACCTTTGCAAGCGTAATTCCCTCGTCGGCAGTCAGCAGAATTGCCGCCGATAAATATAACAAAAAATATCCGGACGCTAAAATTTCAGCGTCGCAGATAATGTCCGGCACGACCGTTACTACCGATGAAAAGAGTTTTGTAATTGTCGTCAAATATTCGTCTTCCAATCCTAAGTCGCACGAGATACTCAATTTTCTCGTCGATAGCGTTTTGGAATATTCGAATCAGACGGTTACTGACGAAAAGGGTGAGGAAACTTACAATATAAGACTTCTTGCGGATAAACTTCGCGTAATGGATTATGCGGAAAGGTCGTCAAACGACGAAAGAAGCAAGGTAATCAAGTATTTGTTGATAGCGTTTGTTTTGGGGCTTGCCGTTTCGGCGGTAATTCTTGTTCTCGGAGTGTTTATCAACGACACCTATACCTCCAAAGAAGAACTTGAAAGAGATTTGTCGATAGAGATCCTCGCTTTCATAGATAATATCGACGCAAAGGAGGGTAAGTAAAATGGCAAGAACGACCGGTTTATTCCGTAAACGCCATGTAAACAGAAGCGAAACGATAGTCGTTACCGAAAACGGAAACGGCAGATACGATGAAGGATATAACAGGCTTAAAGATAATCTTATCTATTACAGCAACGACGGTAAACACAGGGTTATTCAAATAGAATCGTCCATTGCCGGCGAAGGAAAAACAACTCTTGCCTGTAACCTTGCCGTTTCGCTTGCGAAAAACGACAAGAAAGTCGTTATAGTCGACCTCGATTTCAGAAAACCAAGAACGCACAGGGCGTTTAAAATCTCCAAAGAAAACGGAATAGGCGATTTTCTTTCGGGAGATTTAAGCGTTTCGGAAATTGTAAAACACACCGAATACGGCGTCGATATTATTACCGGAGGAAAGGCGATTTACAATTCTTCGCTCGTATTGACTTCCGGGAAAATGTCGGATTTAATTACCGCTCTTCGTCAAGTTTACGATTTCGTTTTGCTTGACTGTCCGCCCGTTCTCTTGATTTCCGATTATATTAACATAGCGAGATATTCAGACGGAATAATTTTCGTCGTTGCGGCGGGATACACTAAAAAATCCGCCGTCATAGAGGCGCACGAACTTATCAAAAAAACGGATAGTCCCGTTATCGGCGCTGTTATGACGTTCACGGAAAGCGCGTCGGGTTATTACGGTTATTACAGATATAAATACGGCTACGGAAAGAGTTATACATACGGCGAATCGCAAGATAATCAAAAATGATTGACGTTCACAGTCATATAATTCCGTTCGTGGACGACGGAAGCAATAGCCTCGATATATCGATTTCCATGATAGAAGAGGAAATAAAGCAGGGTGTAGATAAAATAATTTGCACTCCGCATTTTAGAAAAGGCGTTTTTGAAAAAACAGGCGAAGAAATAAAAAGGGATTTCGATATTTTAAAAAAAGAAGTCGAAAGGAAGAATTTGCCGGTCGCTCTCTATCTCGGAAGGGAAATTACTATCGATAGACGGCTGAAAGACGTCTTAAAGGACGATTATACGACGATAAACGGGAGCGAATACGTCTTGCTCGAATTTCCGTATACAGCGGCGACGGACGTCGACGAGGTTTGTTACGAAGCGTCGCTTTTGGGATTTAAACCGATAATCGCCCACATCGAAAGATATTCTTATTTCAGAAATTTCGATGAGATTTCCGCAGTGAGAAAAAACGGCGCGCTCGTTCAGGTGAATGCAAACGCCTTGGCAGGAAAGTGCGGGTTAAAAGATAAAATATTTATCAAGGGGCTTTTGACGAGAAATCTCGTCGATTTAGTCGGGAGCGACGTCCATCACGGAAGACAAAACTATATGGCTGACGCCTATTTAAAGGTAAAGAAAAAATATCCCGAAATTGCGGAAAAGATTTTTATCTCGAACGCTGAAAAAATAATAAAATAAAACGCAAGGATATAGCGACGCTATATCCTTTTACTTTTGAATTAAATACAATATGGTAAAATACTTTTTTAGGTAGATTCGTATAATTTCGAGTTGAGCAAAAGGACAGTTATATTCGACTGTCCTTTTGCTAATTTAATTTAGATAATAATTTTGTTGGATACAAAAGCAATTATTTAACGTTAAAAATAGAATATATCATCAAACTTTTTGTCTAAGGCAATGCATAATAGGAGAGCTAATTTAGCAGTCGGCTCGTATTGTCCGGTTTCTATAGAACTGATTGTGTTTCTCGATACACCCACAAGTTTTGCCAATTCGGATTGAGACAGGTCTTTATTTTTTCTGATATCGGCAAGATTGTTTTTTAACTTTAATTCTTGATTCATCTTGGCATAACTCCTGTTAATTGTAAAATCCATAAAACCAAAAAGACAATCGCCCCTAATCCATAAATCAAGCCAACGATTAATTCATGTCTTTTCCTTAACTGAAAATATTTCACCAAAAATGCTGTGGCAGCCATTGCAAATAACGCCATATTTCCGCCATAATTGATATGATGAAAGATAAAACCTTCTACCATATCCCAAATAATAATCAAAAACAACCCCACAAAATATGCAAGATACGCCCCTTTTCTTTGAGCCTCTAAATCAGCAATATCTTTCCCTTTGTTTTCTTCTTGCGCTTTCAATAAAATTTCATCTTTATTCATTTTCAATACCTCCCAAGACAATGCCAAGTTAACTTTGCAAGCATATTATACGATATGCCAAGTAAACTTGTCAAGTCTTTTGCAATTATTTTTTTAAAAAAATATTTAGGAGGAAGTATTAGCCCTCAAAAATTAAGGCCGCAACGGTGAAAATTTATAAAAAGATATATTAAAACGGGTATTTTTCGCTTATCACGGTGAAAATACCCGTTTTAACGTATGTTGGAAAAATGAGTGATCAACAATAATAGTGAGTCGGCTTGAACAAGATTGCGAAAAAGTCGACAAGCAGCCCTATGCCGAACAGACCTGCGGTAAAGATGTAGAGTATGCCCATACCGACTTTGCCCTCGTAAAATTTGTGTCCGCCGACGACGCCGAAGAAAAACCAAAGCAAGAGCGTTACCCACTTGTTTTTGCGGCTGCCGGTAGGCACTGCGTTTACGTTCGTGTTCGTGTTGATGTTCTGAATTATTATGGTCGGCTGTTGTTGCGGCTGAGATTGCTGCGATTGCTGAGTCTGCTGATCCATAAATCATACCTCCTTTGTTTTATTTTCAAATCGGGTTATTCCCAAAAATGAATTCCGTCAAATATCTGATTTCTGAACTTTATAGCATATATTATTGCAAGGTTTATCACCGTCAATATATTTATTCCGAACGAAACGATGATGAGCGTTCTCGGCAACCTTTATATTATCATTAATGTTAAAGGATGTCGTACCATTTGATAATTTACCGTATATTGTTTTATTCGTATTATCTACTGTTAGTATATCTGAAAATATATCAGTGCCTTTAATTGTTTTATCTTCTTTATTACATGCAGAAAAGCACACTAAAAACAAACACGAAAAGAATAATAACAATATAGTTTTAATTAAAAAGCTTTTTCTCATAAAATCATACTCCACAATAAAAAAGTGCGCCCCGAAAGACGCACCCAAAATGCTTCTCTCTTGTTGCTACACATCCTTTCTTACCAAAGGCGAGAGAATACATTTTACATAGTATTCTCCTTTGATAAGAAAAATATTAAGATGTGTAGCAAATGTAATATACCATAAATTTATTTTTTTGTCAATTCCTTTAAATGTTTATCTGCTTTTTTCTTGACAACCTCTTCTAAATTAAAACTTATTTCGTCATATATGTTTTTATAATCAAACACATTATTAACTAAATCAAATTTATATAGTATAGGCGATATTTGAATATAAATAAAACGATACTTTCTTTCCACTCTTTTTGAGTTTTAATAAATTCTTTTAATAAATAATCGCAGTCTTCAGTGTCTAACGAAAAACTTTCACCGTTTATATATAAATCATATAAATCAAAAGTATTAATCTTTTTATATTCAATCAACTTGTTTAATTTATCTTTAAGCCTTTCAATAAAACAAGAAATATTATTCCAGTAGGTAACCGCAATAATTTTTTCCGAATTTACAGAAACCCCACAGGGCTCTTTGTCTTTTTTAATTTTATTAATCAAGTTGGTATTTTTGTTATATTTTTTATTCTTAAAATTATTGATAAGTGCATCTTTAATGTCATAGGTGGCACAAGTAACTTCAATACCGACATTTTCTAAAAAATCTTTTAAATCAGGTCGTTCATCTTTAATGATTTCAGTATATATATTAGGATATAAAGTCTTTAATAAAACCAGTGCCCTAATTTCTTGCTTTAAATTTAAGTCATCTTTCATTTTTTATTATCCTATATAAATTTTCATAATTATTCTACCATAAAACAATGTCAAATAACAACGTAGCTTTAAAAATTTTTTTATCTTCTAACATTCAAATCCTACCTCTAACGAACTTTTAACCCACACACTTGTATCAAGACAAGCGCACGCCTAATCGTCTAATTCGCAAAATCCTTGCGAGTTTGAGTATGCAAAGCGCATAAAAAGATAGCCCGACAAACAAGTCAGGCTATCTTCTTCAATTAAGCGATATTTTCACGCCGAAATAATCACGGATAAAAAATAAGCCGAAACTCCCAAGGGAGCCCTCTCGGCTTGTCTTATAAGAAAATACGAACTCCGACTTTCCGGCAGGGTTCGTATTATTCTTGTTTGGTGCGGACAACAGGACTTGAACCTGCACGAAGTCGCCCCCATTAGAACCTGAATCTAACGCGTCTGCCAATTCCGCCATGTCCGCTTATTATTACTGATTAAATATATACCTTTTTTGTCTTTTTGTCAACCGTTTTTTATATAACCCGTATAACATCCGCCGAGCAGATTTATTCCGAGCAAAACTTTTTCAGGTGTTCGCCATTTTTTCTTTTCAGCCTTTTTCTTGTCTGCATAATATGCGAAAATAGCGATGGCGTTCATTATAAAAAGGAAAAGAAGATATACGCTGAATATATCCTTTAAAATCATTTTTTGGAGTAGTCCTGCTTTCTTATTTTTCCATCGGTTTTATGAATTACTACGTTACCTTCTTGATTTCCCGCAACAGATTTTGCGTATGCGATCGCTTCCTTTTGAGTTGCGAAAAGTTTCAACGCCTTTTCAGCCTTTTCGCCTTTGACCTGCCATTTACCGTCGTCGTTTAACGAAACGTGATATTTCTGTCCTATCGCCATAATTTTCTCCTTTGTAAATTCAAGAATATTATACCATATATTCCCTTTTTTTGCAATATTAACGTCTATAATTTTTTAGTATTTCCGCAATTTTTTCCGCATTCTTCGAATAGTCCACTTCCATACAATTACGCTTTATCCTTTCGGAATTAGCGTCGAGTTCGATGATTTTTTCGTATAGAGCGAGAGGAGAAGCGTTTTCTTCAAAAAGAAGGTCTATAAGTCCTTTATCTTTAAAATATAAAGCGTTTTCAACTTGGTCGCCACGAGAATTTCCCTTTGGTAGAGGTATAGCAAGAGTGGGTATTTTAAGAGAAATAAGTTCGAATAAAGTATTTGCGCCCGCTCTCGATACGGCAAGGTCGGCAATCGAATATAGTTTTTCCATTTCCGAGCAGTATTCCATTGTATGGTAATTCTTAAATTTGCTTTTTATAAGTTTACCTTTTCCGCAGACGTGAACTATATTATACCTGTTAACGAGCATATAGGCAATCTTTTCAATCGCCTGATTGATTGCGACGCTACCTTGACTTCCTCCCGTAACGAGTAAAGTCTTTTTGTTTTCGTCAAGTCCGAATTGCTTAATAATAAGAGATTTATCTCTTTTTTCAAAGAGTTCGGGGCGTATCGGTGTGCCGACGGCAACCGCTCCTTTTATTTTTTTGAAGTAACCTCGAATGATGTCAGAACCATCGACGAACGGCGACATGCGATTTTATTTGCAAGTCCGATGGATACGTCCGATTCGTGGGTTATAACGGGTATTTTTAAATTGCTCGCCGCAATAACTACGGGAAGCGCGACGTATCCCCCTTTTGAAAACACGACGTCTGGCTGAATTTCCCTTAATATTTTTTTACTATCTTTGATACCTTTTAAAAGTTTAATGGGAATAGTTGCGTTTTTTAAAGACAAAGATCTGAGAAGTTTTACGGTTGTAACACCGAAATAGGGAATGTTTTTAGATTTTACCGCTTGTTTTTCGGGTCCGAAGTTGCTTCCGATATAATATATTTCGTCAAAAGAGTTTTTAAGGGCGGAAATTACGGCGAAATTCGGCGCGTAATGTCCGGCAGTTCCTCCGCCGGTAAAGATTATTTTCGACATTTTCTCCCCTCCTCGCTATATTATGCGTAAAAAGAGTTAAAATTGACAAAAATTTATCTTTTTAACTTGAAAAATTTTATTAAATATACTAAAATATTTATTGAATAATAATTAGGGAGAAAAAAATGAGTTATATTATTGCCGTTGACGAAGGAACTACCGGGACGAGAGCGGTTTTATACGATCTCAAAAAAAAGAAAATAGTTCTTCAAAAGGCTTCGCCTATAAAACAGATTTATCCTAAACCCTCTTACGTTGAGGAAAACGCCAACGAAATATACGCCGAAACTCTTTCTTCGCTCGTTGAAATGATAGAGAGCGCCGACAGTATAGACCAAATACAGGGCATAGGTATAACCAATCAGCGAGAAACGGTCATCGCATGGGATAAAAAGACGGGTAAACCCCTCTATAATGCGATTGTCTGGCAGTGCCGAAGAACTACCGAATTTATGAAGTCCATAGAGCCGACTTACGGCGATATTATCAGAGAAAAAACGGGGCTCGTCATGGACGCTTATTTTTCGGCAAGCAAAATGAAGTGGCTTATGGACAACGTTCCCGAAATTGCGGAGAGAGCGAAAAGAGGAGAAGTGTGTTTCGGAACGATAGACAGTTTTCTTATATATAAGTTCACGGGCGGTAAAGCTTTCGTTACGGACGTTACCAACGCTCAAAGGACGATGCTTTTCAATATCCATACTATGGATTACGACGACCAACTTCTCGAAATATTCAACGTTCCGAGAAATTGCCTTCCGACCGTCGTGTCTTGCGATAAACAAGTCGGATATTTTGAATACGCAGGCGCTAAAATTCCGATTTGCGGAATAGCCGGAGATCAACAAGCCGCGCTCATCGGTCAAGGCTGTATAAGAACGGGTTTAAGTAAAATCACTTACGGAACGGGCTTATTTATGTTATATAACGTCGGAGATAAGCCGATAATATCCAAGAACGGACTCGTAACGACGGTCGCTTATAAAATAGCGGATAAAACGGTTTACGCCTTCGAGGGAAGCGTCTTTAACGCCGGAAGCGCCGTTCAATGGTTCAGGGACGCTTTCGGCATTATAAAAAGGTCAAAGGAGATAGAGCCGCTCGCAACTTCGGTCGAAGATAACGGCGGAGTGTATTTTATACCCGCGTTTACTGGACTCGGAGCGCCCTATTGGAACGGCGACGCAAGGGGAATGATTTGCGGACTTACGAGAGGTTCGACAAAAGCGCATATCGCAAGGGCGATACTTGAATCGATGGCTTATTCGGCAAAAGACCTCTCATTGGTTATGGAAAGCGAGAGTAAGATAAAAATAAGCGAAATAAGGTGCGACGGAGGCGCTTCTGCGAACGACTTTCTTATGCAATTTCAGTCAAACGTTTTAGGAGTCGACATTAATCGCCCCGTCGAAAAGGAAAGCACGGCGCTCGGAGCCGTGTATCTCTGCGCAATAGGTCTTGGTATAATGCGTCCCGACGACCTCGAAGGATACAGAAAAACACAAAAAATATTCAGCCCCGACGGAGATGAAAAATACGACGAATATTATGAAAATTGGAAAAAGGCAATAGTAAGGGCGCTTTGATAAATAATGGGATATAGTTCGTTTAACGACGTGGTTTTACCTGTCGAAGTAAAAAACATAATAAATACCCTTAAAAATAACGGATTTAAAGCATACGTCGTCGGCGGAGCGGTTCGCGACAGTCTTATAGGGAAAACCGTATACGATTACGATATAACTTCTTCCGCTCGACCGGAAGAGATAATAGAGGTTTTTAAGGGCGATACGATTATACCGACGGGATTAAAACACGGAACGGTAACCGTCTTAAAGGGCGGAAAGGGCTACGAAATAACGACTTTCAGAACCGAAAAAGGTTACAGCGATTTAAGAAGACCGGACGAAGTCGAATTTGTTTCGACTTTGTCCGAGGACTTAAAGAGAAGAGATTTTACGATAAACGCTATCGCTTACAACGACGAAGAGGGAATAATCGACCTATACGGCGGTTTATCGGATATAAAAAATAAGATATTAAGAACTGTGGGAGATCCGAAAGAGAGGTTTTCGGAAGACGCTTTGCGTATTTTAAGAGCGCTCAGGTTTTCTTCCGAACTCGGTTTTTTCGTCGAAGAGAATACGGCGAAGAGTTTGACGGAACTTAAAAATTTGTTAAAATCCATATCTGTAGAAAGAGTTTTTTCGGAACTCGTCAAAATTATATCCGGGAAAGATGCGGAAAGAGTATTGACGGAGTTTTCAAACGTGATTTTTACGGTCGTTCCCGAACTTGAAAAATGTTATAAATTCGAACAAAGGAGCAGTTGGCACAGTTTTGACGTTTATACGCATATAGTCAAGGCGACGGCAAAAATCGATAATATTCCGAGACTTAAAATAGCGGCTTTTTTGCACGACGTCGGTAAACCCGAAACTTTTTTCGTTAAAAACGGAGAGGGGCATTTTTACGGACACGCCGAGAAGTCGGCGATAACGACGGAGAGGGTTTTAAAAAGACTTAAAGCCCCGAATAGGTTGATTAACGAGGTTGTAATGCTCGTTAAATATCACGATATACCGATTACTCCCGACGATTTTACAATCAAGAAAAGACTTCGTAAATTCGGAGAGCAAACATTTTTCGATATTATCTCCTTAAAACTTGCCGACGGCTACGCTCAGGGAACGGACAAAGCCGTCGCCGAGATGCAAAAGACTCTTAAAGTAAAAAAACTTGCGGAAGAAATTATAGCGAGGGGGGATTGCTATCGTCTGTCCGATTTAAAATTAAACGGCGACGATCTGCTCGGCTTGGGATATGAAGGTAAGTCGATAGGTATGGCATTAGACAGAATACTCGACGACGTGGTTTGCGGCAATCTCATAAATGAACGGGAAATTTTACTCGAATCGGCAAAAAAGAGAATAAAAAACTTATGAACGAGATTTTAGAAGAGAAAATTAAAATGTTGCCCGAAAATCCCGGCGTATACGTTATGCTGAATAAGGACGGACAGATAATATACGTCGGAAAGGCGAAAATTCTTAAAAATCGGGTCAAGCAATATTTCTACTCGAATAAAAAACCCGAGAAAGTTGCCGCAATGGTTTCGAATATCGCCGACTTTTACTATATAATCACACAGTCGGAAATCGACGCTTTATCACTCGAAAACAATCTTATCAAAAAGCATAAACCGCATTATAATATATTGTTAAAGGACGACAAGACTTATCCTTATATCAGGGTGAACTTAAAGGAAAATTTTCCTGCGTTTACGGTTACGAGGAAGATAAAAAAAGACGGAAGCAAATATTTCGGTCCTTTTATGGGAGGAGTCAACGCTAAAGATACTTTGGAGATAGTCAACGGCGCTTTCGGGCTTCGACCGTGTTCGGTGGTAATCGACGATAATAAGCCGAGAAAACCTTGCCTTAATTATCATATAAAGAGATGTTCGGCGCCTTGCGCCGGGCTTGAAAGCAAGAAAGACTATGGCGAGAGAGTTGTTAAAGCCGTTGATTTTTTGTCGGGCAACGACGACGGCGTCGAAGAAATATTGACCGAAAAAATGTTAAAACTCGCTCAAAACGAGGAGTTTGAACTCGCTATGTCTTATCGAGACAAACTCAAAATGCTTGAAAAAATCAAGCTAAAAAGAATAACCGCGCTCAATAAATTCGTGGATATAGACGTTATTGCCGCAGCTACGAACGGCGTTTTCAGTTCGGTAAATATGCTCTATACGAGGGGCGGAAGAATGCAGGGTGGAAGAAATTTCGCATTCGAGGACGCTTCTTTGTCAAACTCCGAAAGGTTGTATTCGTTTATTACTCAATATTATACGCAGGAAACCGAAGCACCCGACGAGATAATCGTTTCGGAAGACGTTGGAGAAACCGACGCAATAGTCGGGTATTTCAAAAGTCAGTTTTCAAAAAACGTCAGAATTTATTTGCCCGAAAGGGGAGTAAAACGCCAACTTTGCGAAATGGCGAAGAAAAACGCCGAGGATTTCCTCGAAAAAGAAGTCGACAGAATTCGCCATAAAGACGATATGACCGTCAAGGCGTGCAAGAGATTAAAAGAAGTTCTCGGTCTTAAAAAATATCCTAAGAGAATGGAATGTTACGATATTTCGCATATAAGCGGAGTTGATAAAGTCGGCTCTATGGTCGTGTTTATCGACGGAGAACCCGACAAGAACTCTTACAGGAGATTTAAAATAAAGACGGTCGAAGGATCGGACGATTTCGCTTGTTTACAGGAAGTCTTAAAAAGAAGAATGGATAAACTTGGTGGAGAAGAGGAAGATAAATTTCCTCAACCCGACCTTATCGTCATCGACGGAGGTAAAGGGCAGTTGTCCGCCGTAAGCGAGGTCATTTCCGCATACGGAAGAAATATCGACCTTATTTCCCTCGCTAAACAAAACGAGGAGATTTTTACCGAGAATTCGTTGGAGCCGATAGTTTTGCCGAGGAGAGATTTTACTCTTCGGACGCTTCAAAGAATAAGGGACGAATCGCACAGATTCGCAATAACCTATCACAGGGCTACGCACGCTAAAAGAAATCTCGCTTCGGTGTTAAACGAGATAGACGGAATAGGTAAAAAGAGAAGAAAAGCGCTTTTCGACAAATTCGGGAGCGTTGAGAATATCAAGAGGGCAAGCGTAGACGAACTTGCCGAAACAGACGGAGTCGGAAGGGCTCAAGCGATAAAAATAAAGGAGTATTTCGAAGATGCAAAGTAAAAATCAATCGGCGGACAATATTGCCGTCATAAGCGTCAAGGATTTCGCCAAGGCGCTCAACCTCGAAGTCGAATACGAGGGGAGAGGAGAAGTTTCGCTCCAAACTATAAGTATTTCCCGTCCCGGTCTTCAACTTACGGGTTATTTTAAACATTTCGACCACAAGAGGGTTCAGGTTATAGGAAATGCAGAATACGAGTATATCCGTTCCGCGCCGAAAACCGCTATGAACGAAAATCTCGAAAATCTTTTTTCGAGAGATATTCCCTGTATGATTTTCGCAAGGGGGCTTGACGTTTCGGATAATTTGCGTAAATATGCGGAAAAGTATAAATGCCCTCTCTTTCGTTCGGATATGGTCACAACAACTCTTATCAACGAATTAACGATATTTCAAAACGATATTTTAGCGCCGACGAAAGTCGTTCACGGCGTCTTGGTAGACGTTTTCGGCGTAGGAATACTTATAATTGGAAGGTCGGGAGTCGGAAAGAGCGAAATAGCGCTCGAACTCGTCAACAGAGGGCATAGGCTCGTTGCGGACGATTCGGTTATTCTGAAAAATAAAAACGACCAGATATTTGGCAAATCTCCGGAAAAAATACGGTATTTTATGGAAATAAGAGGAATTGGAATCATCAACGTTCAGCAGATGTTCGGCCCCGGCGCTATAAGACCTGAAAAGACGGTGGATATTATCGCAGAACTTTCGCCTTGGGCGGAAGGAAATACATACGATAGAATTGGCTACGAAGAAAATTACGAAGACGTTCTCGGTATAAATAAACTTAAAATAGTCGTTCCCGTATCGCCGGGAAGAAATATTCCCGTAGTTTTGGAAACGGCGGCGAGAAAATACCGCTTGAAACAGGCGGGATACGACGCTTCGGCAGATCTTATGAAAGCGGTGTTCGGCGAACAGGATATTAAATAATTTTTTATAAAAAACAAAGGGAAAGCGTTTTATTACGCTTTCCTTTTTCATATACTAAAAATATGAAATACTTATTCAGGACGGTCGCCGCAGTCGCGCTATCCTTCGTGATAATTTTTACGCCCGCTTACGCAATTCCGAAAACTACAAATTTAAAAAATTTTCCCGTCGAATCGCAAAAATACGACGACGTGTTAACCCTTTGGCACATCGATTCTTTCGAAGGCGGAGTAGGATCGAGAGGGGATTTTTTGTCTGACGTTCTCGCAGATTATTCAAAAAACGGAATACACACCCTCGTATCATCTTATTCCGTCGAAGGAGCAAAAGAAAGTTTAAAAACGCACACGCCGGATATGATTTCTTTCGGGATTGGTTGCGACTTTGTTGCCGGCGTTGCCGAAAAACTTCCTTACGGCGGCTTTTTAGGCGGAGAAATAAACGGCGCAGTCTATGCCGTTCCCTGGTGCAGAGGAGGCTATTTCCTCATTTCCGAAAAGGGGATTAATCGACCTATAGAGGCGCTTATCGTTTCAAAAGGAAAGTATAATAATCCGCTCATAGCGGCATATTATTCGAAAATCGAATATGGAAAAGTCGAAACGGCAGAGCCATTGAACGCTTATACCGAATATCTGAAAGGCGGAAAAGTATTGCTCGGAACTCAAAGGGATATTTGGCGCCTTACAGCCAGAGGAAAGTCGTTCGTCGCCGAGCCTATCGAGGACTTTTGCGATTTGTATCAATACGTCGCAATAACGACTACGGACGAACGAAAATACGAAAAATGCGTTAGTATAGTCGAATATCTGACGACTCTCGGCGACAAGGTGAATAAGACGGGAATGTTTTCCGCAAGCGGTAATTATTATGACGGAGAGTTGGGGAAATACGATATATTTAAAACGGGTTATACGTTTAGTCCTTTTCTTTCAGCCGATATAATCGAGGCTATATCTGAGGAAAACGATATAAGCAAAATGGCGGAGAAAGCGGGAGAATCTGTAAAATATATAAAATAATAATATAAATTACTTGTAATAATTTTAATTTTGTTGTAAAATAGGAGGGGTTTAAATGAAGGATAATGGCGTTTATGCTGAAATATCCGAAAAACTCGGTGTAAAAGCGAGATATAACGCATCGCTTGCGTCGATGTGTTCTTATGGGACGGGAGGAAACGCCTCGGCGATATTTTATCCCGAAAGCGAAGATGCAGTAAGGCTTTTAGACAGGACTTTAAGGGAGAGAAATCTTCCTTTCGTCTATCTCGGAGGAGGAACGAACGTCCTCGTTTCGGATAACGGTTATTTCGGGGCGGTCATTTCGACTTCCGACTTAAAGGGCATTACCGTAAACGGAAAGATACTGACGGCGAAAGCCGGCGATAAGATTTCGGATATAATGACTTCCGCTCTGTATAACAGCCTCGGAGGGATAGAGTTTTTAAGCGGAATTCCGGCGTCTGTCGGAGGAGCGGTCGCAATGAATGCGGGGTGTTTCGGAAAAAGCGTAGGAGATTACGTCAGTTACGTCGTCGCAGTTTCGGGGATATATCCTGCAGGCGAATGTGGTTTCGGTTACCGAACGAGCAGATTTCTGACCGAAAACGACGGTGTGCTTTCGGTTTGCTTTAATCTCGATAACGCCGAATACGAGCAGTCCGAGAATAAAATAACCTATTTTACCGCAATGAGAAGGCGTAAACAACCTATCGGCAAGTCTGCCGGCAGCGTCTTTAAAAACGACGGCTATTTTGCCGGTAAAGTAATCGAGAGTTGCGATCTTAAAGGTCTTAGCGAAGGAAATGCCTTCGTGTCCGAAAAACACGCCAACTTCATAATTGCGAAAAACGGAGCGACAAGTACGGATATTCGTCGACTTATTGAAAAAATAAAGGCGGCGGTCAAAGAAAAACGAAACGTAGAACTCGTCGAAGAGATACGCTATCTGGGTGAATTTGAAAATGAAGATAAGTTTTGATTTACACACGCATACTGTTTACAGCCACGGAACGGGGCTTATAGAGGATAACGCTCGTTCCGCAAAGGAAAAGGGGCTTAAAGGGATAGCGATAACCGATCACGGTTTTTCGCATCCCGTTTATGGTATGCGCAGGAAAAAACTCGACGAAATGAGAGAACATTGCAATATTGCCAAAAAAGAAAGCGGCGTTGACGTGCTTCTCGGAATTGAGTCGAACATAAGGGGCGAAAGCGGAATTATCGACGTGGTGCCGAAAGATTACGATAAACTCGACGTCGTTCTTGCGGGTATCCATAAGTTTATCGTTTGCGACAGGTATAAGGATTTCCACAATATGATGATAGTGGACAACCTTTGGGATATTTTTAAATGGAAGCCGTCGGACAGGCTTATAAAATACAATACGAGATGTTATATAAACGCAATTGAAAATCACCCTATCGACGTTATTACTCACGTCAATTTCGGCGCTCCGTGCGACGTCGTGGAAGTCGCCAAGTGCGCGAGAGATTACGGAACTTATATAGAAATCAGCACGAAAAAAACTCACATGTCGGACGAGCAGTGGAGACAGGTTATCGATACGGGGGTTTTATTCGTGGTGGACAGCGACGCCCATTCGCCCGACAGGATAGGCGACGGGGTTTTGGCGGAAAAACTGTTTGAAAGAGTGGAATTTCCGATGGACAGAATAATGAATATTGACGGGCGTATTCCGACGCTCAGATTTTCAGAATTTAAAAAACACCTTTGACGGAGGAGTAAAAAGTGAACTTTTCAACTCAGGTCAAAGGTGAAATTATTGAAAAGAGAATAAAACACGATGAGGAAAAGAGAGCGCTCTTATCGGCTTTTATAAGGACTGCGGGCGTTATTTATTCCAAGTCGGGAAAAGTAGGTTTCGAAATTACGACCGACCATAAAGACCTTGCCGAATTCTTTAAAAACATTGTCGCCGACCTTTACGGGCTTACGCCCGTTGAAAAAGAGGATAAACCGCAAAAAAACGGAAGGACGGCGGTAGTTTTTCTCGACGGTTCCACTCTTTTCGTTCTCGAAGACCTCGGCATCGTAAAAATAGACGAGGGGGGAGTTGCGGTCAACTTAAACGTCGACTGGTCATCCGTCGAGGGCGACGATTGCAGGACGGCGTATATAAAGGGCGCTTTTTTAGGCAGCGGAAGCGTTACTCTTCCGAGCGGTTCGGGTTCTTCGACGGGGTATCATCTCGAATTCGTCTTTACGAATTATCAGACTGCGACGGATTTTTGCGAAATACTCAGCGAAGCGTATTTTTTACCTAAACTTATAGAGAGAAAGGGCGATTACGTCGTATACCTTAAAACCATGGACGAAATATCCGACCTTCTTGCTTTGATAGGAGCAAATAAGGCGGTTTTAAAACTTTCCGCTCTCTCGGTGGAAAGAGATATGAACAATCTGGAAAACAGGCGTTTAAACTGTGAAATGTCGAATATGACCAAGCAAATAGACGCTTCCGTTAAACAGATACGCGCGGTTAATAAAATCGACGAGGCGATTGGTCTTTCTTCACTTCCCGAAAGTTTAAGGTCAGTCGCCGAAGCGAGAACGAAATATAAAAACGATACGTTAAAAGAACTTGCGGATAAACTTAATCTTACCAAAAGTTGTTTGAATCACAGACTCAGAAAACTCGTTGAAATTGCCGGCGAGTTATAAGGCAGGAGAAATTTTATGAAAAAAATAATACTTACGGGCGACAGACCGACCGGCAGACTTCACGTCGGACACTACGTCGGTTCGCTTAAAAGAAGGGTGGAACTTCAAAACGAGGGCGACTTCGACGAGATGTTCGTTATGATCGCCGACGCTCAGGCTCTTACCGACAATGCCGAAAATCCCGAAAAAGTAAGGCAGAATATTATCGAGGTCTCTCTCGATTATCTGTCGTGCGGAGTAGATCCCGAAAAAGTTACCGTATTTATTCAGTCGCAGGTCCCCGAGCTATGCGAACTTTCTTTTTACTATATGAATCTCGTTACCGTTTCGAGATTACAGAGAAATCCGACGGTTAAAAGCGAAATACAGATGCGCAATTTCGAAACGAGTATCCCCGTGGGATTTTTCGCTTATCCCATAAGTCAGGCGGCGGATATTACAGCGTTTAAGGCAAATATTATTCCCGTCGGAGAAGATCAACTTCCGATGATAGAACAGACGAGGGAAATAGTTCGGAAATTCAATTCGGTATACGGCGAAACGCTCGTGGAGCCCGAAGTCGTTTTGCCTAAAAACAAGGCGTGTATGCGCCTTCCCGGTATCGACGGAAAAGCGAAAATGAGTAAGTCGCTCGGTAACTGTATTTACCTTTCGGATACTCCCGAAGAGGTAAGGACCAAAGTAATGAGTATGTTTACCGATCCCGATCATATAAAACTCACGGACCCCGGTAAACTTGAAGGAAACGCCGTATTTACCTATCTCGACGCTTTTGCCACCGACGAACACTTTAAAGAGTTTTTGCCCGAATACGCCTCGCTCGACGAACTTAAAGCCCACTATACGAGGGGCGGACTCGGCGATATGAAAGTCAAGAAATTCCTTAACGCCGTTTTACAGGCGGAATTGGAACCCATAAGAAATCGCAGAAAACAATTTGAAAAGAATATTCCCGAAGTATACGAAATACTTAAAAAAGGTAGCATAAAAGCCGAAAAGACGGCGGCAGAAACACTTGCCGAAGTTAAGTCGGCAATGAAAATAAATTATTTTGACGACGCCGAACTTATTAAATCTCAATCGGAGAAATACGGCGGATAAGGATTTTATAGGATGATGCGAAAGAGAAAAAGATATACCGGCGTTTTTCTTTCTGCGATGATTGTTTGCTTTTTACTTTTTTCTTTGACAACAGTTCAGAAAAGCGACGCGAAAGAATCTGTAACGGTATACAAGTGTTCCCAAAATTTGCTAAATGGCAACGATTACGTCGTCTTAGCCTGCGAGTATGAAAGCGAATATTACGCCCTTTCGGTAAATGAAACGGGCGGTATCTCGGCAAAACGGATAACCGTTGTCGACGGGATAGCCGAAAATATTTCGGACGACTGCGTTTTTATAGTCGAAAAAGTGCCAGGCGAAACAGTTCTTTTAAAAAGCAAATCCAATAGTTTGTATTTAGCAAAGCCGACGGCACTCGGGCTTACTACCACGAGCGATCCGACGAACGCCGCTTTTTCTCCGTCCGAACCTTATAATTGGACGGGCAGCAACGGCAACAGTTCGATATATTATTTTTACGACGGAGAAAAGATATCCGTTACCGCAAGGGAAGAGGACGCCGGGACGGTCAAGGCGTTTATTGGCGAAGAGAAAACCGTCGTAAATAAAACCATTTCTCTTTACGGGAAAGACGGAAAAGTTTTTAAGCAAATATCGTCAAATACCCCTTTACCCGATTACGATTGGGGCGAAAACGGAGTATTTCTCGGTTGGAGCGACGGTAAGAATTTATTTGACGTCGGAAGTTTTATAAACGATGACAACGACGATTATTTCGCCGTCGGCGTCGTCTTTTACGCTGACTACGGCGCAAGCGTGAGAGTTTGCGAAAGTTCCGACGAGTCCGGAATAAGATTTTCTTTGAATTTCGATTTCGAGGAGTTTAAGAGCGCCGAAAGTTTTATTTCGGAATACGGAGGGATAATTTCTCCTACGGACCTTTTTAAGGACGTTTGCGAATTCGATCTCGATAATCTTATCGAAGGGCAGAGCGTCGTCAAAATAAATGCGACTAAAAATTACGTCGAGGACGATAAGTTGAAGTTTAACGTCGCTTTGATAAAGATCCATACGTCTAATTACGACAGGGATTTTTCGGTCAGAGGTTACGTTAAAGTCAAATATTTCGACGGAGAAAAATTCGTCTATACGAATTATTCGGAAGAGGACAATTCGAGGTCCATAAGAACGGTTGCGTCGAGAGTTAAGGCGGACGGATATAAAAACCTTTCCGAGAAACAGAAAGAAATTATCGACGGTTATATCGGAGAAGGGGGAGAATTATGAAAAAATTCCGACTTCCCGTCCTTAAAATTATAGAATTGCCATATTTAGACGTGTTGTGTTTTAGTAACGAAACAGACGTAGACAACTTTACGGAGGATATATTTTTCTAATGAAAAAAGTCAGAGAGGGTTTTCTGAAAGCCGAATCGGACGTAAGGTTGCTCGAAAATATCGAGCAGGAGTTCTTCGATATAGACGAAGAACAAAAAATCGCTCGTATAAATTTGCGTTTCCCCAATCCGTCGTCGGTTTTTGATTTGAATTACGTTTCCGAAAAACCCGTTTTAAGCGACGACTTTTTCGATTGGGTAAAGAGCGCTTTCGATATCGTTCCGTCAAAATACAAAATAGATCTCGATATAGAGTTCGAAGATATGCAGGGATACGACGAGGATGAGCTTTTGGATATTTTTAAACTTAATACCATGCTCGAATACAGAACTCTTCGGAACGCTTCTAAAAAAAGAAATAAAATTGCCCTCGGATTGTTCGGCGTCGGAATTTTGTTTTTCGTCCTCATGATTTTAATAAATAAAACGTGGACGGGGGAATCTCTTTTAAAAGATATTTTTTCCTACGTCAGCGATATTGCAACAACCGTTACTTTTTGGGAAGCTCTTACCCTTCTCGTCGTTCAAAACAAAGAAGACAGGGATTATGCGTTAGGACTTGCCGGCAGATTTCACTCGATAAGGTTTCATAAAAAATAATCGCTTATGTTTTTAACTATTTTAAATCAGACAATCTATTTGTTTATCTTTATCGCTTTGGGCTTTTTGTTCGGGAAATTAAGATTGCTTCCCGATAACGCTAAGGTCGCGTTATCAAAACTCGAAACTTATCTTTTCGTTCCCGCTCTCGTCATGAGCGCCTTTATAGAAAATTGCAGTTTGGAAACGATTTCGAAAAGCAAAACGCTGTTACTTTCGGCAATAGTCGAAATGCTTGTCTTTATACTTCTCGGTTTGCTGTTTTCAAAATTTTTATATAAACGGGGAAACGTGAGAAACGTAACCACATACGGGCTTGCGTTCGCCAATTTCGGGTTTATGGGTATGGCGATAATAAAGGGCGCTTTTCCGGAAATATTCTTTGAATACACGGTGTTTACTCTCCCACTTTGGGCGGGTATATACCTTTGGGGCGCTCCTGCGCTTTTAATTGCCGACGCCGACGAAGAGAAAAAGAAGAGAACTTTTAAAGAGATAGTTAAACCTTTTATAAATCCGTTGCTGATTTCGATGCTTGTCGGACTTATAATCGGACTCTTCGGTATCCCGCTTCCTTCGCCCGTTAAAATAGCCGTTAAATCCGCAGGGGATTGTATGTCTCCTCTCGCAATGTTTCTGACGGGGCTGACCGTCGCCGGTATCGACCTTTTAAAAATGGTCAAGAACTATAAGTTATACATAATTTCGGCGATAAAACTCATTGTGTTCCCCGCGGTATTTATTGCGATAGCCGTATGTCTTAAAGGGCTTTCTTTTATAGATAATACCGTGCTTATTTGCTGTATGAACTTTGCCGTTATGCCGATAGGTATGAACGGTATAGTAATACCCGCGGCTTACGGTAAGGACGTTACCGACGCCACGGGAATGGTGCTTATAACTCACATATTATCAATCGCGACTATTCCGATCGCCTATATGATTTTTCAAAATTTATTACTCGTATAAATTTGTATTTTTGCGACAAAGGAGAAAATATGATAAAATACAAGGTGCTTTACAATCCTGCCGGAAATAACGGCAAAGGCAAAGAAAACGCTGAAAATCTCAAAAACGTCTATTCGGCAGACGAACTCGAATTTATCGACCTTACAACTGTGAATTATTCGGATTTTCTTGCCTCTCTCGGCGAAGAGGACTCAGTAATTTTATGCGGCGGCGATGGAACTTTGAACAGGTTCGTAAACGGCGTTAAAGACGAAGAGATAAAAGTTCCCGTATTTTACTATCCTTGCGGAAGCGGCAACGATTTTTGGAAAGATATAAACGGAGAAAACTCTTCCGAGCCCATAAATATAAACGAATATCTTCATAATCTTCCCGTAGCCGAAATTCAAGGCAAAATTTATAAGTTTTTAAATAACGTCGGTTTCGGTATAGACGGATATTGCTGCGAAGTGGGAGATAAACTCAGAGCAACTTCGGATAAACCCATAAATTATACTTCTATCGCGATAAATGGACTGTTATTCAACTATAAGCCGACTTCCGCAACTATTACGGTAGACGGCGTTACGAAGGAATATAAGCACGTCTGGCTCGCTCCTACAATGAACGGCAGATATTACGGCGGAGGTATGATGCCTACTCCCGATCAAGACAGAAAAAATCCCGACGGAACTCTTTCGGTCATGGTCTTTCACTGCGCAAGCAAAATCAAAACTCTTATGATTTTCCCATCGATTTTTAAGGGAGAACACGTTAAAAAAGTCAAAAACGTCGAAGTTTTGACGGGTAAGGAAATTACGGTAAAGTTTAACTCTCCGAGAGCGGCGCAAGTCGACGGAGAAACAATCCTCGGCGTTACCGAATATACCGCAAGAGCGACTAAATAAAGATGATCGTTTTATGGATAATTTTGGGCGTAATAGGCGGGGGGTTGGGACTTATCGCTTTATTTGCCCTCTTTACGATAATAATTTCACAGTTCATCAAAGAAAAGGATTACGATAAAAGCAGCGCGTTTTTCAGATTTTTGCTTTATTTTTGGACTGTTTTCGGAATAATTACAATAAGAATAAGAATTAAGGTAACGGGCGATAAAAATTTGCCCGAAGGCAGAATTTTATTCGTTTCAAATCATAGATCGAAGTTCGATCCGATTTTGTGTTGGTGGGTATTTCGCAAATACAAACTTGCGTTTTTATCAAAAAAAGAAAATTTTAAAGTTCCTTTCTTCGGTAAAATAATAAGAAAATGTTGTTTTATGGCTATCGACAGAGAGAATCCCAGAAATGCGATGAAAACCATTGTCCGTTCTGCCGACCTCATTAAAAAAGACGAAGTTTCGATAGGAGTTTACCCCGAAGGAACGAGAAGCAAAACGCTCGAACTTCTTCCCTTTCACGACGGCGTTTTCAAAATAGCGAAATTGTCGGGTGTTCCTATAGTCGCTATAACCGCGAAGGGAACTGAAAACATTTCCAAAAACTTCCCGAAGAGAAAAACTCAAGTTGAATTCGACGTCGTCGACGTCATCTCTTCAAACGATGTCAAAGAACTTTCTACGCATGAAATAAGCGGGAGAATAAGGGCTAAAATGCTCGAAAATTTAGGAGAAAACAATGAACAAGTGGATTTCTGACAGCGTTTTTTATCAAATATATCCTACGAGTTTTTACGATTCCGACGGCGACGGCTTAGGTGATATCAACGGAATAACTCAGAAACTCGATTACGTCAAATCGCTCGGAGTAAACGGCATTTGGTTAAACCCTTTTTATCCTTCTCCGTTTATGGACGGAGGATACGACGTCAGCGACTATTACGACGTAAATCCTCGGCTTGGAAGTATTGCCGACTTCGAAAAACTTTTAAAGAGAAGTAAGGAACTCGGTATCAGAGTCGTTATAGACCTCGTTATCGGGCATACCTCGTTTAATCACGAATGGTTTAAAGAATCGGCAAAAGGCGAAAAAAATAAATATTCCGATTGGTATATCTGGACTGACAGCATTTTTAATAAATATAAGGACAAGACGATTCATGGGCTTTATCCTCGCGACGGCGGTTATTATATCAATTATTACGCTTGTCAGCCTGCGCTTAATTACGGTTTTAACAGAGTTGAAAATCCCGGAAAGAGAGAAAGCGAATACGACCTCGGCACAGATTGGATGATGCATTATTCGGACGAGAGGTTAAAGCCTTTAAGGGAAGAAATACTCAATATAATGCGTTTCTGGCTAAAAAAAGGAGTTGACGGATTCAGAGTCGATCTCGCAAATTCGCTCGTTAAGGGCTGCGTATACGACTCCGATAAAGACGAGGAGATAGAAGGGCTGAAATGGCTTTGGAATATCCTTATCGGAACGATCCGTAAAGAATATCCCGACGTCGGCTTTATCGCCGAATGGGTATATCCATCGAACTCTGTCGGAAAATGCGGTTTCGACGTCGATTATCTCGGACACGACCGCCCCGAATACAACGACCTTTTCAGAAATGAAAAGGATACGAATATTATCCCGAATTTTGAAAAAGGACACAACTATTTCTCTCCCGACGGTCTTGGGAGCGTCGATAAATTTCTGAAATACACGCAAAGACTTTATAGAGAAGTTGAGGGTAAAGGTTATTTTTCGGTCCCGAGCGGTTATCATGACGTGATAAGACAGGGCGAGAAAAAGAGCGAAGATGAGTTAAAGGTAATTTTTGCTTTTCTTCTCACTTTCAAGCACGTTCCGTTTATTTATTACGGCGACGAGATAGGAATGACTCACTATTACGGAATAAATAAAGACGGAGGATATATAAGGACGGGTTGCAGAACGCCGATGCAATGGAACGGCGGTAAAAATTGCGGTTTTTCGACTGCCGATGAAAACGAGTTGTATTTGCCCGTTAAAGGAGATAAAGGCAGAAACGTCGAAGATATGGAAAAAGACGAGAACTCTCTTCTAAACCTCGTTAAACGCCTTATAGCCCTTCGTTTGGGAAATAACGCGCTTTCCGCTGACGGTGAACTGACAATCCTCGAAAGTGAAAACGGGGGATATCCGCTCGTCTACGAGAGAAGAGGACAAAGAAAATCTTTCGTCGTAGTCATATATCCGAAGAAGGGAGAACACAAGGTTAAAAAATACGGCAAAGTAATCGAAGGGGCAAACTTTAAGGAAACTTCCGACGGCGTAAAACTTATGGGCGAAAGTTTCGTGATATTCGAAAAATAAAAAATCCTCCGCTGACGAAAAACGTTGGCGGAGGATTTTAAGATTTACGGTAATTTTCAATAACCGTATCTTTTTTTATAGAAAATAATAAATATCAAAGTTATGATTGCGGCGAGCATATCGGCAACGACTATGGATACCCAAATCCCGTCCACACCTATTATAAGAGGTAATACGATTACGGATAACGACTGAAATACGCCCGTTCTTAAAAATGATATTACCGCGGATATAAGTCCGTTATTAAGAGCCGTAAACAATGAAGAGCCGTATATTCCTATTCCGCTGAATAAAAAACAAAGAGACGAGATAGATATTGCTCTCCTCGTTAGGGAAAAGAGTTCATCGTTATATCCGACGTATAATTTCGATAGGGGAGAGGACATCAGCTGTCCGAATACGACCATTATTAAAGTCAAAGTCGCTATAACGATAATGCTTTTTTTGAATAGATTTTTAAGTTCTTTTTTATTTTCGGCGCCGTAGTTATATGAAAATACGGGCGCTATTCCCGTGGAATATCCTACGAACATCGAAACGAAAATAAAACTTATATACATAAAAGTTCCGTATGCCGAAACGCCGTTTTGTCCGACGTATTTCATAAGTTGATAGTTAAACAGCATACTTACGACTGACATCGAAATATTAGATATAAATTCCGAAATACCGTTGAAACAACTTTTAAAAAGAGCGGGAAAATCAAATGTGAATTTTCCGATTCGAAGAATACTTTTATTCGGGAAAATAAAGTATAAGAGCGGAATAATACCGCCTACGAATTGACTTAATGCAGTCGCAAGCGCCGCGCCCGTTACCCCCCACTTAAATACGCCGACGAAAAGGAAATCGCCTATAATATTCGCAAATCCCGATGAGAGCGTTACGATAAAGCCGAAAGTCGGCTTTTCAGCGGTTATCATAAATGCTTGAAATTCGTATTGTAAAATAAAAAACGGAAGAGCGAGAAGAATAATTCGTCCGTATAGCAGACAGACGTCGAACATCTCGTCGCTCGCGCCTAAAAATTTCGTTATTTCTCCTAAAAAAGTAATGCCGAGTATCGATAAAACGACGGCTAATATTACGGAACAAAAAACAAGCATCGAGAAAACCGAGTTGGCTTTCTCGTCTTTTTTTTCCCCGAAGAGTTTAGAAACGAGCGCGCTTCCTCCTGCGCCGAACATAAATCCTATCGCTCCTAAAATCATTAAAAAAGGCATTATGAAATTTACCGAAGCAAATTCGGTGTCTCCGGCAAAATTGGATACGAAATATCCGTCCACGACTCCGTAAATTGAAGTAAATACCATCATGCTGACGGAGGGGAGAGTAAATAATATAAGTCTTTTAAAATTAAAGTGGTCGGAAAGTTTTATCTTCATAAGAAAAATATAAGCCGTCGCAACGATTTTGCGACGGCTTGTTCCTTTTTAAATCAATATATTCTGATTTTTTCTTCGATATAAGACGCGAGTTCGCTTATAGGCATTCTGACTTGCTCCATACTGTCGCGATCTCTTATCGTTACCGTGTCGTCGTTTAACGTATCAAAGTCGAGAGTTACGCAGAACGGAGTTCCTATTTCGTCCTGGCGGCGATACCTCTTGCCGATAGAACCTGCGTCGTCGTAAGTGCACATAAAATGCCTCGAAAGCGACTTATAGAGCGCCTTTGCTTTTTCTCCCATTTCTTTTTTCTGCAAGGGAAGAATACATACTTTATACGCCGCAAGCGCAGGATGAAAATGCATCACGACTCTTGTGTCTCCGCCTTCCAAACTCTCTTCGTCGTAGGCTTCGGATAAAACCGCAAGCATCAGTCTGTCCGCTCCGATAGAATATTCTATGTCGTAAGGAATATACTTTTCGTTTGTGATCGGATCGATATAAAGCATATTCTTGCCGGAATATTCCTGATGACGGGAAAGGTCGTAGTCCGTCCTATTGTGAATACCGTTGAGTTCGGACCACCCCATCGGGAAAAGATATTGTATATCGCAGGCGCATTTAGCGTAGTGAGCGAGTTTATCGTGGTCTTTATATCTTAAATGTTCGGGGTTAAATCCGAGAGAAAGAAGGAAATTCCACGCTTCTTTTTTATAATATTCGTAGTACTCTATATCCGTGCCTTCTTTGCAGAACCATTGATGTTCCATCTGCTCGAATTCTATCGTTCTGAAAATAAAATTGCCGGGGGTTATTTCGTTTCTAAACGCCTTTCCTATCTGCGCTATTCCGAAGGGAACTTTCGCCCTTACGGAACGCTGAACGTTCTGGAAGTTTACGAATTCGCCTTGCGCCGTTTCGGGACGAAGGTAAATTTTATTCTGATTGTCTTCGGTTACGCCTCTCGACGTTTCGAACATCAAGTTGAAATTTCTTATCGGCGTCCAGTTGAATTTGCCGCATATAGGGCATTTTATTTTATGCTCGTCGATATACGCCTGCATCTCTTCTTGACTCATTGTGTCGGGATTGACTTCGCCTTTTGAGAAGTTTTCTATGAGATTGTCGGCGCGTTGACGGCTCTTACATTCCTTACAATCCATTTTGGGATCGGAGAAACTTGCGGTATGTCCCGAGGCTTCCCAAACCCTGCTGTTCATAAGTATTGCGGCGTCTACGCCGTAAGAATTTTCGCTCTCTTGAACGAATTTTTTCCACCACGCTCTCTTTATATTGTTTTTTATCTCTACTCCGATAGGGCCGTAATCCCAAGTGTTGCCCATACCGCCGTAAATGTCGCTTCCGGGGAAAATTATTCCTCTCGCTTTACATAAGTTTACGAGTTTTTCCATCGTAACCGCTCTTTTTTCTTCCATATTTTGACCTCTTGCCTTACGGCGCTTTTTTCCTATATATTTTAATTTATTTATCTTTTAAAGTCAAGCGCTTTCGAGCGCAGTTTTTTATATATAAAAATTTTTTGCGTATTTTTTCGTTTTTTACTTGACCGCAGAATATAATAGTAGTATAATAAAAACAGTTGAACAATTATTCAACTAACGGAGAATTATTTATGACGAATAAAGTCGAAATATGCGAGGTGGAAAACCCTCACGAAAAGGTGATTGAAAAAGTAAAGGAAATGATGCCCGACGAGGAGACTCTTTACGATATTGCCGAACTATTCAAAGTGTTCGGCGACAGCACGAGAACGAATATTCTAACTGCGCTTTTCGAAAGCGAAATGTGCGTGTGCGATATATGCGAACTCCTCGGTATGACCAAATCCGCTATCTCTCATCAACTTCGCGTGCTTCGCCAAAGTAAACTCGTAAAGGCGAGGAGAGTCGGAAAAGAAGTGTTTTATTCGCTTGCCGACGACCACGTCGTAAAGATTTTCGAAATGGCGATAGAACACGTTTTAGAATAAAAAAAGAAACCCGTGTTTCGGGTTTCCGTTTGCGTTAATTCCAATTTTTGAGTTCTTTGCCTTGTTTGTCTTTGAAACTTCCGACGATTATAAGTATAAGGTCGATAAGCGAGCCTATTCCGAAAAACCCTAAGGTAAGAAGCCAAAGAATTCCTGTTCCTACCTTTCCGACGTAAAAACGATGAACGCCGAGTTCGCCGAAAGCCGAATGAAAATAAGATTGAACTTGTTAAAACGGCTGAATTTCGGCGTATTTCAGCAAATTCTCACTCGATGTATTTGTATACAC
>CADBUU010000114.1 GCA_902797945.1 uncultured Eubacteriales bacterium | reverse complement strand
TGGTAAAATATAATATATTGAATGAATGTGTATGATAGGAGAATACTATGGATAAATGGGATAAGAGATTTCTCGATATGGCAGAACTCGTTGCTACTTGGTCGAGTTGTTTTCAGCCTAACAGGCAAATCGGTGCGGTTATTGTAAAAGATAAAAGAATTATGACTACCGGATATAACGGCGCGCCGAGCGGCATAGAAAGTTGTAAAAGTAAAGGCGTTTGTTTAAGAAGACAACTTTCCATTCCGAGCGGAACGCAACTTGAAACCTGTTATGCCGTTCACGCAGAGGAAAACGCCATTTGTCAAGCGGCGAAACTCGGCGTATCTGTCGATGGAGGGACGCTATATTGTACTCATCAGCCGTGCGTTGTTTGTTGTAGAATGATGATCAATGCGGGAATAAAAAGAGTCGTTTATAAATACGGTTATCCGAGCGAATTTTCGCTCAAACTTTTTTCGGAAGCCGGAGTCAAAGTTGAACAATTAAGTAACGAAGAATAAGGAGATAAAATATGAATAATAATCCAATAGTAACTTTTGAAATGAACAGTGGTGATAAATTTTACGTCGAACTTTATCCCGATATCGCGCCGAATACGGTAAATAATTTTATTTCACTCGTAAATAAAGGTTTTTATAACGGACTTACTTTTCATAGAGTTATAGAAGGTTTTATGATTCAGGGCGGAGATCCCAAAGGCAACGGAACGGGAGGTCCCGGATACACGATAAGGGGAGAGTTTTCGAGAAACGGATTTAAAAACGATTTTCCCCATAAAAGGGGAGTTATATCTATGGCAAGGTCGATGATGCCGAACAGCGCAGGCTCTCAATTCTTCATAATGCATGCCGACGCTCCTCATCTCGACGGGCAATACGCTTCTTTTGGCAGAGTAATCGACGGAATGGACGTTATTGATAAAATTGCGACCGTAAACGTCGATTATAACGATAAACCGCTTAGAGACCAAGTAATGAAAAGTGTTACGGTCGATACCTGCGGCGTAGAATACGAAGAGCCAGAAAAATATTGAGAACTTTTTAATTTCGGTTTTCATATTTATAAATTATGATTGCCGATTTTCATAACGATATTTTAACAAGCATAAACTTTACCTCTCTTCCTAAATCGTATTATAAAAAAAACAAAGTAGTTACCGCCGTTTATAACGACGGGAGAAGTTTTTCGCAAGCGCTTTCCCTTTGCAAAAAATCTCCTCTTATCGCTTTTGAAGATATAGGATATAAAGATTTCGATTGTGAAAAAGCAATAAAAGTCAAACCCGTATACGTCGGCCTGACATGGAATTATGAAAATCAATTTGCATTCGGTTGTAAAACAGACGGAGGACTGAAAGAAAGCGGTCGAAAAATTATAAAAACTTTGAACGATAATAAGATTACCGTAGATACGGCTCATATATGCCGTAAGAGTTTTAAAGATATTATAGATTGCGCAGACTTCGTTATAAATTCGCACACTTGTTTTTCATCTGTTTACCAACATTCAAGAAATATAGAAGACTGGCAGATAGAGGCAATAATAGAAAAGGGCGGACTGATAGGACTTACTTGTTGCGGATATTTTATGACGGGAGAAAAGATTTGTAAAAAAACTGACTTTATAAGACAAATAGATTATTTTTGTTCGAAATTCGGATATAAAAATCTTTGCGTCGGAACGGATTTTTACGGCTCCGATTTTTTCCCGGATGGAATAAACGATTACGAGCAATTAGAAGATTTTTTTTATTCCCTTGAAAAACTCGGCTATTCAAAAGAACAGATAAATTCGATAAAATATGATAATTTGAACTTTTTTTTGGAGAATTACTATGGAAGATTACCAAACGTATGAAAATCCTTTGATTACACGCTATGCAAGCGATGAAATGTCGCAAAATTTTTCAGACGAAAAACGTTTTAAACTATGGAGAAAATTATGGATCGCTCTTGCCGAAAGCGAAATGGAGATGGGGCTGAATATTTCTCAAAATCAAATTGACGAAATGAAATCGAATGCGGACAACCTCAACCTGGAAGACGCCGCTCAATTTGAAAAGCAGTTACGTCACGACGTTATGGCTCAAGTTTACGCTTTCGGAAAACAATGTCCGAGCGCAAAACCGATAATACATCTCGGAGCGACGAGTTGTTTCGTAACTTGTAATTCCGAGATAATTATTATTGACGACGCACTTAAAAAAAAAAAAAAAAAACTTATAAACGTTATAGATAAAGTTAAAAACTTTGCTTTAAAATACAAGAATTTACCAACTCTCGGCTATACTCATCTCCAACCGGCGCAACTTACTACGGTCGGAAAGAGAGCCTCTCTTTGGCTTCAGGACCTCGTAATGGACTATCAGTCTCTCGAAGATATAATGAAGAGAGTTAAACTAAGAGGAGTTAAAGGAACGACCGGAACACAGGCGAGTTTTCTCGACTTGTTTGACGGCGACGGGGAAAAGGTCAAAAAACTTGAACGCAAGGTCGTCGAAAAAATGGGTTACGAAGAATATTATCCGGTAACGGGACAAACATATCCGAGAAAATTCGATTATAACGTTCTTTGCGTATTATCTCAAATTGCTCAATCCGCATATAAATTTTCTAACGATATAAGGATTTTACAGAGTTTTAAAGAAATAGAAGAGCCTTTTGAAAAATCTCAAATAGGTTCTTCCGCAATGCCTTATAAGAGAAATCCCATGAGATCGGAGAGAATAGGTTCTCTAGCAAGATTCGTTATTAGTTTGCCAATAAATTCGGCTATAACGGCGTCAACACAGTGGTTTGAAAGAACTCTTGACGATTCTGCAAACAGAAGAATTGTAAATGCTCAAGCCTTTTTAGCGGTCGACGGAATATTGAATTTATATATGAACGTCGCTGAAAATCTTGTCGTTTACGAAAAGATGATTTCAAAACGGGTAATGAGCGAACTTCCCTTTATGGCAACTGAAAATATACTAATGGAATGTGTTAAAGCCGGCGGAGATAGACAGTATCTTCACGAAAAATTAAGGGTATACTCCAATCAGGCAGGGGCGAGAGTTAAAACCGAAGGAAAGGAAAACAACCTCCTCGAACTAATTGAAGGCGACGATGATTTTAAAGCGATAAAAGGAAAGATCGACCAAATCGTAAACCCCGAAAATTTTATCGGAAGAGCGCCTAAGCAAGTTGAAGAGTTCGTTTCGTCTGTTGTTCTTCCTATTTTAAACAACAATAAAGACTGTTTAGGGCTTCAAGGTAAGGTTTCCGTATAATTACCTATTTTTCTCATTTTTTTGATAAAAATATTGTGAAAATTTTTTAAATTTCGTTGACAATCGGAATACAAGTTTGCTAAAATATAGAAAATTTTTGAGGTAATAATATGCAATATAAAGTTTATTGTCTTTTAAAAAATAACGACGGCAAAGATAATTCTGATAAAGTTTTAAGGGTAAAAGTTATTGCCGACTGTATTTCGGAAGCTTTGAAAAAAGCTAAAACTATGTTTTCGCAAAAACTAAGAAGCAGACCTTTTAATATCTTTATGTATGAAACTGCCGAATAATTTTAACGCTAAGAAAAGCGGCTCAGATTTTTTCTGAACCGCTTTTTTTGTTGCTTAAAATTAATACACTCCTTCGGCAATCATTGCGTCGGCAACCTTTTTAAATCCGGCGATATTCGCGCCTACGATCAAGTCGTAAGGGAGATCGAATTCCGCAAGACAATCTACTATTTGTTTATATATGTTATTCATAATCATTTTAAGTTTTGCGTCAACTTCAGCGGCAGTCCAGGAAAGTCTTTCGCTGTTTTGCGTCATTTCAAGCCCGGAAGTGGCAACACCGCCTGCGTTTACCGCTTTACTCGGACAAATAATCACGCCGTTATTTCTAAGGTATTCAACGGCTTCCAAAGTCGTGGACATATTAGAACATTCGTTGACGATTTTAACGCCTGCTTTAACGATTTTTTCAGCATCTTCGAGCGTTATTTCGTTTTGTGTTGCGCAAGGCATATAAATATCCGCCTTTACGTTTCCCCACGGTTTTTCGCCTGCATGGAAGGGGAGATTGTATTTATCGGCATAATCTTTGATTTTTCCAGTGGTGCTTTCTCTCATTTTAAGTAAATAATCGACTTTTTCGCCCGATACTCCGTCCGGGTCGTAAACGTAGCCTTGCGAACCCGAAATAGATATTACTTTACCGCCGAGTTCGTTGATTTTTTGGCAGGCACCCCAAGTAACGTTTCCGTATCCCGAAAGAGCGAAAGTTTTACCTTTTATTTCTTGTCCGAAGTGCTTTAAAACGTTTTCAAGGAAATAAATAGCGCCGAATCCCGTTGCTTCGGGACGAATAAGACTTCCGCCGAACGCAAGCCCTTTACCGGTTAAAACCCCGTTTTCATAGTGCGCTCTTATTTTTTTATATTGCCCGAACAAATACCCGATTTCTCTGCCTCCGACACCTATATCTCCTGCCGGAATATCGAGGTTAGGACCTATATGACGGTAGAGTTCGTTCATAAAACTTTGGCAAAAACGCATTATTTCTATATCTGTTTTACCTACGGGATTAAAATCGGAACCGCCTTTTGCTCCGCCCATAGGGAGACTTGTAAGACTGTTTTTAAAAGTCTGTTCGAAGCCGAGGAATTTCAAAATTCCTTCGTTTACGCTCGGATGAAATCTTAAACCGCCTTTATACGGGCCGATAGCATTATTGAATTGAACTCTGTAACCTCTGTTTACTTTATATTCGCCTTTTGCATCTTCCCAAACGACTCTGAACGATATTATTCTGTCGGGTTCGACGATTCTTTCCAAAATGCAGTGTCTTCTGTATAATGCTTCATTCTTAGCTACAATCGGAGAAAGCGCTGTCAAAACTTCTGTTACCGACTGCACGAATTCGGGTTGATGAGGGTATCTCTTTTTTACGTCGTCAATAATTTCGGCAACGTATGCGTTGACTTTTTCCATAAATAACTCTCCTTTGAAATCACCATATTATTTTAACATAAAATCTAACAATAATCAAAATATTTTTAATGGTTTTAAAATATTACATTTTTTTATATGTGATAAAAGTTATTTTTATATCAAAAAAGATTGAAAATCGTAAAAATATTTTGTATAATATATTTGTTAAAATTTTTTGAGGTGTTTTTTTGGATAAATATATAATTGCGATCGGCGGAGGCGAAATCAAAGAAAAAAAGACGGTTAAAATCGACGAATATATTTGCAATCTTGCGAAAAAAAGAGCGGGCGATAAAAGGGCAGTCGCTCTTTTTATAGGAACTGCAAGCCACGATTTTATGCCATATTATAATTCTTTTCATAAAATATATACCGGTATTTTCGGCCTTAAAACAGATTGCGTCCTTTTGATTGACCGCGAAATAGATATGGATAAAATAAAGTCAAAATTTTATTCTGCGGATTTAATATACGTCGGAGGGGGGGACACTTTGTTTATGCTTGAACAATGGGAAAAACAAGGAATAACCGGACTTATCCGAGACGCATATAATAGAGGGGTGATTTTATGCGGTTTATCGGCCGGCGCTATTTGTTGGTTTGAAAAAATGTATACGGACAGTAAAATTATGAAAGGCGAAAGTGATTCGTATTTCTTTGAAAATGGATTAGGATGGTTAAAGGGAACAGCATGCCCTCATTATGACGAACGGAAAAAAGATTTTATGGAAAGCGATTTAGACGCAATCTCTTATCCTTGCCTTTGCATGGAAAACCTATCGGCGTTGGTGTTTGTTAACGAAGTTTTGATTGGTCAAATATCTACGGGTGGAAATTCATATTCAATTATCGATAAGACGGAAAACATTGTAAAATCATTGATTATATAATAATTTTTGATTTTTATTACAAATTTTTGTTATAATATATTTCACTTTATTTTCACAATGCGTTTTAATTCCTTTAATAAATTTATGTTATAGTTAAAAAGGAGAATTAAATTATGAATAAAATTTTGATTGTTGACGATGAAGTTAAAATTAGAGAAGTCCTTTGCGAATATGCGGAATTCGAGGGATATCAAGCGGATCAAGCTCAAGATGGTATGGAAGCTGTTAATAAATGCAGACAAAACGATTATGACCTTGTTTTGATGGATATTATGATGCCTAAACTCGACGGATATTCGGCTGTAAAAGAAATAAAGAAAATTAAGGATATACCGGTTATTATGCTTTCCGCCAGAGGAGAAGAATACGATAAACTTTTCGGCTTTGAAATAGGAGCCGACGACTACGTTGTAAAACCATTTTCCCCAAAAGAAGTTATGGCGAGAATAAATGCCGTAATTAAGAGAAACGTCGGAAATAATCGAGAAGCCCAAAATCAATCGACAACAAAATTTGAAGGATTGGAAATCGACGTTTTGGGAAGAAACGTTTTTGTTGACGGACAAAAAGCCGAACTTACTCCTAAGGAATACGAACTTCTTTTTTATATGGTAAAAAACAAAGGAATTGCTTTATCCCGTGAAAAATTACTGTCTGACGTTTGGGGATATGATTTTTATGGCGACGACAGGACGGTAGATACGCATATTAAAATGCTTAGAAGCAATTTAAAAGATTATAGAAAGTTTATCGTTACTTTAAGAGGAATGGGATACAAATTCGAAGCATGAATAAAACGAGGACGCTAAAATTTAATATTTGGTTTTATTTTTTGATTTTTACTTTAATTATTATCGGCGCTCAATGGTTTTTTCAAATAATATTTCTCGACGGATATTATCAGAGGGTAAAAGTGGCAAGTATGCGTCAATACGCCTCCACTTTAAATTTCTTAACTTCATCGCCAACGGATTTTGAACTTACCGCTCAGGAGTGCAGAGAAACGGGAGTAAGCGTTTTCCTCGTTTCCTCATCGGACGATTATGGAATTTTATATCCCTCGGACAAGTCGTCAATAAGCGTTGACGGAAACCTCGTAAAATATGCCGTCGAAGAAAAATTAAAAAACGGAGAAGAGGGATATTTCGGCAACTATTATTTAAATATTAACGGCTCAAAATCTAAGGTTTTATATTATATTATCGATTGCGAATATAACGGAAATCAATGTTATCTTATTCTTATAAGCGCACATGCAAAACTTACCGAAGCGGTCAGCGTTTTCAGACTCCAATTTATTATTATTTCAGTTTTGGTAATTATAATAGGATTTATTATTTCCTGGTATTTATCGGAAAAATTATCAAAACCCCTTTTTACGATGTCCGAAACCGCAAAGAAATGGGCGAACGGAGACGATTCCGTCGTTTTTAATTCGGGTGATTATAAGGAAATCAGAGAACTTTCCGACGCGCTGAATTACGCAAAAGAAGGAGTTTCGAAATCAGGTAACCTTCAAAGAGATCTCCTTGCAAACGTTTCTCACGATTTAAAAACTCCTCTTACAATGATAAAAGCGTATGCAGAGATGATAAAGGACATATCGGGCGACAATAAAGAAAAAAGAGAAAAACACACGCAGGTCATAATCGAGGAGACGGACAGGTTGACGCTACTCGTAAACGATATATTAAATCTTTCCAAGTTGCAGTCATCCGTCGACGACCTTAATCTTGTCGAAGTAAATCTTTCCGCGCTCACCGAAAGGGTAATAGGGCGTTTTAACGATTTTGCCGAGGAAAAGGGTTATTCGATAGAAAATCACGTTGCTCCGGAACTTATAGCCGTTTGCGACGAACAAAAAATAGAACAGGTTATTTACAATCTTCTCGGCAACTCGATAAATTATACGGGAGAGGATAAAACGATTAAGGTTTATTTGACCGCCGAAACGGATAAAATTTTGCTTGAAATAATTGATTCTGGAAAGGGGATAGAACCGTCTAATATGGAAACCATTTGGGAAAGGTATTACAGATTTTCCGAAACAAATTCAAGGCCCGTCAAAGGAACAGGACTTGGCTTATCAATTGTAAAAACCATTTTGGAAAAACACAATCTAAACTATGGCGTAAGGAGTAAAAAAGATTACGGAAGTAATTTTTACGTTGAATTTGATAGGGTAAGAAATGAATAACGATTTTTTGAGATTAACGAATAAAAACGAAGATGAAAAAAATGACGGAATATTTGATTCGAACGACGTTGATAAAATAATTCCTCAAAATAAAACGAAAGTTGTATTTACCCTTCCGAAAGGAGATATCGTTTTAACGGGTAGAGTATTCGGCGGTCATCTTCCTTCTGTAAAAAAAATTTTTATAGCTTTCGCTTTAATATTACTTTCATCGTGCGTTTTTATTTCCCTTTCTTTTTTCTTCCAAAGCGCAGCAATACTTTATTCTTCCGTGGCGATTTTATCTCTGCTTTTCCCCCTCTTTTTATATTTATTTTTTTACGAATTGTCGGACAAGTCAAAAATTACGATTTTAGATTTCGTATCTTGCTTTCTTTTTGGGTGTTTAGCGGCAGTATTATCTAAAATATTCCAAGAAAAAATCCCTGTATTGACAGGAAATTCAATCTGGCTCGCTGATTTTTTATCGTCGATTTTTAACGATATTTTATTGCTCGCTTTATCCGTGGCAATTGTAATGTTTAAGAAAAAAGACGATTTAAAAACATCCGCTTATTTAGTTGTTTTTATGTTTATAGGATATATTTTCATAAAAACCGTTTCGGAACTTGGTAGCGATATTTTTTTAATTTTGAATTCACCTCAAAGAAACGAGTTACATCATTCCTTACAAAATCAATTCGGTGAAAACGATTTATATTTGAATATTATATCCGTTTTCCTCTATAAAGGACTATTCAAGCCATTTATTTTTACAACTTGGTGTTTTGTTTACGCATGGCTTGTAGGGCTTCTTTCTCTTCCGGTCAAAATAAAACAAAACAGCGACGTTTTCGCTCCGTTAGCAATCGTTCTTCAATTTATATTTCACGTTTTATTATCAATAAATTGGTCTTTCGTGGCGCTAAATGCTGTTATTGCTATTATTTCCTCTGTATTATTTTCAGCGTTTGCGATTCGTATTATCGGCGAATTAAACAGGCTGTAAAGGAGTATCTATGTATCCGTATAACGTTATTGGGAATATCGATCTCTACGATATATTTTTAGGTATTGGATTTATAGCCGCTTTATTGGTATTCGACGTTTATACTACGAAATCGAAAATGAAATCTAAAATTCAAATTTTTTATATGGTTTTAGGTGTTGTTTCGATATTCGTAGGGTTGTATAGCGCGGAATTATTTCAATCTATTTTTAATTATTTTAAAACGGGAGAGTTCAAGTTGCAAGGCTTGACGTTTTACGGCGGACTGATAGGCGGCGCTATAATTTTTATTCTTGGTTTTTTCGTTATTGGAAAATTTTTATTTAAAGAAAAAGAGCATCTTTCTTCTTTTGGTCAGCTTCTTGACGTTGCGCCGTGTTGTATTACCGTCGCTCACGGCTTCGGTAGGCTCGGCTGTCTTATGGCAGGGTGCTGTTACGGGCTGAAAACAGACGGTTTCCCGGGGTTTCATATGCACGTTCAAACAATCGAGGGATACGAATATGGTTATTATCTTCCAACGCAGTTATACGAAAGTGTTTTTTTGTTTTTGCTTTTCGCAGTTCTTTCGGTAAATTACTTTAAGGGCAAAAAGAATAATTTGATGATTTATTTAATCGGATACGGAATATGGAGATTTTTTATAGAGTTTTTAAGGATTGACGAAAGGGGAGCGTTTTTGCCATTTCTTTCTCCTGCGCAGACGATTTCTATAATTGCCGTAATT
>CADBUU010000113.1 GCA_902797945.1 uncultured Eubacteriales bacterium | reverse complement strand
TAATGGAATCCGATTTTTCTCCGCTTGAAAGTGCAATTTCCTATAAATTTTTAATGTTTCAAAAAATCCCTTATAGGGAACGCCTTTTCGTCCGCTTTTTATTTTGCTCTATTTTATGAAAATCGCCTTATAGGTCGGTTTTTTATTATTTTTCAAATTGAGGTCTCCACAAGGAAAACTGTTTGAGTTGGGCGTCGGTTCTGTGATAATATCTTTTTCCGTTGTCGAGTTTTGCTATTTCCTGCATTTCCTCTTTTGTTAAAGAGAAATCCAAAATGTCGAAATTATCCGCTATATGTTTTGGGTTTTTGCTTCCCGGTATTACAGAAAATCCCATATCGACGTGCCAACGTAGGCATATCTGAGCGGAGGTCTTTCCGTATTTTTTACCGAGTTCTTTAAATACAGGCTCTTCTATAAGCGACTTGTCGCCGTGTCCGAGCGGATACCAACTCATAAGTTTTATATCGTATCTATCGAGCGTTTCTCTTAACTTTGTTTGAGGAAAATACGGGTGCGCTTCTACCTGTATTACCTGAGGACGTATTTTACAGTTTTTAAGGACGTCGTCTATATATTCGCCTTCGAAATTTGATATACCTATCGCTCTTATTTTTCCCTCTTCGTATGCTTTTTCGAGATTTTTATAGGCGTAAAGGTAGTTTTCGCAAGGTTGATGAAGGAACATAAGGTCGACGTAGTCTGCGTTGAGTCTTTTAAGCGTTTCGTCTACGGCGTTATCGTTTAAATATTCGCTCGGCCAGATTTTGGTTGAAAGAAAAATTTCTTGTCTTTTAACACCGCTTTCGTTTATCGCTCTTCCGACCGCTTTTTCGTTGACGTAAGCGTTTGCCGTGTCTACGAGCCTATAACCGATTTTAAGCGCCTCTTTTACGGACGAATACGCATCGATGGGCGAAAGCATAAAAGTTCCGATGCCTACGGAAGGCATTTCTATTCCGTTGTTCAGTTTCATTTTATTCTCCTTTTTATTTACGGGTTTTTCCCTTTTTTTAAATTATATCATCTGACGATGATGTAATATTGCGCTCGAATAATTGCAAGAATTGCTTATTCTCGCTTATATTATATCATATAATGATAAATATTTTTAATTTAAAAATGCTTTTAATAATAAAAAATTTTTTTGAAAACATTTTAAATTTTTAGGTTGATTTAAGGTTGAAAGGATATAATCGTAGAAAAAAGGAGGTAACGTGAAATGAAAAAAAGACTTTTCACAAAACTTTTAATTCCTACGTTATGCGTTTTAACTCTGTCGCTTGCGGCGTGCGGAGGTAAAACGAGCGGTAACAATAACAATACGGGCGAAAGCGGAACGACTCAAACCCAAACGCAAACCGAGTCTGCTTTGACGGACAGTTCCATAACTGCGTCCGAAGCAACGAGTGATTTTTCTTTGATGACTTCGGACGGAACTTTTACCGTCAATGACAAAGTATATACGATAACCTCTGCCGGAACGTATTCGATGCAAGGATATCTCGAAGGTCAGATATTAGTCGAAGCGGGCGACGAGGACGAAGTCGTTTTGGAATTACAAGGCGTTACTATCGTTAATTCTGACGATTCCCCCATAAAACTCTTGTCTGCCGATAAAGTTGAGATTTCGGCTAAAAGCGGAACCGAAAACACGGTGAAAGATTTGAGGGACGCAAAAACTATCGACGACGATACGCAAGGTGAAGGCGCAATTTACGCTAAATGCGATTTGAAGTTGAAAGGAACGGGAACGCTTGTCGTAGTCGGAAATTATAACAACGGCGTTCATACGACCAAAGACCTTAAATTGCAAAAACTTTCTCTTAAAGTAACCGCTTATAACAACGCTTTAAAGGGCAACGATTCGATAAACGTCGCAAGCGGAAATATAGTTGCGATTTCGACTTGCGGAGACGGCGTTAAGACGGAAAATACCGATGCGGATAAAAGCGGCAACACGAGGGGAGATATAGTTCTGACGGGCGGAAACCTTACCGTTTACGCCGCAGGCGACGGCATACAGTCGGCTCACGATTTTGTAATGAGCGAGGACTCGGACGGGAATACTCCTACCGTCAATATATATACCGGCTCTTACAGCGGATATACGGCATCGAACGCAAGCGTGGATTCTTATAAAGGGGTAAAAGTTCAGAACGAATTGAACGTCAACGCCGGAAGTATAGATATAAAAAGTTACGACGACGGGCTTCACGCCGATTACGGAACGACGTTCGAGGACGGCGGAAAAGGAGTTGGAACTATCAATATAAACGGCGGAAGCGTAACGATGGTCGTTTACGCCCCGCAAAATAAAACCCCCGGCGGAAGAATGGGCCCCGGCGGTTGGGGAGGTCAGCAGACCGTAAAAGGCGCTGACGGAATACACGCCGATTATAAACTTAATATTACGGGCGGAAATATTTATATCGACAGTTCTTACGAAGGACTCGAAGGTAATATAATTACGGTATCGGGAGGAAAGACGACGGTCGCCGCAAACGACGACGGCATAAACGCTTGCAGCGGAGTAACGACGCCGCAGATAGTCGTAAACGGCGGATATCTCGACGTTGCCGTTTCACCGAGCGGAGATACCGACGGAATAGACAGCAACGGAACTTATTCTCAAAGCGGAGGTATAGTTATTGCGAGGGGGCCGAATAGCGAAATGGCTGCGGCTATCGACGCGGACAAAACCGTTTCCGTGACGGGCGGAACGCTTATAATTCTCGGATACGGCAGAGTCAGCGCCGGAAGCGGAGTTAATACCTATTCTCTGTCGCTACATTCTTCGGGAAGCCATACCGTGAAAATAAACGGAGAAAGTTATAATTTCAACAATGCATATTCCTATTCTAAAACGACCGTTTATTCGAGTGTAGCCGTTTCGGCGTAAAATAAAAGTATAGAAAAACGGACTCTTGTGTAAAACAGGAGTCCGTTTTATCGTCAAATTAAAATTGATTGATATATTTTACCGCTTCGGTTGCGGCAATCGCTCCGTCCGCCGTTGCCGTTACGAGTTGTCTCACCGACTTTACTCTGTTGTCGCCCGCGACGAAAATACCGTCTGCGTTTGTTATGCAGTTTTCTCCTGCTACGACGTATCCGCTTTCGTCGAGATTGACCGTTTTGCCGAAGTTTTGGGTTTCGGGTATTCTTCCTACCGCAACGAAAAGTCCGTTGACGAACAGTTGCGTCACTTTGCCGTCTTTATCCTTAACTTCAATCGAAGTTAATCTCTTTTCGGCGTTTAGCGACGTAACTGTCGAATTTAAAACGAATTCGACGTTGGTTTTTTCTTTTAACCTTTTTATCGTCGCTTCCTCGCCTCTGAAAGTATCCCGTCTGTGGATAAGATATACTTTTTCAGCTATATCCGACAGATACAGGGCGTCCTCTAAGGCGGTATTGCCGCCGCCTACGACTGCGACCGTTTTTTTGCGATAAAAGGCACCGTCGCAAGTGGCGCAATATGAAATTCCTCTGCCTATAAGTCGATCTTCGCCGTCAACTCCGAGTTTTCTGTTTTCAGAACCCGTCGCGATAATTATAGTCTTGCCTTGGTATTTCCCTTTTTCGGTAACGACTTCCTTTATCTTTTCGCCGTTTATAATATCTACTGCTTTCTCAAAGACGAATTCAGCGCCGAGAGCCTTGGTTTGTTCGTATAAACCGGTTGCGAAATCAAATCCCGAAATGTGCGGGCAAACGGGATAGTTTTCTATATCCGGCGTATTTATTATCTGCCCTCCGTAACTTTTCGCTTCTAAAACGAGGACTGTTTTTTCAGCTCGTCTGGCGTAGATGGCGGCGGTAAGTCCGGCAGGACCTGCGCCTATTATAATAATATCGAACATATTATTCGTTGATGAAGTTTTCAACTTCGGCTTTGGGTATAAGACCTACGCTTCTCTTCGCCTCCGCTCCGTTTTTGAAAAGAACGAGGCAGGGGATAGAATATACCGAATAATCTTCGGCGAGTTCGTCTTCGTCGTCGATGTTTATAGAGACGATTTTAACGTCCGATCTTTCTTCCGCGACTTCGTCGAGAATGGGTTTGAGCATTTTGCATGGTCCGCACCAATTCGCATTAAAATCTACCAAAACCGGTTTTTCCGAGTTTAAAACTTCACTTTCGAAATTTTCTTTTCCTACTTTAATTACTGCCATAATTTTTCTCCTTTTTATAATATAAGTGATATTAGCAATTATCCGAGCGTCGTAATACAACGTCGTCAGACGTTATAATAAAGCTACGATTTCTTTTTCTATTTCTTCGGGGGTAACCGTCGGAACGAATCTGCCGACTACGTTTCCCTCTTTGTCGACGAGGAATTTTGTAAAATTCCATTTTATATCGCTCTTTGTCTTTGCCGTTTTGCTTATCTTGCTTATCGCAGCCATAGCCAGCTTATTTTTGAATCCCTTGACCTCTTCGTCGGGTTTTTGTTGTTTAAGATAGGTGTAAAGAGGTTCTTCGTTTTCGCCGTTTACGTCGACTTTTGCAAGTTGGTCGAAAGTCGTTTTATACTTTGCCGTGCAGAATTCATGTATCTCATCGTCCGAGCCCGGCGCTTGATTTCCGAATTGATTGCAGGGGAAATCAAGTATTTCAAGTCCCTTGTCGTGATATTTTCCGTAGAGTTCTTCAAGTCCTTTGTATTGGGGCGTAAATCCGCAACCCGTCGCCGTGTTTACGATGAGAACGACTTTTCCTTTGAGTTCGCCGAGGTCAAGTTCTCCCTCTCTTCTTCTTTTTACTTTATAATCATAAAACGACATATATACCTCCTTTTGGCGTAGCGGTTTGCTCGCCTATGTCATTTATTTTTTTATGCTTGATTGAATTTGCTTTTCGGTTGTTTACATCTCGGGCAGCGCCAATCGTCGGGGAGTTCTTCGAATGGAACGCCCGTTTCGTTCGGGTCGTAGACGTAGCCGCATACCGAGCAGACGTATTTTCCCGTTTTGGTCTTGAAAACGACTTCTCCGACGGGAATAGTTTCAGGGGGGTTATTGAGGTCGACTACTTTTTTCGATTCGAGGTTTTCATATCCAAGGGGAGTGTGCGTCGAAAGATAGACCGTAGGATTATGAGAGATAAATTCCCTTACCCTGTCGAGAGTTTTTCTCGCTTCCGCAAGGTCCTCGAAAACTACTGAAAGTTTATTTTCATACAACGCTTCGTCGGTATAGGTTATATCGCCGTGGATCATATAGAAAGGCCCGTCGTTTTCCGCAATGACTATGCTGTTTCCGTTTGTGTGTCCTTTCGCTTTGATATAATAGACGCCGTCCGCTATTTTTTGGGATTCGGGGAAGTTGTGATAAGCGCCGTCCGTAAAGTTTACGGGGACGACGTTATTAAGTCCTGTAAGTTCTGCCGCTCCCGTTTCTTCGGCGTTTACGAAAATCTTTGCGTTGGGGAATTTTCCAAGACAGCCCGAATGGTCTGCGTGCTTATGGGTAAGAAGAATTTTAGTTATCTGTTCCGGTTTGTAACCGAGATTTAAAAGCGCCGTCATATAATCGGTTATATTTTTACCGGTGTAGATAGGCGTAGTTTCGTTTGGAACTTCCTCGGGTTGTTCGATCGGAAGTCCGGTGTCTACAAGTATTACTTCGCTTCCCGTGTCGATTAGATAGTTTTGCAATCCCGAACGATATTTAACCGTAAAGTCGAATTTTTCCGGTCCTTCTTCTCCGCCGAACACGAATGGTTGAGTGGCAAAACCGCCTTCTCTGAATTTTATCGCTTTGATTTTCATTTTTTCTTACTCCTTTCCGTCGTTTAATATTTTATATAATATTTTTTTGTAAATAACGGCTTCTTCTGCGCTTATCCAAGGTTCTTTCGCGAGCGTCAGCGGAACGTTAACCGCCTTTTCCTTTAATTTCTTTCCCTTTTCCGTAAGCGTTATAACTATATTTCGTTTATCGTTCTCGTCTTTCGATATCGCTATATATTCTTTATCCTGTAATTTTTTTAGTAACAGCGTAAGGGTGTTGGCTTGAAGATAAAGACATTTGACGAGGTCTTTTTCGTTTACTTTTTCCTTTTCCCACATTACCATCATCACTATATATTGTGTATAAGTAAGCCCGAGATCTTTAAGAAGGGGTTGATAACGCCTTATTATTTTATTTGCCGCGGCATAGGTCGGAAAACAAAGTTGATTTTTAAGTAAAAGCAAATCGTATTTATCTTCTTTTTCCACAATTTCTTCCTCCGTTTACTTTATTATATCGCATACGATATTTTATTGTCAAGTGTTTTTTTAAAATTTTTAATAAAAAAGAGCGGAATCGAAAATTTTCGATTCCGTCCGGAATTTTTAATATAAATTTTCTTCGTAATCTTGACAGACGGTGCAACTTCTTTCGCCGCAAGTAACTTTAATGCTGTCGAGATAGCAATGAGCGCCGTCGCAGTTGTGCTGACAATTTTTGACGTCGCACCTGATGTTCATATTGCATTTATCCATAATAAGCCCTCCTTTTAGTCGAATAAAATACAGAACTCGTTTTAATCGTATTTTAAACTTTTAAATGCTTGCGGAATAAATTCGTATTCCGTTCCGCTCGCTCTCGAAGAAGTCAACCGTTTAACGAGTCCCGTTTTATTTTATTCAACTATATTATGGGCTAAAAAAACATTGTTTAAACACTAAAAAATTATTTTGGGAATATAATATAAAAACGAAGAAAAATGCG
>CADBUU010000112.1 GCA_902797945.1 uncultured Eubacteriales bacterium | reverse complement strand
TTTGGGAACCGACTATCGGCGCCGAATTCAATTCGGACGAAGAATGGATGAAACAGCCGTATAGAGTTGCGGTAAAACTTCATCCGTTGACGGTTGAGCAAAACGCAATCACTTCGTTTAAGTCGAGAACGACGCTCGTTCCTTGCAGAGCGAATACTATCGGCCCCGCTCTTATGTTCTCCGCAGATTACGCAATCGGCGGCGCAGACGGCGCATTGTCGAGGGGAATGCAATGGCAGGGTATGTCTCTTTGGATGACTCTTCGTTACGGACCCGACAGACACGTTACTTCGAGTTTTATTCCTACGCTTCCCGGTAAATTGTTCTATCTTAAAGAACTTGCGGGTCCGCTTGTTCCCGAAGCAAACTGATATATGAAAGGTATTGCGGTTGCGGGAACTATTCTCGTTGACAAAATAAACCAAATAAATAAATTTCCGCAAGAAGGCGAATTGATTTCGATAAACGATATTAAATCCGCAGTCGGAGGTTGCGTCCCGAACGTTGCGATTGACCTAAAAAAAATAGGAGTCGATATTCCCGTTTATGCATACGGGAAAATCGGCAAGGACGACGAGGGAAAATTCGTAAACGAAACGCTTGAAAAAAGCGGGGTTGACGTCGACGGAATTTCTTTTTCCGACGACAAGACGAGCAAGACTGAAGTTATGAGCGTTACGGGAGGGCAAAGAACTTTCTTTACCTATCCCGGAGCGAGTAAAGATTTCGGTTTTACGGATATGAATTTCGATTCTTTCAACGCCGAAATGCTTCATCTCGGATATTTCCTTTTGCTAAAAAAGGTCGACGGCGGCGATGGAATAAAAATACTTCGCGAAGCAAAAAAACGGGGAATAAAGACCTCAATCGACCTCGTTAGTCAGCCTTCGGAAAATTATGACAACGTATTAGAATGTCTGAAATTTACGGATAATCTTATAATAAACGAAGTTGAAGCGGGGTTTTTGACGGGTATAAAACCGGAAAGGGAAAAACTTGTGGAAATCGCTCAATCGTTATATTCGAAAGGAGTTGGCGAAAGGGTTATAATACACCTTCCGGAATTCGGAATTTGCATATCCGAAAGGGGGGCTACGATTTTGCCGTCATACGATTTTCCGAGAACTTCGATTGTGGGAACTACGGGCGCCGGAGACGCTTTTTGCGCAGGCGCTTTGATAGGTATATATAAGGGGTATTCCGATTATGAAATTCTCGAACTTGCCTCTTCGGCTGCGGTGACCGCGCTGACCGAGGCAGACGCGACGAGCGGAGTAAGAACGGAAGATGAGATTAAAGATTTTTGCAAAAGTTTTAAGAGGAGAAATATATGCTTGTAAATCTTGAACAGGTTTTAAAAAAGGCGCAAAGAGAGCATTATGCCGTCGGTCTTTTCAATACGACCGATACCGATATGCTTCAAGCCGCAATTTCCGCGGCGGAAGAACTAAGATCGCCGATTATAATCGGAACGGCGGAAGTTTTGCTCCCTTACGGGGAATTATCGCTTATAGGTCCTTCCATAATTGCGGCCGCTAAAAACGCCTCCGTTCCGGTCGTCGTTAACTTTGACCACGGATATTCTTTCAATCGTTGTCTGGAAGCGTTAAAACTCGGTTTTACTTCGATTATGTATGACAAGTCGGCGGAAGACTATAATACAAATATTAAATTAACTTCCGAAATGGTTAAAATCGCCCACTCTTTCGGGGCGAGCGTCGAGGGTGAAATAGGACACGTCGGCGAGGCTGTAAACAACGATAACTTAGCGACAGATATGTATACGACACCGCAAGAAGCGAAGAGTTTTTACGAGGCGACGGGCGTTGACGCTTTGGCTGTTGCGATAGGTTCGGCTCACGGCGTTTATAAAACAAAACCGAAACTTAACATTCAAAGATTAAAAGAAATAAGAAAGGAAGTGGACGTTCCTCTCGTTCTTCACGGCGGAAGCGGGCTTTCGGACGACGATTTCAGAAATACAATTAAAGAGGGTATTGCGAAAGTCAATATTTTTACTGACCTTTGTCTTGCGGGCGACGCCGCTATAAAACTCGGAGAAGAAGAGAAAATAGGCTATCTTAAAACGAGGAACGTAAAGGTCAACGTTATAAAAGAAGTTGTCAAAAACAAAATTCAATTATTCGGCAGCGTAGGTAAGGCATAATACACGGCGCTTTCTCTTTGGAGAAGGCGTTTTTTATTGACAAAAAATATTTATAGTGGTAGAATTATAAAAAGAGGAAAATATGAATTTAGACAATTTATTATTTAAAACGGAACATAAATCTTTTTATAGAGACGGAAACTGCCTTATAAAGGTTTTTAGTCAAAAATATTCTAAAGCCAACGTTTTTAACGAGGTTTTAAACCAAATCAGAGTCGAAGAGATAGGGATAAATATACCGAAGATAAGAGAAGTTACTTTGATTGACGGCAAATGGGCGGTCAGTATGGACTTCATCGAGGGACAAACTCTCGAAAGTTTAATGCAAAAAGACTCTTCGTCTTTTGACGGTTATCTCAGAGAATTTATAGAAATACAAAAATCCATACACGAAAAAAGAAGTCCGTTGCTTACGAAATTCAAAGATAAAATGACAACCAAGATAATGCAATGCGAACTCGACGCGTCAACCCGATACGATTTGTGTTTAAGACTCAATAATATGCCTATGCACAATCACGTTTGCCACGGGGATTTTAACCCTTCTAACGTCATTATTTCCGAGGGCGGTCGTCCGTTCGTCGTCGATTGGGCGCACGCAAGTCAGGGAAACGCTACGGCAGACGCCGCTAAAACGGCGCTTGTTTTCAGAATGGAAGGCAAAGAGGATATAGCAGATAAATATTTGTCGGCATATTGCGAGATGACGGGAACGCCGATGAAATACGTCGACGATTGGACGCCCATCGTCGCCGCCGCCCAACTTGTCAAGGTTTCCGACGATATAAAAAAGAAATTGATGAGATGGATAAACGGAGAAGAAAGAGATGCATAAGTTCGATACGAAAGTTCAAGTTATTAAATATAAAGTTTTAAAGGAAGTCGCCAAATACGCTTGGGCGGGAACTTTGCTTGAAAATATCAACGAAATTCCCGAAAAAATTGCGCCGGGAAAAATTCCGACGATGCGTTGTTGCGTATATAAAGAAAGGGCGATAATAAACGAAAGAGTTAAGTTCGCCGTAGGGGGTAATCGATTTAACAGAAAAGTTATTCAGGTAATCGATATTGCATGCGACGACTGTCCGACGGGAGGATATGAAGTTACTTCCGCTTGCAGAGGTTGTCTTGCGCATAGATGCGCCGAAGCCTGCAAGGTCGGCGCAATTTCGTTCGGGAGAGATCAAAAGGCGATTATTGATAAATCGAAATGCGTAGAATGCGGAATGTGTTCTAAGGCTTGTCCTTATAACGCAATATTAAACAGAAAAAGACCTTGCGAGATGAGTTGCAGAGTCGGCGCTATTTCCACGGGAGAACAAAAAGAGGCGAAAATCGATTACGATAAGTGTATATCGTGCGGAGCGTGCGTGTATATGTGTCCTTTCGGAGCGATTACCGACAGGTCGTATATTCTCGACGTTATAGACCTTATAATGAAGAAAAATCAAAGCGGAAAGGTTTACGCTCTCGTAGCGCCGTCAATTTCAAGTCAGTTCAATTATGCCGAAACGGGGCAGATAATGTCGGCGATAAAACTTATCGGTTTCGACGATATTTACGAAGTTGCGCTCGGCGCTGATATGGTCGCGCCAAAAGAGGCTGCCGAACTTGAAGAAAAGAAATTTCTCACCTCGTCTTGCTGTCCTGCGTTCGTATCATACGTCGAAAAGAATTTCCCCGAATTAAAGGATAATATTTCTCACAATCTTTCTCCTGCCGGAACTATTGCGAAATACCTTAAAGATAAGGAACCCGATTGCAAAACCGTTTTTATCGGACCTTGCACGGCTAAAAAATTTGAATTTCAGAGATCTAACTATGCAGGACTTATAGATAGCGTTATAACTTTCGAAGAGTTACAAGCGCTTATTGACAGTAAAGATATAGACGTAAAATCACTTCCTTCCGACGAGGTCGATCACGCGTCATATTTCGGTAGGATTTTCGCGAGGAGCGGAGGCGTTTCGGAGGCGGTTAAAGAAGGTCTGAAAGAGTCCGGCTCCGAATTTGAACTTAAAGCGCTTCCTTGTAACGGGATAGACGAGTGTAAAAGGGCTTTAATGCTTGCAAAAAGGGGAATTCTTCCGAATAACTTTATCGAAGGTATGGCGTGCGTAGGCGGTTGTATAAACGGCGCCGGGTGTTTAAATCACGGCGATAGAAATAAAAACGCTACGGACGATTACGGTAAAAAAGCCAAAAATCAAGAAATTTCCTCGGCGCTATCCGGTATGGAAAAATAAAAATTCGGGGTTATCGCAAATGCGATAACCCCTTTTATGTATTTTATTTGCAGCCGAATCCGAGATTCATTCCGCCTTTATCGCCTTTGCAGCAGCACAGCAAAACGAGAAGAATGGGAAGTAAGCATCCGCAATTGCAGAGTTTGTCGAATATTCCGCTTAGAAAACCGTTTCCGCAAAGACATACGATCAAAAGGATTATGAGAATCCAAAGGCAACAGTTATCGTTGCCGAAACCAAAAAAGTTCATTATAATTTCCTCCTTTATGAAAATAGGGTAGCGTTTATCGGAAAACCCGAGTTATTTGCTATCAGTATATTATATTTTTACGACGTAAAAATTGTTACGGCGATTGTTTTTTACGGGACGAAAAACGCTTGTGAAAAAAATAAATTTGTAATATAATATAAAATGCAGACACGAAAGGTCTGACAAAAATCTATTTTTTTTCTAACGGGCATCGTAAAAGAGCTCGATTGGAGGTAATTATGCAAAACTTTTCAAAAATGTCTTTTGCGAAAAAGATAGCCTATTTCGCAATACTGACCGCCGTTACCGTGGTTTTACTGTTTGTGGGAGGGAATATTCATTTAGGTCCCGTAAACGTCAATCTTACGCTTATTCCTCTCGTTTTATGCGGAATGATATTAGGTGTAAGATATTCCGCAGGATTGGGCGCGATAATCGGCGTTGTCTTTTTGATTCAGGGAATAACCGGTTTGGAGCCGTTTACCGGCGCGCTTTTCTATGCCAATCCCGTAATTCTTACTTTGGTTTGCGTTTTAAAAACGACTTTTGCGGGAGCCGCAGGATCTGTCGTTTATAAACTGTTGTATAATAAAAACAAATACGTTGCTACCTTTGTTTCGGCAGGCGTAGTTCCCGTCGTTAATACCGGAGTGTTTGTTCTCGGAATGTTGATTTTAAAAACTCCGCTTTATGATTTTCTGGCTTCGGCAGGTTTGGACGTGACCGGAATGAACCCGTTATACGTTATTTTAGTAATAGTCGTAACTTATAATTTCTTTATAGAGTTTGCCGTAAATCTCATTTTTGCTCCGGCAATTTATAAAGTAATTAAAATAATAGATAGATAAAGGTAAAATATGATTTTTTGTATAGATATAGGAAATACGAATATTAAATATGCCGTTTTCGACGGAAGGGAACTTAAAGCGACGTTCAGAGTAAATTCGAGAAAAACAGCGACTTCCGACGAATACGGCGTGGTAGTTCGCGACCTATTAAAGAGCGCGGATATATCGAAATCTCAAATAACGGGCGTCATAATGTCGTCGGTTATTCCTTCGCTCAATTATACCATTCAGCACATGTGCAGAGATTTTTTGGGTTTGGAGCCGTTAGTGGTAGGGCCCGGCGTAAAGACGGGGCTTAATATTAAAATCGAGAACAGCAAGGAAGTAGGGGCGGATATAATCGTCGATTGCGTCAGTTCGATAAACCGTTTCGGCAAAAAAGGCGTTCCGCTTATTTGTATTGATTTCGGAACCGCGACGACTTTCGATATAATTTCCGAAAATCACGAATTTATCGGCGCAGTCATTGCTCCGGGGATAAAAGGCTCTCTCGATTCGCTCGTTAACGGGACGGCTGCGTTACCTAATATCACCGTGCAGACGCCACCGTCGATTATTGCAAAAAATACCGTTCAATGTATGCAAGCGGGGATAGTTTTCGGCTTTGCCGGGCTTGTTAATAATATCGTTTCGAAAATAAAAAAAGAACTTGGAAGAGAGGATACGTTTGTCGTTGCGACGGGCGGAATGTCGGGAATGATACAAAAAGAAGTAGACTGTATCGACATCGTCGACAGAACGTTGACGCTTAACGGGTTGAGGATAATTTACGAATTAAACGGAGGGGAAAATAATGTCGAAAGCCGTAAAAATCGGTAATATATCGATAGGCGGAGGTAACGCAGTTGCGATACAATCGATGTTAAACGTTAAAACTTCTCTCGTCGATAAAGTCGTTTTAAAGACGGAAAGGCTCGTTCAAGCGGGGTGCGATATAATAAGGGTTTCGGTTAAAGACGAGGAGGACGCAGCCGCTATTTCCGCAATAAAAAAGAGAATTAAAATACCTCTCGTTGCGGATATACATTTTAATTACAAATACGCGCTTGCCGCAATAGACGGGGGAGCCGATAAAATAAGAATAAATCCCGGGAATATAGGAAGCGAAAAAAACGTCGAAGAGGTTGCGAGAGCGCTTAAATCTTCCGGAACTGCTGTAAGAGTCGGTTCTAACAGCGGAAGCGTTGAAAAAAGTTTGCTTGAAAAATACGGCAAAAACGAAATTTCTCTTGCCGAAAGCGCTTTAAATAACGTTTCGATTCTTGAAAAGTTCGGCGTCGACAATATCGTTATTTCGGCTAAGGCTTCGAGCGTTCCTTTGACCGTCGCAACTTACAGATATTTGAGTAAAAAAACCGATTATCCTTTACACGTCGGTGTAACCGAGGCGGGAACGATTAAAATGGGACTTGTAAAGAGTTGCGTCGGCATAGGCTCCCTTCTTTTAGACGGTATCGGCGATACGATAAGGGTTTCGCTGACCGCGGACCCTATCGAGGAAATATACGCTGCGAAAAATATATTGAGAAGCGTAGGTTTAGATAAAAATTATGTCGAGGTCATTTCTTGTCCGACTTGCGGAAGGACGGAATACGACAGCGTCGGACTTGCCGAAAAGGTCGAAAAATTAACGGCGGGAATAAAGAAACCTTTGAAAATAGCGGTAATGGGATGCGTGGTTAACGGGCCGGGCGAGGCGAGAGATTGCGATCTCGGAGTCGCGGGGGGGAGCGGTTTTTGCGTTTTTTTCAAAAACGGAGAAATTTATAAGAAAGTCCCGTTTGATAACGTTGATGAAGAATTTATAAAGGAACTAAACAAAATTGTCGGATAAAACAATTGAAATCGTCGGTAAAATAAGAAATTCCGTCGAAAAAGCCGAGAGGATAAAATTAAAAAGACTGATTGTCGATAAGACGAATTACAACCTTAATTTCGAGTTTATCAACGATAGGGCGCTCGACGACGTCGGCGTCGAAAAAATCAAAGAAATTTTAAAAGATTTCGTTCCCGACAAGTTTTCGGGTTTTTCAGTCGAAGTAAAGAAAATCGTTGCCGATAAGGAACTTGTGGAAAAAGAAATCGAATATTTTATAAAAAATAAATTTGCATCCGTTTCTCATCATACGAAGGAAATGAATTTTGATTTCGTATTTACTGACGATAGGTGCGAATATACTATAAAGTCGAACGACGATATGATAAATTATATCGTTCAAAACGGCGTTTTGGAAAAAATTTCCGCATACCTTTCGGAAAATTTTTGCAACGAATTTATAGGGAATGTCGAATCGGTAGGCGAAGCGGTGGTTGATTCTTCTCTTTTAAAGGTTTCCGAACCCGAATCGGCTTATGAAAAAATAAAATGCAGGACCATCAAAGTTATCGATCCCGTAAGACTTTGGGGGGAAGAAATCGAGCCTTACGCCGTGTATATTGCCGATAGCGCCCTTGCATACGGAAAGGCGAGTTTTTGCGGCGTTATTACGGCAATCAACCAAAAGGAAACCAAGACGGGCAAACCGTTTTATATAATCGAGTTGGACGACAAAACGGGCAAAATATCGGGCAAGATATTTATGACCAAAGAAAAGGAAAAGAAATTTGAGAAAATTCAAGTCGGAACGACTGTTTTGACGTCGGGAGAATTATCGGCGTATAACGGTATGCCGAGCTATAAAATAAACGATTTGTCTTTTTGTGAACTGCCGAAAGACTTCGTTCCCGAAGAAAAACCGACGAAAAAGGCTCCGTCCGAATATTCGTTGATTTTTCCCTCTCCGCTCGTCGATATGTCGCAGGGCAATATGTTTTCCGTCGAGAGGGAAATACCCGAATGCCTTAAAGGAGTTACGTTTGTAGTCGTCGATCTGGAAACCACGGGAACGAGTTATATGGGCGGAGATAAAATCACCGAAATCGGCGCCGTGAAAATAGAGGACGGTAAAATAACTCAAAAATTCCAGACTCTTATAGATCCTCAAATGCAGATCAGTGAAAAAATCACCTCTCTCACAGGTATAGATGACGATATGGTAAGAGGGCAGCCGACGTTCGAGAAGGTCCTTCCCGATTTTTATAAATTTTGCGACGGAGCGGTTTTGATAGCGCATAACGCAGAATTCGATTGCGGATTTATAAAATTTTACGCAAAACCCGAAGGGTATGATTTTAAAAACGGAATAATCGACACTTTGGCGTTGGCGAGAGAAACTCTTCCCGGACTGAAAAATTATAAACTGAACACCGTGTGCGACCACTTCGGCATAGAGTTTTTACACCATAGAGCGCTTTCCGACGCCCATGCAACGGCAAAAATGTTTTTAGAGTTGATTTTTATAAAAAAATCTTTGCCTATTTTGCTTTAATCGCTTGCAAAGAGCATTAAATTATGTTATAATTTAATCACTGAATATGATTTACTTGTATTTGGGAGTGGGAATTCCACTCTCAAATTTTTATGCGGAGGCAAAATGAAATTCAAAAATAGCGAAGAGATACTTTCCGCTAGCGAGCCTTTGGCTCAGTCGATGGGTATCGAGATCGTGGAAGTCGAAACGAAGGTCTCCAAGGAGCCGTATATAACTATCTATATCGATACGGAAGACGGAGTCGATCTCGACACTTGCGAAAAATTTCATAACGCAGTCGATCCGGTTTTGGACGAAATCGACGTTTCCCAAGGAGCCGCATATACTTTGAACGTTTCGAGCCCGGGACTTGACAGACCTCTTAAAACGGACAGAGATTTTAAAAAACGGTTGGGACTTGACGTCGAAGTAAAACTTTACGCTCCGATTAAAGGGGTTAAATATTTTGAGGGCGTTTTGGTCGATTACGACGGAAAAAACGTTACGATAAAACCCGATGGCGGAGAAGAATTGAAATTACCTCTTACGAGGATTGCTAAAATAAACGAAGCGGTCAAATTTGACTGATAAGGAGAATAAAAAATGAAGAATAAGGATTTCTTTCAATCTATCGATGATCTTGAAAGCGAAAAAGGCATAAAGAAAGAGTTGCTTTTGGAGACTCTTACGAATGCGCTCGTTATTGCGTATAAAAAACACACCGGCGACGCAAGAGACGTTATAATGGAAATGAACCCCGAAAAAGAAACGGTAAAGTTTTTTGCCGTAAAGACGGTCGTCGAAGAGGTTGTGGATCCGGATAAGGAAATTTCTCTCGAAGAAGCGAAAGAAATAAAAAAGACCGCTAAAATCGGCGATCAACTTAAAGATGAGTTCGTTCCTAAGGAATTCGGTAGAATTGCGGCGCAGACGGCAAAACAAGTCGTTTTCCAAAAACTCAGAGAAACGGAAAGAGATAACACTCTTGCCGAATTCGAAGATAAGGAAAACGAAATAAAGGCATGCACCGTAAGAAGGATAGAAGATAAAAACGTATACGTTGAAATAGGCGCGGGCGAAATAGAAGCTTTGATGCTTCCGCAGGATCAAGTTCCCAATGAAACGTATAACTTAAACGATACGTTGATGGTTTACGTCAAGAAAGTCAGAAGCGCAGGTAAAAACGCTCAGATACTCGTTTCGAGAACTTCGCCGGGACTTGTCAGAAAACTGTTTGAAAACGTCGTTCCGGAAATTGCGCAAGGTATCGTTACGATAAAAGGCATAAGCAGAGAAGCGGGACAGAGAACGAAAATCGCCATAGTAAGCAACGATCCCAACGTCGACGCTTTGGGCGCCTGCGTCGGAAATAAAGGAATGAGGGTTAACGAAATCGTAAAAGAACTCCACGGCGAAAAAATCGACATTATATTGTGGAGTGAAGATCCTCTTGAATTTATTGCGAAAGCGCTTTCTCCCGCAAAGGTTTTAAAGGTAAGCGCAATAGAAGGCGAAAAGGTTGCGAGAGTTGTAGTTCCCGACGATAAACTTTCGTTAGCGATAGGTAAAGACGGTCAGAACGCAAGACTTGCCGCTAAACTTACGGGCTGGAAAATAGACGTAAAGAGCGAAAGCAAGGCAAAACTTGAAGAAAAAGATTTCGAAGAAAACGAGGAAATCGTAGAGGAATTCTAAAATAATTTTCAAAATTCCGAGGGTTTATGGCAGAAAAAAAATATCCTATAAGGACGTGCGTTGCGTGCAGACGGGAATTCAACAAAAAAGAACTGCTTCGTATAGTCCGCAGTAACACGGGAGAAATTTTCATAGACGAAAGCGGGAAAGCAAACGGTAGAGGCGCTTATTTTTGCGGAAGAAAGGAATGTTTTGCAAAAATGGTAAAATCCAAAGCGCTCGACAGAGCGCTAAAAGAAAGCGTTCCGGATGACGTTTATTCCGCTATCGGGGAGGTTGTCCTTGAACGAGGAAAATAAAATCTTGACGTATATCGGGTTTTCAATTAAAAGCGGAAAAATAATTTACGGACTTGAAAACGCCGTCGGGTTTTCGGGGAAAGCGTATCTGGCGATAACCGACGAATCTCTTTCGGAGAGGTCGATTAAAACCGCGATACAGTTTGCCGAAAAGAAAAAATGTCCCGTTCTTAAATGCCTTTCTCACACTGTCGAAGAATTGACGAGAAAGCAAAACTGCAAATTTATCGCGCTTACGGATAAAAATCTGTCTTGCGCTATTATGGATAATATCCGAACTGATTTCGTTTATATCGGGAGGCAATAAAGGTCAATTATGGAAGAAAAGAAAGAAGATATTTTAAAAAATTTAAAAAAGATAAATTCACTTTCCGGAGAAATGGCGGATCTTCTTTCTCGCGCGAAAGCAACGAAAGCCGTCGCTGCGAGTATAGGTAAGAAGATATCTGCGAAAGAAAAGTCCTTAAAGGCGGAAGAGGAAGCGAGAAAGGCTCGCGAACTTGAAGAAGCCGCGCTTCTTGCGGAGGCGCAGGCTATCGCCGAAGCGCAGGCAGTCGTCAAATCGGAAGAAAAGCCTACGTCAGACCCGATAGAAAACGAGGAGGCTTCGGAAACGAATAAAAAGTCGACGAAGAAAAAATCGACTAAAAAAATTGACGCTGCCGCAGAGGATAAGCCGAACGTCGAAAACGAAGTAAAAACGCCGGTAAGCGAAAATACCGCAGATGACGAAAACGGAAAATCAGTTCGGGAAGATAACGTTAAATCCGTCGGGGAAGCCGCTCCCGATAATCGTTCCGAAGAAGAGCCTTCGAAACAAATAGAAACTCCGATTTTAGACGAGAAAGCGCAAAAAGAAGCGAGAAAGCGCGCAGTCGAAGAAGCTCAGGCGAGAGCGCTTGCTGAGGCAAGGGCAAAAATTCTCGAACAGAAGAGAAAGGAAGCGATCGCAAGGGGAGAAGATCCGAATCTCGTTAAACTTGCCAGCCAGCAACCGAGACCTGTCGGCAATAAAGACGTTAAGCCCGTAAGAAGGGAATTCGTTCCGCAAGACGCAAGGCGTCAAGGCGGTGTAAAACCCGGAATGAATACGGATAAAGCGCGCCAACCGAGACCTTTTACAAACGGAGGCGCAAAAAAGCCCGTTGAAATTTCTTTCGTTCCCAAGGATACGGGAAAGAATTACGGAAATAAAAAGAAGTCGGCAGAAAAGAATTTTGACGATAAAAAGGCAATAAATAAAAAGTCGCTTTTAAAAACGCAGGTAAGCGTTAAAGATTTTGATGAAAATAAAACGGGTTACAGAAAACTTCGTGTTAAAAAGGACAAGAAATCCGACGAAGAACAGCCGATTGTCAAAATCGAAAAAGCAATAATCAATAAGGAAATAATACCCATTAAAGAGCTTTCCGAAAAACTCGGTATTTCGGCAATTGAAATAACGAAGAAACTCTTTAAAGAGGGCATAATGAAGACGATAAACGACTCAATCGATTACGATTACGCCGGTCTTATTGCCGCAGATTTAGGGATAGAACTCGAACTTAAACTCGATAAGACAGCCGAAGACGTTTTGAACGAAGCGTTCGACGTTTCCGACGATGAGTCGAAGCTTGTAAAACGCGCTCCCGTAGTTACGGT
>CADBUU010000111.1 GCA_902797945.1 uncultured Eubacteriales bacterium | reverse complement strand
CGATATAACGCATCGTGCCGCCGAAATAGTTCTCGTCCGCTCTGCTGAAATAAATTACGAGACTTTTCATTTTAATTTCTCCTTTATTACGTTTAAATACTCCGATATTATATTTTCGGGATCGATCTCGCCGTCGGTAAAACACCACAAATTCAAAGCCCCGTAATACACGCTTACGATTTCGTCGGAAAGATATTTATCGTTTACGATTTCTTCAATAGACTTTCTGTCGTAAGCGAGTTTACTCTTTCCGTAAAAACTACCTTTTACGCTTTGGGAAAACCACTCCTGAGCCATTTTCATACCGCATTTTTTGATATGCTTTACCGAGAATAGAAGAAAGTATTCGAGCCTGCTCGCTTTATCTTTATCCTCTCCCGTTTTCATTTCATTGTAAAACAGATTTATTCCTTGCTCGATTAAATCCTCTTTAGTCTTAAAATGAATGTAAAACGCGCCTTTCGAGACCCCCGCGGTTTCGGTTATTTCGTTTACCGAAACGTTTTCAAAGCCTTTTTCGTTTATCAATCTTAAAGCACACTCGATTATTCGTCTCTTGTTTTCGTTTGATTTATTTGCTCTCGTTTCGTTATTGTACTTCACGATTACATTATAGCAGTTAATTGACCGCAAGTCAACTATTTTTTAAAAAAATTTTTTCTATATAGGTAATTGCTTGGGAAATAGAAGTTAAACCGTATATGCGCACTTTTGGACGAATTCCCAAAAAGAGCCGAAAAAACTTGTTTATACAGTTTAATATTCTTCTGAAATTTCCGCAAAAATTCGATTTTTAGCAAAAAGAAAACACAATATATTGCAAATACCGTAAAGCATTAAACAATTTATTGTGTTTATGTCTTTGCTGCCCGAAATAACTATTAAAAAAATAGGGCTCCCGCAAAGATTTTGTGAAACAAAAGATTTGTGGGAAAAGGTCGAAGAGCCGAAGCGCGTCCGGTGGACGAAACAGCGAGGCGATGAGAGTGCCGCGGTCGAAAAATTAAGTAAAAGATTTACGCAAATTTTTCGGGTACCGCAAACGGAGGAGCAGGCTGAAAAGTCTTTGCTCTTTTGCTAAACAAAAGAGCAAGACAAAAAAGCCTTGCTCCGACGTGGCAGGGGAGACGCGAAATTTTACACGAGATTTTTCACATAAACTCACACTTAATTCCTCACGTTTTCATTCAAACACCCCCTGATTTGCAGGGTGTCACGCTACAAAACGTGAACTTTTTTTAGTTGAAAAATATTTTTTGCTTATTATCGTGGCAATTTTGGTGGCAACTTTTTTAATTCATTTTAATGAGATTTTGTGTTGTTTTGCTTAAACACGAAACTTTAATTTGTACAAAAAATACGCCTTCGAGAAATTAAATCGAAGGCGAATTTTTTATTCTATTTTTATATTTAAGGAAATCTATATCTGAAAAAGTTTTATTTAGCATTTCTTGTGGTGTGTTGTATCCTAATTTTGAGTGAAGCCGTTTTGTATTGTAATAATTCATGTATTCTTTTATAGAGGAGAAAAATTCTTCTGTTGAAGTGTAATTATATCTATATATTTCTTCTTTTTTAAGTGTTGAAAAAAATGATTCCATTAGGCTGTTATCTTTTGGATGCATTATCCTAGAAAATGACTGTTTAACGCCACAGGTTTTAAGATATTCTGAAAACCTTGCACTTTTATACGTCGGACCATTGTCAGAGTGAAGAATTAAGTCTTTAGGTCTGTTCCTATTTATAAATGCGTCGTTGAATGTCGACACTAAGAGTTCTAAATCATTACACGTTGATATTTTGTATGATATTATGAATCTTGAAAATAAATCTTCAATTACGCATATGTAAAATTTAACACCGCAAACAATGATTTCCGTTATGTCGCTAGACCAGACAATATCTGGGGAATAAATTGCGTATTTAGTTTTAAGAAAATCATGTATGGTGGTGTCATGTGTTTTTGTTTTTCTTTTTCGTTTCGAGGTGGCTACTTTCAGGTTGTTCTCTTTAAGGATTTTTGATACTTTTTGAAAGCTAATTATATATCCTTCTTTTTTTAATGCTGCACTTATTCTTTTTGAGCCGTAACGTGATTTATGTTCATTAAAAGTTTTTATTACCAACGAAGTTAATAGCTCATTTTTCTTCGTTTTTGAATCTGTTTTATTTATCTGTCTGTAATATCTGTTTCTATTGATATTAAAAAAGTCGCATAATTCTTTTATATTAAACTTTTTAGAAAGTTTTT
>CADBUU010000110.1 GCA_902797945.1 uncultured Eubacteriales bacterium | reverse complement strand
TTTCATCTATCTCTCGCCTATCTTTCTCTCTATCCCCCTCTCTTTGTCGTATCTCTCGATTGCGTTTAAATATCTCTCCGATAAACGAAACAGATACCTCTCCTTTCCTTCGTAGGAAAGCGTCTTGAAATAGGGCTTGTCCATAAGCCTGTCGAGGGCGTCGGAGGGTTTGCCGAATTCGTCTATCATCTCCTTTACTTCCGCGTAGAAATTTTCTTCCTGCGTTTCGGCGCCGTTTATCGTCCGTATTACTTTATTCAAAAAGAATTTTTCGACGCCTGACCTTGCGATACCCTCTTCTATCGCCATTTTAACGCCGTCTTCCCTTTCTCTTTTGTAATCTTCCCAGAACTTCGATTTAAGTCGCATTTTCGCTTCTTTTGCCGCGGATTTGATACTTTTCGCTCCCATAATTATTCTCCTTAAAAAAACAACCCGATAACGTCGGTTATCGGGTGTAAAAATCAATTTTTAGTTTTTGTTGCCTCTTTTTTTAGCGGCTTCAGCCTTCTTCTTTCTTCTTACGGAAGGTTTTTCGTAATGCTCTTTACGACGCAAATCGCCGATTATTCCGTCTCTCGAACACTTTCTCTTAAATCTGCGAAGCGCATTGTCGAGCGATTCGTTTTCTCCTACTTTAATGGTGGACATTCTTCAACCCCCCTTTGCCCTATGGCTCTTTTTACAACGGTTATTATACCAATATGACAAATCTTTGTCAAGCGTTTTAAAGGTATAAATAACCTTTTTTATTTATTGCTTATTTTTACGCCGGCTCCCAACCCATTTTCTGTCCGGACAAAATATGAATATGAAGGTGAGGAACGGTCTGACCTGCGTCGTCGCCTTGATTTATAACGAGCCTGTATCCCTTTTCAAGTCCTAAAAGTTTTGTAAGCGAAGAAATTTTCATTAAAATTCTGCCGACCGTCGCCGAATCCTCTTCGGTCATATCCGAAAGGTATTTGAAGTGTTTTTTTGGAACGGCGAGGAAGTGATTTTTCGCTTTTGGCGCAATGTCTTTAAAAATAATAAAGTCGTCGTTTTCGAAAATTATATCCGTATTTAACTCACGGTTTACGAACTTACAGAACAAACAATCTTGCATTTTTATATCTCCTCCGCGATAACGCCGTCTTTATAGGGCGAAAGCGCTTTTACTTTATAAATTTTTCTTTCAAAAGGCTTTTTTATATAACACCTTAGATAATTCCCGGTATAACCGACGGTAAACTCTCCATCCTCTTCTTCGGGGACGACGTCGAAAGTCTTTCCGAGATTTTTTTCGACGAAGGCTTTTTTAAGAAAGTTTTTGAGTTTGAGAATTTCGTCCATTCTTTTATTTTTGACTTCGACGGGAAGTTCTTTGAGTTTGGCGCCGACCGTTCCCTCTCTTTTGGAATAAGGGAAGCAATGAATATCCGAAAACGCGACTTTTTTCGCAAGTTCCAAAGAGTCTTTGAAATCCTCGTCGCTCTCCGTGGAATACCCTACGATAATATCCGTAGTAATTCCGGCGTCGGGGAAAAACTTCCGTATAAGATCGCATTTTTCGGCGAACTCTTCCCTCGTGTATTTTCTGTTCATACTCTTTAACACCTTATTCGAGCCGGACTGCAAGGAAAGGTGGAAATGAGGGGCGAAGTCCTTTAAATTTTTAAGTTCCCTCAAAAAATCTTCGGTAATGACTCTCGGTTCGAGCGAGCCGAGCCTTATTCGACAATTTACGCCTTTAAGTCCCTCTATGAGTTTAATAACGCCCTTTCCCTCGTAAGAATAAGAGGAAAGGTTAATGCCCGTTATAACGGCTTCGAGGGGGGCGATATGCTCTATTTCTTCTCTCGCCTTTTCGGGGGCTCTCGACCTTGCTCTCCCCCTTAAATAGGGAATAATGCAGTAAGAGCAGAAATTATCGCAACCGTCCTCGACTTTGATATACGCTCTCGTCCTGTCGCTTTCGGCGAAATTATTCCATTCGGGGAAAGAGGTTTCGTCCTCTATGAATTTTCCCTCTTTATAAAGATTTTCGATGATTTTTTCTTTCGCTCTCGCGCCCGTTACCAAAAACACGCCCTCTTTTTTCAAAAAATCGTCGGGAGATTTTTGAGAAGCGCAGCCGGTAATTATTATCTTTGCCGAGGGGTTGAATTTTCTCGCCCTCGCTATCGCCTGTCTTGATTTTTTTTCCGCTTCGGCGGTAACGGCGCAAGTGTTGATTATATACACGTCGGCGTAAGAGAGTTTATCCGAGACGTCGTAGCCGAGTGAAGCGAGACCGCTTTGAAGGTAGGCGCTTTCGCAGCCGTTGACCTTACAACCGAGAGTAAAAACTACCGCTCTCATAATTTTTTCATTACGACGGCTATCCATTCGCCCTCGTCAGTCCTCTTGACAAATTCAAAACCGAGCGAGGAATATTTTTCCACGACTTCGTCTACTCTGCCCTTTATTATTCCGCTTAAAACGATTATTCCGCCCTTTTTGACGTGTTGGACGACGCTGTTTGATAAAACGAGCAGAATATCCGCCGTAATATTCGCAAGGAGAATATCCCCGACGACGTTTTTTTCGTCGAGAAGATTATTCAAATCGACTTCGCATTTATCCGAAACGCCGTTTATTTCGCAGTTGTGTCTTGCGGTTTTGACGGCGACGAAGTCTATATCGGTCATAACGACTTTTTTTGCGCCGAGTTTAGCGGCGGCAATACCTAAAATACCGCTACCCGTTCCGACGTCCACTACCGTATCGGACGGCTTTATATACTCCTGCGCGAGTTTTAAAACCATAGAAGTCGTTTCGTGTTCGCCCGTTCCGAACGCCATATTGCTGTCAATTATTATCTTGACTTGTCCCTCTTTGGGTTCGTGGTTTATCCAAGCCGGACAGACGACGACTTTTCCGAGGTCTATCGGCTTATAGTGTTTTTTCCATATCTCTATCCAATCGTCCCCTTCGACGGTCCTTCTGACGATTTCGAGGCTTCCGAAGTTTATATACTCCCCGCCGTTTTTCTTTAAATTTTCGAGGTCCTCTCTGATTTTAGCGAAAGTCTCGTCGGCTATCTCCAAGGCGATATAGGCTTTGACGAGCGTTACTTTATCGTTTAAGCCCTTTAAAATTTCGTCGTCGATATAATCCCAATAAGTCGACCTGTCGTTCATTAAATCGACGACGTCTTTAACGTCGCTTATGGCGACTCCGTAAGAGGTGTAATTCCACAAAATATCGGCGACGAGTTCCTGCGCCTCGGAAGTGGTAGAAATGGTAATTTCGGCAAATTTCATAATTTTTCACGCAACCTATAAAAGTTTTTTATTTTCACGCAACCTGTAAAAGTTCTTCTTCTTTATATTTCCGTTTTTCTCTTTTAAAGCAGAGATAATAGTCTATCATCTGAACCAAGCCCGACAAAAGCCAAGTAAGCGGATAAAGCGAATAAATAAGTTCTATTTTCGGCAATTCGACCGTCATATCGAGGACGGAGGACGTCGGGAAAAGGTCGTATAAAAAGAGAAGGCAGAGTATTCTTAAAATGCAGGTAAAAAAGACGTTGACGATCATCGGAACGATGGAGTAACCCATACCTCTGAGCGCCCCTCCGTAAGAATACATTATCATAATAAACCATTCGGCGGAGCCCATAACGACCATTCTCTTATAAGCCCATTCGACGACTACGGGGTCGGAATTGAATACGAGGGCGAGATATTTGCCGAAAAACACGACTATTACGCCGTAGACGGCGCACACGGCAAAGCAAGCGACCATACCCGACAATATGACGAGGCGAAATCTATCGAACTTTTTAGCGCCCATATTCTGCCCGATTATCGTTACGACAGATTTTTCGATAGAAGAAGCGAAAGCGTCGAGATAGGTTTCGATATTTTTACCTATCGAATCGCCGGCTATCGCGGAATTGCCGTAGCCGTTTATATACGATTGTATCATAACGTTTGCTATCGAAAAGAGGGAGGAGGAAATTCCCATAGGAATACCGACGAATAATATTTTGCCCGTTTCCTTTAAATGGAATTTGATTTTTTTAAGATAGAGTTTGGCGGTCGTATCCGTTTTGACGAGATAAATAATGACGAGGAGCGCCGAAAGGTATTGCGAAACTGCGGTGCCGAGCGCAACTCCAACGACGTTTAGCCCCATAAATACGACCGTAATAAAGTTTATCACGAGATTTACGACGCCCGAAACGGCGAGATATATAAGAGGTCTCCTCGTTTCGCCAACCCCCCTTAAAACGCCGGCGCCGAAGTTATAGAGAATAAGTCCGGGAGCGCCGAGAAAATAAATAGTGAGATAAGTCGTCGAATAGTCGATAACGTCCTCGGGCGAATTCATCAGAATAAGCATAGGCTTTGAAAAGAGGGCGCCTGCAATTAAAATGAAGATTCCGCCGACCAAGCCGAGCGCAACGGAGGAATGAACGACTTTGAACTGTTTTTCCTCGTCTTTTGCCCCGAAGGCGTTAGCCATAACGACGTTAGCGCCTATCGCTACTCCGACGAAGAGATTGACGATTAAACTTACGAGCGAACTCGTAGAGCCGACAGCCGCTTGATAAATCGAGCCTTTTTCTCCCGAAAACTGCCCGACGATGACCATATCGGCGGTATTGAAAAGCACTTGAAGTAAAGTCGCAAGCGCCATGGGAAGGGCGAACGCTATGAGTTTAGAAAAGACTTTACCCTCTGTAAAGTCGGTGGTCGCTTTCATTTTTCATTCTCCTTTTCATCATTCCCCTTAAAACTGAAAAACTTATGACCGAAATAAGAAATAACCGTGCATATTGCGGTAACCAAAACCGTATAGAGCCAAGCGAAGGGAATAAACGAACTAAAAAGAAGAGTTAAAAGGTAATTTGCCGCATATTGAACGAAACAGACCACGATAAACTTCAAAAACTCTTTTCCTGCGTTGCCCCGAGCCTTGAAAGTAAAAAATTTATTCCATATAAAACTGTGAACGGCGCCGACTATCTGCCCCGACAAAGTCGCGGCGAATTTGACGACGGGCGGTATCTCCGCTCCCTCGAACAAGGGATAACCGAAAAGGAGATAGACGATAAAGGTAACGCCTATTCCGACGGCGGTATTCAAACAGCCGACGAAGAGAAATCGAACCCTCTCGTCCTCGCTTAAAGTTTTAATGAATTTTTCCATAGGAAAAGTATACTCTCGGGCGGGAAAAATGTCAACTTTTTATACTTAGTCGAAATAATAAAATTTTATTTTCCACGATTAAAAAAGTTGATTTAAAATAATTATTGTGTTAAAATAAGCGATATGGAAGATTTAAAAGTTATTTTCGCTCAAAATCTCATAGCGCTCAGAAAGCGAGAAAAGATAACTCAGGCGGAACTTGCGGAAAAGATAAATTATTCGGACAAAGCCGTTTCCAAGTGGGAAAGAGGGGAATCCATACCCGACGTCGCCGTATTAAAGAGCATAGGCGATTATTTCGGCGTTACGATAGATTTTCTCGTTACCCAGCAAAACGACGTCGAGGCGGTGAAAGAACAGTCCGAATACGCAAAATCTGTCAAGAAAAAGAACAAAGTCCTTATCTCCGTTCTGCCGACGATTGCGATACTTTTAGTGTCCACGATAGTTTTCGTAAGCGTTTACCCGTCGTTTCCGAGCGTGAGGACAGCCGTTTACTGTTTCGTCTTTCCCCTGCCCGTCTGCGCGTTGCTCGAATTTATTTTCAGCGCTATTTGGGGGAAAAAGTTTATTACTTTTATCTTCGTATCTCTCTTTTTATGGCTGCTTCTTATAGACGTTTTCTTTATAATCGGCTTTACGCTCGCCTATTATCCGCTTATATTTCTGATCGGGCTTCCGATGGAAATGGTAGTGGCGATGAGTTTCGGAATAATAAGGCTCAACAAAAAGAAATAGCCGAAAACTTTATATTTGATGAAATCTCTGAAAGTTTATCCTTTCGGGGGTTTTTATTTTCAGACAGACTATTTAAAAAACTATATCGTCGAGAATATCGTTATCCGGTTGGACGTCCTAATAGTAATCTCCGAAAGTTTACTCTTTCGGGGTTTTTTATTGTCCGACAGACTATTTAAAAAACTATATCGTCGAGAATATCGTTATCCGGTTTAACGTCCTTATAGTAATCGCGCCCTCGCCTATAATGCTCGAAATTATCCATACTCACTCCTTCCTGTCGCCTTTCGCGATTATTTATTAAATTATTTATTTTTTTACTTATTCTACTTAAATTAAATACCATATATTCCATACTTACGGGACGGCGTTGTCCCTCGGAGACTTCCTTGTCCTCCCCCCGTGACAAGCCCGACCTACCCGAAGGGACGTCAACGTCGGAAAAGGTTTTATCGTCCTCCGACAAGTCGTAACCTTTTTTGGACGTTTTTTCTCTTTTTAAATACTCCAAAGCCTTATCAAAGCCCTCTTTTACAATGCGGTCGGCAATTTCTTCCGCTCTTTTATACGCCTCGTCGCTCACCGCCTTATCGCAAACGACATCGCGCTTTTTGTCCGCAAGGCTTTCGCTATTTTCTTTTTTTTCGCCAAAGCCGTCCTTTTGAGGGGCGGTTGTCGCCTTTTTTATGCCTTCGGGGTAAAGCCTTCTCGTTATTATTCCGCAAAAATCTATTTCTCTCGAAATGCGGATATAACCGATGAGCGCAAGTTTCGAAATCGCCCTCTTGACGGTCCTGTCGGACATACCGATTTTAGAAGAGATATAGCGATTCGTAGCAAAACAAAAACCCTCTTTATAAGAGAGTTCCAAAATTACCGCGTAAACGTTTTTTTCGGAAGGAAGAAGCCGTTCGTCGGCTCTTGCTTTCGATATTAAATAAAAATAGTTTTTCATAAATTTACACCTCGGTCTCATTGTATCACGGATTTTTTAAAAATCAAGGTTTTATGACGCTTTCAAGGCAAAAAAATTTAAAAAAAATTCTCCGTAAAAACGGAGAATCAAACTTTTATATCGCTCGCGACTTTTCTGTCTATCAGAACTTTTACGAGTTTTATTTCGCTCGTAACGAACTTTCTTCCCTTTTCGGTCGTAAACCAATCGTCTTTTCTTTCGCCTTTTAAATGGCTTCCGAAGCCGTAGACGACGGCGTATCTCGGCAAAATCGCCTCGGCGAGAAGAACGCTCCTTAAAAGGTGGGGAGAAGAGGTTATTACGGCGACTTTATACGGAAGAAGGTTTACTATTTCCCTCTGAATTATCGCCGACGAATAGAACAAATTTTCGGCGGTGTTTTTCGCCTCGTTTTCGATAAAAATATGCTCTTTCAAAACGCCTCGGCTTACAAGGAAATCTCTCATTATTTCGCTTTCCGTCCTGTCTTTGTCCGCCTTAACTCCGCCGCTTACGACTATTTTTTTGATTTTTCCTTTTCTGTAAAGTTCGAAAGCCTTGTCCGCCCGACTTTCGCAGTCCTCTTTATTGCTACCGAGAACTATCCCGACGTCGCAGACGGTTTCGTCTATATATTCGCCCGAAAACGCGCCGAAAATTATCTCCGTCTTTTTTTCGTCTGAAAAATTTTCTATTTCCTCGTCCGAAAAGTCGGACAAAAATTTCTTTTCCATTATTTAACTCTCCAAAAATTCGGCGGGATTTACGGTCAGCATTTTCATATACGTTTGCTCTTCAATGCCGTTTTCCGTCGCCATAAACTTAACTCCCCTTAAAATATGCCCGTAGCCGTTTCCGCCGAAGGTTTTCCACATACTTTTAAGACAAATATCGTTGCTTATAAGTATTTGATTTTCATAGCCTTCTGAAATGAGTTCCTTTAATAGTTTTATCCTTTCGAGGTCGTAGGCAAACCTTCTGCTTTCGGAAAGGTAAAATTCTTTGCCGAAATTGTCGAACTCTACGAAAACTCCCCTTTTTAAGAGTTTTTTGATGTAGTCGGGGCGAAGAAGCACGTCGACGTGGTCGATACAAATCTTATTTGCCCTAACGCCTTCGTTTTGTAAAATATCGGCGACCAAAAAGCCGTTTTCGGTATAAAGGTCGGTGTGAACGTGAACGCCGAAATTACTTTCCGCTCCGACTATGCCTGCCGCTTTCAAAACTTTTTTCTCGTCGTCCGTAACCGTCGCGCTCGTTCCTATCTCCCCGATAACCCCCGACTTTATTCCCGTATCACAAATACCGACGAAAATATCCTTTCTCATCTCGTCGGCAAGACTTTCGACGCTCGCTTTTTTGACGTAAGAAAAGTGGGCTTTATGATAATAATGTCCGCAACCGAGAATAATATTCACTCCCGTTTTTTTTGAAATTTCCCTCATCGCAAGGGGATCTCTTCCTATCTCGTCCAAAGTGCAGTCGACTATCGTGTTACCGCCCGCAAGGGCAAAATCTTCGAGTTCGTAGACTGCGTCGTCTATTCCGCTCAAAAGGGCGTTATCCAAAATCGCGTAAGGATCCGAAAAAACTTCGTTTCTGTTTCTTACGTCGAACGGCTTAAAAAAACTTTCTTTTTCTTCGCCCGTTATATCGACGCATTTTCTCATATCTATAAAGACGTGTTCGTGCGCCGAAGTAACTTTAAGGTCATCTTTTTTAATCTCTCCCAAAACGGTGTTTATCATCTTACTTTTCCTCTATCTCTACTATCTCGACTTTGCAATTCATCAGTTTTACGGTAATTTCGTCAGACGTAAAACCTTTTAAATTTTCCGATTTTATCAGCGATTTTGCGTGTTTTATCGAAATCGGAAGTTTTATCTTTTCGACCTTGAAAAAGTCGTCGTCGTTATATAAATACACCCTGAAATTGTTTTGCGATATTTTATAAATATAACTTCTTACGCCGTTTACGGGAAGAATTACTTCCTCGCTTTCCTCCGCTAAGACAAAAGCGGTTTTTGCAAATATTTCCCTATCTTCGTCAGTAAATTTAAGGGGCGAAGTCCATAGTCCGCCCTTGTCGTCGTAGGGGGATAAATCGACTGTATGGCTCTCTATAAGCGTAATTTTTTCGTAACTTTTTTTCAAATTATAAATCCTTGAACAAAGCCCCGTTTCCTTGACCGTTATGGTAAGCGACGGAGTTTTGCCGAGAAGTTCGTCCTCGTAGCCCATAGCGACGATTATTCCCTCGTATCGGGATAATTTTTCGAGGTCTCGTTTTTTATAATTTTTAAGGTTGGTCGCAAACACGGGGTGTTTTTCGGTCAGAGTATCCAAAGAAGAAATATCGCAAGCGACGGGGAAAGTTATTCCCTCGTCTATCATTCTCTTTCTCATCTCGTAGGAAAAAAGCCTGCGTGTTTTTATATAATCGGACAGTTCCTTGTCCGTATCGTCGTTATAAAGAAGACAAACGCCTTTAAAACCTATTATTTTCTTTAAGTCGGAGATTTTCTCGCAAGAGTTTACAAAGTCCCATAGATTTGCTTTTAAGCCGTCGGAAAGGCAATAGGTAGCGCCGTCGTTGGCTTTTTTATATCTTCCGCGAGATAAAACGAAAGCGGAATTTCTGAGCGCTATTCCCGAAAAAAGTCGGTTTGGGTTATTCTCGATGAGATTCCATTGTTCAAACGTGTCTTTAACGGGCGTTAAACTTATTATTTTGGCTTTCGGCGAATTTATTTTAAGCGAAGAAAGCGTACCATATCCTTTCTGAGCGGTAAAAATTTATCGACGTTAGAGTCAAAGAAATCGAGTTTGTCGATTTTATATCTCCAATTTATATTGAAGAAATATTCCATCGGCATAACGGCGGGTTTGGAATTATCCATATTCCAATGCATAAGAGGAATTACGGGCTTAAATTTTCGCCATACCGAGCGCATTTCTTCCCTTTCTCCCTCGTTATATCTGTCGTCGCAGAAAATCTCTATTCCCTCGTCGAAAGTATAGGAAAGGGGTTTCCAAGCGTTTTTGGGATAATATTCGAGGGCGAAAGTGTCGCTGTGAGAAAGTTCGGGCCAAAAGAGGAATCCCTCGCACTTGTCGTCGTTTAAAACGCATTCCATTCTCTCTTCGGTAAGGTAGTAATCTCCCCTTATGTCGTTGTTCATCTCGTAGCCGTGGAACATACCGAAAGTGTGCGGAAATTCGCCGATAATTCCCCATTTGGTTAAATTGTCCTCGTCGTAAGAGTCGGAGTTGTAGTCCATTATGAAGGTCGTGTCCTTATCGAGTCCGTCGGCGAGCGTCTTTACTTCTTCGGGGGTAAACTTAAACCAAAGGTCCCAACCGCAAAGGGCGAGCTTGCTCCCCGGATATTCCGTTTGAAGCCTTTCGATGAGTTTATGATAGCAAAAGAGTTTCATTCTGAGATTTTCTTCTCTGTCGTCGGAGAACATTCTCTCGGCAAAACCTATCGTATAAAAATATTCGGGTTTTGCGAAATTTTTGATATTCCCTTTCGTAAGTTCGAAGTAAAGGTCGAAATTTTTCTGCTCCCTTATATCCCACACGAGCGCCCTTTCGTCGGAATAGCCGACGGTCGTCTGTTTGAAGAAAGTCGGCTTGAATTTATCGAGAAATTCCTGCGGAGTTTTGGTGTTCCAATGAGTCATCGTTCCGCAGTTTTCCATAGTAATAAGATCTCTGTCGTGGATATAAGCGTATATCTTTTCCCTTAATTCCCCTCTGAATTTAAGCGGCCAGAAAGACTTTCTGTTTTCGTATCCCGGTCCTAAATATTCCTTTTCCGCCTTGTCGTAACTTATACCGAAAGTCCTCTGAAAAAGGTCGTCGAGTCCGATAAAAAGGGCGATCGTATTGAGTTTTTTCTTGAGTTGCCAATCTATCTCCCTATTCCAATCTTCGAAAGACCAATGCTCCGCCTGAAAACGGTGCAAACTTCTATGCGCAAAATATCTCTGACCTCTTAGTTTAAAGCGGGGCGATTCGAAAATGTCTATTCCCTCTATCGGCAAATTATCTTTACGGGGTATTCTCTCGCCGTCCCAAAAATAGCGGACGGAGCCGAATTTCTCAAAATAATGATATACGGCGTATAAAGTAGCCCTTCCCCGTCCTCCGCCAATAATTAGAAGTTTTTTACCGGTAAAATCGTAAGATTTGAGCGAAAATTCCTCGCTTCCGTAGCGATAGGAAAATTTTTCTATCCCCTTTTTGAAATAAAGGTCGCGGATATAATCGTTATTCGTTTCATTTCCGATAGCGACGATGTCGTAATCTCCGTCCTTATCCGTTATTTCGAGCGTTTTGCCCGTGATAAGTCCGTAGTATTTTTTAAATTCCTTGGCGGCGATAACGTTCGCTTTGACGTAATCGTTTACTACGATTTTCAGTTCTCTCATATTTCCTCCTAAAAGTTCATCAGAACTTTACGATTTAATTATACTGTATTTATTCCCCGAAATCAAGAAAAAAATAAAATGAAAAGAGTAAAAAATAAAAGCGAAAGCGTCTTTGTTTTCGCTTTTATTATTTTATACTAAACGGTAAAATAAATTATCCGTTTTTTATAATTTTACGGGCTTATTCGTCGAAATACTTTCGTATACGGCGTTCATGACTTCGATTGTCTTTTTATGCCATGCGAGGTTGATTTTCGGCAGTCTCCTTTGCCTTACGTTTTCGACGAATTCGTCGACTAAGCCTACCCATTCGTCGAAATAAGTATATTGGACGGTATATCTGTCGTTGGGCGCTCCGTTATGGTAGACGTTAGGTCCGAAGAGGTCGGTAACGACCGAACCCTTTTCGCAGTTGGCGGTCATATAGACTTCCATACGCTTGGGATATTTTTCCCAACCCGGTCCCGGAACTTTGAGCCTTTCTTCCATATTCGACCAGGACGGATCGAGAGAGAATACCACTCCGTTTTTCATCTTGCCGACTACCGACAACATATCCTCTTCTTCTATATCGTGTCTGATATTTGGAGCGACGCGAGCGAAAACGTAGTCGAATTCGCTTTCCGTTACGTCTCTTATCATATCGAAAATATGCGGGTGATCGCAAAGCGCTCCGCCTCTGAACTTATCGAATCCCTCTTTGATTTTTACCCTCTTGCCGTAAGAAAGTTCGGGAACGCCCTGCCACGGGAACGCCCAAACGGGAGAAAGAGTGGTGTTTCTTGCGTTAAACGAATAGATTTTGCCCATTTTTCCGCTCTTTACGAGTTCTTTAAAACGGACGGTAACGGGATTGTAATGACATTCGAGTTCTATTTGACAAACTATTCCGTTATCTTTGACGAGTTTTTCTATTTTCTCGTATTCTTCCATATCGAAAGTGGGAATTTTCATCGAGAGAATATCTATCTTCCTCTCTGCCAAAAGTTTCATCTGCTCGTAGTGTCGGCTGTTTGCCGAAGCGATGACGACCGCCTCTATTTCGGGGTGCTTATCGAGCATTTCCTCGTCGCTGTCGTAGCAAGGAATACCCTCGACGGAATTTTTAAATATCTTCTTGACTTCCTCGTTTTCGGTCGAAACGGCTATCCATTCGAGTTTGGGATTATTCTTTAAAACGTCGTAATATTTTCTCGTATGTCCGTGAGTCATACTCATCATAGCGATTTTGATTCTTTCCATATTAACCTCCTTACACCCTTACGTCCTCGCAAGTTTTCTCCGACTTTTCAATGCAATTCAACAACTTTTCAAGTCTTGCGTCGCTTTTGATATTTTCCTCGCCGATTTTACCGTTTTTGGTAATTTCAAACGCTTGTCTGACGACGGAAATTTCCTCGGCGGTAAGACCGTAGAGTTCGAAGTCGACGTCGGTAAACGTTTTTTCTTCGCCCCCGTAGACGTAAGTCGAATAAAGAGGAGTTTGCGAATCGACGCTGCGATCGCACGCCGTTCCTCTGTCGGTAATTATTTCGTGTTTATCGACAGTCTTTGTTTTAGACGGTAAAGAACAGGCAAGTTCCAAAGTCGCAACCCAGCCTTTTTCGGTTTCGCAAATAATAGAACAAGTTTCGCCGTTTTTAGCCTCGAAAACTTTGGTTATTTTGCTTGCGCCGATATATTCGACGAGGTCTATTTCCTTTTTAATGACGTCGGAAAGAGAAATACTCTCAGAGTTTACGCTCATTATTTTGAAATGGCTTATTTCTCCTACCGTATTTTCGCAAATCTTTTTAAGTTCGATAAATCTGCGTTCGTTTCTCCAAGGAAGCAAGGGATATTCTTTGCCGTCGACGCTTACTTTTTTGCCGTCGTCGGACAAAATTCCCTTTGTTCCAACTTCGTAT
>CADBUU010000109.1 GCA_902797945.1 uncultured Eubacteriales bacterium | reverse complement strand
TCCTGAACCATGAAGTCCATCGTGGCTGCGCCGTCGTGAACTTCGCCGAGTTTATGAGTTTTTCCCGTGTAGAAAAGTATTCTTTCGGTCGTCGTGGTCTTACCTGCGTCGATATGAGCCATTATACCGATATTTCTCGTATGATATAAGTCGTATTGTCTTGGCATATTCTACTCTCCTACGATTACCAACGATAGTGAGCAAACGCCTTGTTTGCTTCAGCCATCCTGTGCGTATCTTCTTTCTTCTTTACAGCGCCGCCGGTATTGTTATAAGCGTCCATGAGTTCGCTTGCAAGTTTATTGCTCATATCTCTGTCGCTTCTCTTCCTTGCGCTGGCAACTATCCAACGAATAGCAAGCGTCTGTCTTCTCTCCGGTCTGATCTCGATGGGAACTTGATAGTTCGAGCCTCCCACTCTTCTCGCCTTTACTTCGAGAAGGGGCATAACGTTGTTCATCGCTTGGTTGAATATATCCATCGGTTCGGCGCCGAGCTTTTCCTGTGCCTTTTCAAGCGCTTCGTATACGATGGTTTGCGCCGTTCCTTTCTTGCCGTCAAGCATTACCTGATTGATAAGTTTGGTAATTACTTTATTGCCATATATAGGATCGGGCAATACGTCCCTCTTAGGAACGTTACCTCTTCTTGGCATTTTAATGTCCTCCTTTAAATTTTTTAGGGTTTTATCCCGGTACAGCTATCGCTCTTAAACCTTTATTATATATAGATAATACGAGGGAGCGAACCTTCCGACGGGGTTTCCGTCGTACTGCCTACTTTTCGGGCGTTTTTAGAATATTCCGATAAGTAGGTAAATTTTTGTCTTTGTCGCAATTTCTTGAAGTCGGCTATTACGACCGTAAATTATTTGGGCCTCTTTGCGCCGTATTTACTTCTTGCCTGTCTTCTCTTTGCAACGCCTGCGGTATCCAAAGATCCGCGAATGATGTGATAACGAACACCGGGCAAATCTCTTACCCTGCCGCCACGGATAAGCACCGAACTGTGTTCCTGAAGGTTATGTCCTTCGCCCGGAATATATATCGTTCCTTCTTGCTTATTCGTAAGTCTTACTCTCGCTATCTTACGAAGCGCAGAGTTAGGCTTCTTGGGGGAAGTCGTCGTTACGGAAAGGCATACGCCTCTTTTTTGAGGGCAATTTCCTAAAATCGGAGCCTTGCTCTTCTCTTTCGCCGTAACTCTACCCTGCTTGATCAACTGGTTGATAGTTGGCATTTTTTACCTCCTTATTTTATTTTGGAATATTCTGAAAACGGTCCTATCCCGTTTAAAGAAAGCGTCTTTTCGGTCCTAAAATCATTTATTTCCGCCGCATTTTTATATTTTTAACGACTATTATACGATTTTATACCATTATAGAAAGTATTGTAACACTTTTTTATCTTTAAGTCAACGATTTTTAAGCATTTATAACGAATATTTATATATAAATTTTTTCAAGTCCGCTTTTAAGGTAAAAAAAATTCCGACGCTTGAGAGTTTCGGAATTTTTTTATTTATGCGGTTATTTCGACTATTTTTTCTTTTGCCCGTTCGAGAACGGCTTTTTCGTCCGCCCCGTCTATATCAAGCCCCTCCGCTTTGACAAGAACGGCTTCTTTTATCCCGAACAAACCCTTCGTCAACGCCTTGACGTAGCCGAAGCCGTATTCCTCGCAATAAATTCGCCCTCCGGCCGTCGTAACGTAATATATTTTCTTCGCCTTACACAATCCGCGCGGGTTTCCGTCGGCTGTATATTCAAAAGTAAGCCCGACGACGGTTATCTGCTCTATATACCTCTTCAACGACGAAGGAAAGGAAAGATCCCAAAAGGGAGCGGCTATAACTATTTCGTCGGCAGAAGCAAAATCTTTCGCAAAATCGAAAATTTTATCAAAATAATCTCTATTCGCCGACGCCTCGTCTCGCTTTTTTAAAAAATCTTCGTCGACTTTCGGAAAAGAAATTTCTCCGAGTTTTACCTCTTTTACCTCGCCTTTAAGCCGTTTTAATAAAAACTCCGCAAGTTTTTCAGTTCTCGAATTTTCTCGAACGCATGCGTTTACAAATAAAATCATCTTCTCTCCTTTACAAGGCCGTTTCGACGTAAAAATCGACGTATAGGTCGATTTTTACATTATAAAAGAACTATTCCGTTTTCGGCGCAAACCTTCTTTGTCTCTTCGTCCCAAAGAGATACCTGCACTTCGCCGATATGCGCTTTATTCAACAGAAGCATTGATAGCCTCGACTGACCTATTCCCCCTCCGATAGTCAGCGGTAAACGACCTTCGAGAAGTTCTTTATGATAATAATATTTCCTCCTGTCGTCCTCGCCCGCCTTTTTTAACTGCTCGTCCAACGACTTCGGATCTACCCTTATCCCCATCGACGAAATTTCAAAAGCGCAACCCAAAAGTTCGTTATAAAACATTATATCCCCGTTTAACGACCAATCGTCGTAGTCGGGCGCTCTTCCGTCATGCGGTTTCCCCGACTTTAATTTGTCGCCTATCTTCATAATAAACGCCGTCTTTTTTTCTTTCAAATATGCGTTTTCTCTCTCTTTCGGGGTTTTATCGGGATATAAGTCTTCGAGTTGCTGCGACGTTATAAAGGAAACTTCTCTTTTTAAGTCGACTTTTATCTGCGGATACCTGCATTTTATCGCGTCGAGCGTTTCGCATATCGCGCCGACTATAAATCTTACCACCGTTTTTAAATATTCTTCGTTTCTCGTTTCCTCGGTGATTATCTTCTCCCAATCCCATTGATCGGTATAGACCGAATGCAGATTGTCGAGTTCTTCGTCTCTTCTTATTGCGTTCATATCGGTATAAAGACCTTCGCCGACCGAAAAAGAATACCTTTTCAGCGCCAACCTCTTCCACTTCGCAAGCGAATGGACGACCGCACCCATTTTTCCCGTATCTTTAATTTCAAATTCAACGGGGCGCTCGACTCCGTTAAGGTCGTCGTTTTCGCCCGTCGTAGGATCGACGAATAACGGAGCGGATACCCTCTTTAAGTTGAGAGCAAGACACAATTTATCTTCAAACGTCCTCTTTATTATTCCGATAGCCGTTTGCGTATCGTATATATCGAGGGCGGAGCGATAATTTTTAGGAACGTATATTTTGCTCATAAATAAATCTCCGTTCTATTTTAATGCCTCCGTCGCTTCGGCAAGATAGTCCCCTATACTTTCGATTTCGCCCTTATCGACGAGCGCCGATAATTTTTCGTCTATCGGAAGAGTTCCCAATACGGGCAAGTTAAACCCCTCCGCAACCTCTTTTAATTTACTCTTTCCGTAAGGATATATCTTTTCTCCGCAATGAGGACACGAAATATAACTCATATTTTCGATTATACCGTAAATCTTTATATTCATCATTTCCGCCATTTTCACCGCTTTTTCGACTATCATCGAAACGAGGTCCTGCGGAGTCGTTACGACGACTATTCCGTCTATCGGAAGCGATTGAAATACGGTAAGCGGAACGTCTCCCGTTCCCGGAGGCATATCCACAAACATATAGTCCACGTCTTCCCATAAAACGTCGGTATAAAACTGCTTTACCGCTCCGCTTATCACGGGGCCTCTCCATACCACGGGTTCGCCGTCGTCCGAGAGAAGCAAATTCATCGACATTATTTTTATGCCTTGCGCGCTCTCGACGGGATAAATGATCGTTCCGTCGGAATTTCCGTATGCTTTTTCGGTTATTCCGAACGCCTTGGGAATAGACGGGCCCGTTACGTCGGCGTCCAAAATAGCCGTTTTATATCCTTTACGCAATGCGTTTACGGCGAGAATATCGGTTACCATCGACTTCCCGACTCCGCCCTTTCCGCTCATTACGGCAATCATCTTGCCGATTTTTGTGCTGTCTTTCGGAACGGCGAGAAAACTTTTCTTCTCGCACGTTTCTTTACAAGTTGAACAATCGTGATTACATTCGCTCATTTTTTTTCTCCGTTAGTTTTTTATTTTACCGTCGCAAATACGGATATTATTGTATTTTTCATAGCCGGGAATAACTTCGGGTTCGGTGCAAGTTATTATCGTCTGAATATTTTTTACTCTTTCTATAAGCCGCTCCCTTCTCGAAGAATCGAGTTCGCTCATAGCGTCGTCGAGTATCAGAACGGGAGCTTCGCCGAATCTGTCTTTAAATATCTCGGTTTCGGCAAGTTTTAAGGACAACGCAGCCGTCCTCTGTTGTCCTTGCGAGCCGTAAACTCTTACGTCTATTCCGTTCGTCTTGATTTTTATATCGTCCCTGTGCGGTCCGACCGTCGTATATCCGAGTTCAATGTCCTTTTCCCTCTTTTCCTTGACTTCTTCGGATAGTTGCATCGCTATTTCTTCCTCGCTTCCGACGTATTTATAATCTCCCGAAACGTCGAGTTCCTCTCTGTCCGCCGTTATAAACGAATGCGCCGAACGGGCAAATGGCGCGAGTTTTTCCAAAAATTTATTTCTTTCCGCTATTATCTTCGCTCCGACTTCGACGAACTGCGCGTCCCATATCGGCAGAGTTTCAAGTATCATTTCCCTGTCGGGATCCTTTAAAAGATTGTTCCTCTGAACTAAAATCTTTTTATATTTCTGCAATGCGTAAAAATAATTTCTCGACAACTGTGATAGAGATATATCCATAAATCTCCGTCTGTCCTCGGGACTTTCCTGAACGAGTTTGAGTTCGCCGGGATTGAAAAACACCGAATTGAGATTGCCTAAAAGTTCGCCTATCTTCCGAACGGGAACGCCGTTGACTTTGATTTCCTTGTTTTTATCCGTAAAAAACGACATTTCGACGTCTACTTTCCCGAATCGGGAAACCGCCTCCGCATTTATTACCGCTTTTTCTTCGCCGTAAAAAATAACCTGTTTATCTCTCGTCGCCCTCGGGGAATATCCGGTGCATAAATAAAATATCGCCTCGGCGGAATTCGTTTTTCCCTGCGCGTTTTCTCCGCTTATGACGTTTATCCCGTCAAAGTATTCGAATTTCACTTCGCGATAATTTCTGAAATTCTTTAATTGAAGATTTTTTATAATCATTTTTTCCACTTTACAAAATGACTTGATTTTTTTCGTCTTTTAGTATATTATATATAATACGAGAAAAATAGTAAAGTATTTTTACCAAAACTATATACAAACTTTTTTAAAAAAGGCGATAAAAAAATGGAACAATACGAAATTTTATGGGATAAAGCGCTCGCGAAAATGCGAACGACGGTAAGTATGATCGCATATTCGACTTACATAACGCAGTTAACGCCTATCGACCTCGAAGGCTCGACGATAGTCCTTTCAACCAAGACGGAAATTTTCGCGACGGAAGTCGCGACGAGGCTCGTAGGCAAGATAAAAGAAGCGCTCAAAGACGCAGATACGGGAATAACCGACGTAAAACTTTTCGTCGGCGACGGAAAGGAAGATTATCTTAAAAAGAAAGGGTTTTCCGCCGTTAAAGACGAAGTCGAAACGACTCCCATAAACCCCAAATACACATTCGACGCCTTCGTGGTAGGCTCTTCAAACAGATATATGTATGCCGCGGCGAAAGCGGTTGCGGATAACCCCGGGAACGCTTATAATCCCCTTTTCATTTACGGAGGCGCCGGCCTCGGAAAAACGCACATAATGCACGCCATCGCCAAGCAGATAAAGAGAAATGATCCTCTTTTAAACGTTTTATACGCAACTTGCGAAAAGTTCACGAGCGACCTTATTACTACTATAAGACAGGGAAAAGCCTA
>CADBUU010000108.1 GCA_902797945.1 uncultured Eubacteriales bacterium | reverse complement strand
GGGATTTTTATCAAAATCGGAAGAGGACCTCGTAATTATGAGCGATTCCGATATGGTATGCAATATCGATTTTAAGCCGATAATCAAAGAGCATACGAAGAACAATTCGGATATAACTTTGATTTACGTCAAGAGAAATAAGACCGCCGTTGCAAAAGGCGCTTATCTTACTTTGGAAAACGACAGAGTTACGGCAATATCTTTCGACGATAAAAACGGGGAAAACGAATATACGAATATCTGTATTATCGGAAGGACGTTCCTTTTAAACCTTATTTCCGAAGCGGTGGCAAGAGGAAGCGAACATTTTATTAAAGACGTCTTGCAGGCAAGACTTAAAGATCTTCGCATAATGGGATTTAGGCACGAAGGTTACTACGAAGAGATGACTTCTCTTCAAAAATATTACGACGAAAGTATGAGACTTTTAGACGCCGAAGTCAGAAACGAAGTTTTCAAAAAGGCGGCGGTTTATACGAAAGTCAAAGACTCTTCGCCGACAAAATACGGCGATAACGCAATAGTTGCAAATTCTCTTATAGCGGACGGTTGCGTGATAGAAGGCGAAGTATACGACAGTATAATTTTCAGAGGCGTAAAAGTCGGAAAAGGCACGGTCGTCAGAAACAGTATTTTAATGCAAAATACAATCACAGGCGAAAAAGTTAACCTTAATTGTATAATTACCGATAAAAACGTGGTTATAAAAGACGGAAGGAATTTGTCGGGACATTCAACTCACCCCTTCTTTATAGCGAAGGGAACGGTTATTTAAGGAGGGAAAAATGAAAGAAGAAAAACTTATTCAACCGGTAGAGGTGAAAATCGTTGAAAAACGTTCGATTTTGTTCGTTGCTTCCGAGGCTAATCCTTTTGTGGGAACGGGCGGACTTGCCGACGTTATAGGCTCTCTTCCGAAAGCCCTTGCAAAGAATAAAGACCTCGATATAAGAGTAGTTCTTCCTCTGTATTCGGATATTGACGGAGCGTATAGGGCAAATTTCCGTTTCGAAGGAAATTTTAACGTTCCTCTCGGTTGGAGAAATCAGTATTGCGGACTTTTCAGTTTAAAATACGAGGGCGTTACCTTTTATTTTGTAGATAACGAGTATTATTTCAAGAGGAAAGGTTTATACGGATATTACGACGACGGCGAGCGTTTTGCATTCTTTTCTAAGGCTGCGCTTGAAATGCTGTCCTATCTCGATTATTATCCCGACGTCCTTCACGCTCACGATTGGCAGACGGCTTTAAGCGTAATATATCTTAAAGTATTATTCGCCGATAGATACGGCTATTCCAAAATCAAAGCGTTGTTTACCATTCATAATATAGAATATCAGGGAAAATACGGACACGAACTATTAGGGGATTTGTTCGGGCTTCCCGATTATGCAAAGAATATACTCGATTATGACGGTTGTATAAACCTTATGAAAGGCGCAATACAACTTGCCGAAAGGTTTTCGACCGTAAGTCCGAGATATGCGAGCGAGATAAAAAATCCTTACTTTGCTCACGGGCTTGAATATATGACGTCGCAAAACGAATATAAACTTTGCGGAATTTTAAACGGAATAGACGAAAAGACTTACGATCCGTCGACAGACGATAAACTTTTTGCTCGCTACGATGCTAAGGATATGAGCGGAAAAGCGGTTTGTAAGGCGGAACTTCAAAAAATGCTGGCGCTTCCCGAAAGGGCGGAAGTTCCCGTCATAGCGATTATTTCGAGACTCGTAGGGCATAAGGGTTTAGACCTTATAAAATGCGTGTTCGAAGATATATTAAACGAAGACGTTCAAGTCGTGATACTCGGCAAAGGCGAACGGGAATACGAAGACTATTTCAGATTTATGGCGGAGCGTTACAGCGGAAAATGCAGGGCGATAATCGCCTATAATAAGGACCTTGCATGTAAGATATATTCCGGTTCGGACATATTCCTTATGCCGTCCAAGCAAGAGCCGTGCGGGCTTTCGCAAATGATAGCGTGCAGATACGGTTCTGTTCCCGTAGTTCGGGAGACGGGCGGACTTGCGGACAGTATTACGCCTTTCAACGACGAAAACCGTAAAGGCGGAAACGGCTTTACTTTTGCAAATTATAACGCCCACGAAATGCTTTACGTTTTAAAAGACGCGATTTATACTTTCGGCGATAAGAAAGTATGGGAAAAGTTAGTATCGAGGGCAATGAAAACCGATTTCTCGTGGAAAAAATCGGCGGAGGAATATAAAAAATTATACTCCGATATGTGTTCTGCTCTTTAAATTGATTTTTATAGGAGATTCAATAAATAAATGGCTGCAAATTTCACTCCGACAGACGCTAAAAACGGCGTAAACGGTAAACTTTCAAGGTATTTCGGCGTATCTATTCAAGAGGCGTCGACAGAGCAACTCTATAAAGCCGTGGTAATGTGCGTCAGAGATATTTTGCTCGAAAAAAGAAACTCGTATCACTATAAGACCAAAGCGGTCAGGGGCAAGAGGGTATATTACCTCTGTATGGAATTTTTGCTCGGAAGATCGCTTAAAAACAACGTCTATAATCTTGGAATAGAGGACTCTTTAAACGAGGCGTTAAAAGAAAAAGGGATAACCCTTGAAGATCTTTACGAAATGGAGCCTGACGCAGGGCTTGGAAACGGAGGGCTCGGAAGGCTTGCCGCTTGTTTTATGGACGCGCTTGCAACTCAAGATTATCCGGCTATGGGCTTTTCGATAAGATACGAATACGGTTTATTCAAACAAAAAATAGTGGACGGTTGGCAGACCGAACTTCCCGATATATGGCTTCCCGGAGGGGAAGTGTGGCTTACTCAACGCTCTGATCTTGCCGTAAGGGTTAAATTCGACGGCAGAATAGTAGAAGAGTGGACGGAGAAAGGAATGAAAGTCAATCACGTCGACTATCACGAAGTCGAGGCGCTTCCTTACGATATGATGATATCGGGAAAAGACGGGGAGGCTGTTTCGGTGTTGAGATTATGGGCTGCGAGAAGCGTCCGGGATTTCGATATGAATTCTTTTTCCGAGGGCGACTATATGAGAGTTATTCAGCAGGATAGCGAAGCCGAACTTATTTCAAAAGTCCTTTACCCGTCGGATAACCATTACGAGGGAAAATCTCTAAGGCTTAAACAACAATATTTCCTTGTTTCGGCGACTTTACAAAATATCGTAAACGACCATTTGAGAAGATACGGCGACCTTCATACGCTTCCCGAACTTGCGGCTATTCATATCAACGATACGCATCCCGCTCTTTGTATTCCCGAACTTATGAGGATTTTGATGGACGAACACGGTTTCGGTTGGGACGAGGCGTGGGATATCGTTACGAGGACGGTTGCCTATACGAATCATACGGTCATGAGCGAAGCCCTTGAAAAATGGAATGAAGACCTTATAGAGAGAAGGCTTCCGAGAATATTTACGATTATAAAGGAAATAAACCAAAGATTTTGCGGTGAAATGTGGAATAGGTTTACCGGCGATTGGGATAAAATCGAAAGAATGGCGATTCTGTCTCACGGTCAGGTAAGAATGGCAAATCTTTCAGTGATAGGTTCTCATTCCGTAAACGGCGTTTCTTCTCTTCACAGCGAAATAATAAAAAAGAGCGTTTTCAAAGATTTTTACGACGCATATCCGGAAAGGTTTACAAACGTTACCAACGGAATAGCGCACAGGCGTTGGCTTTGTCAATCCAATAAGGAACTGACCTCTCTTCTTTGCGATTGCATAGGCGACGGTTTTATTCTCAACTCGTCCGAACTTGCAAAATTCGCAGATTTTAAAGACGATAAAGCCGTTCTTTCTAAACTTGCTAAGATAAAGAGAATAAAAAAGGAACAACTCTGTAAATTTGCAATGAAAAAAGAGGGGATAAAACTTAATCCCGACACAATTTTCGACGTTCAGGCAAAAAGGCTTCACGAATATAAAAGGCAACTTTTAAACGTAATGTATATAATTCATTTGTATAACGCTTTAAAAGAAAATCCTTCGCTTCCCGTTAAACCCAAGACCTTTATTTTCGGCGCGAAAGCGGCGCCCGGATATTATATGGCTAAGCAGATAATAAAACTTATTTGTTGTCTTTCCGAGGATATCCGCAAAAATCCCAATCCCGAAATAAGGAAAAAACTTTCCGTAGTCTATCTCGAAGATTATAACGTTACTATGGCTGAAACTTTGATGCCGGCGACTGAGATTTCCGAGCAGATATCGACCGCCGGAAAAGAAGCGAGCGGAACGGGCAATATGAAGTTTATGATAAACGGAGCGTTAACGATCGGAACGCTTGACGGCGCTAACGTCGAAATGCTCAATCAAGTCGGAAAGGATAATATATTTATTTTCGGCTTAAACGCGCAAGAAGTTGAAAATCTTTGGAAAAGAGGTTACGACGCCACGGCTTTTTATAACGATAACGTGATACTTCAAAAAGTAATAGCCTCTTTAAAGGCGGGATTCAACGGCGTAAGTTTCGAGGGAATAGCCAATTATCTTCTTACGAATTCGCCCGTGGCGGATCCTTATATGTGTATGGCAGATTTCAGCGATTATTGCGCTATTCATCAACGCGCCGACGAAATTTATTCGGATACCTATAAATGGCAATCGATGTCGGTTATGAATATCGCGGGCGCAGGCTTTTTCTCCGCCGATAGAGCGATAAAGGAATACGCCGAAAATATTTGGAATTTAAAGCAGATAAAATGACGTTGTATTACGATCCTACTGATAAAAAATGCAAAAATAAACAAGGGGCGATCGAAGAGGGGGAAGACCTCGGACTCGTCCTTTTCGCTGACGGAGAAAAATGCTCGGTGGTTTTCAGAACCGACGACAACCGTTTTTTTAACTTCGAAGGAGTAAAAGAAGATGATAAATTTTCTTTTACGGTTAAGGGGCTTGAAAAAGGACTATATTTTTATTCTTTTTATCTTGACGGAAGAAAAATAGGTCGTTTATCTGACGGAAGAGCCTTTTGGGGCGGCGAAGAGTATCGTTTGACTGTAACTATTAAAAACTATGCCTATCCGACGAGGTTTAAAGGCGGAATAATATATCAGATTTTTCCCGATAGATTTTTTAAGGCGGAAGGCTACGGAGATTCGACGGGTAAAAGAATGAGAAAATGGGGCGAGGTCCCCGATTATCTTCCGAACGAAAAAGGAAAAATCACTAACGACGATTTTTTCGGTGGTAATTTTAAGGGAATAGAATTAAAACTCGATTATCTCTCGTCGCTTGGCGTAACTTCAATTTACTTAAATCCCGTTGTAAAGGCTCATAGCAGTCATCGCTACGATACGGGCGATTATATGAAATTCGACGAGTTGCTCGGTAGCGACGACGATTTCAAGAGCCTTATTTCAGAAGCGGATAAAAGGGGAATATCCTTTATTTTCGACGGCGTTTTCAATCACGTCGGCGACGACAGCGTTTATTTCAATAAATACGGAAATTATCCGTCGTTGGGCGCATATCAATCAAAAGACTCGGAGTATTACGATTGGTTTGATTTTACGGAATTTCCCGATAAATACCGTTGTTGGTGGGGCATAGATATTCTTCCCGCCGTAAATAGAGGAGAAAAGTCTTTCGAAGAATTGATTGTCGGGGAAGGCGGAGTTTTAGATAGATATTTTTTGATGGGCGTAAAAGGCGTTAGGCTCGATGTTGTAGACGAACTCTCCGATGCATTTATAAAGAAAATAAACGATAAGGTTAAATCTTACGGGCAAGAAAACGTCGTTATCGGCGAAGTCTGGGAAGACGCAACCGATAAAATAGCATACGGCGAGAGAAAAAAATACTTTTCGGACGGAGAACTTGATTCCGTAATGAATTATCCGTTAAAAGATAGTATTATAAAGTATGTTTTAGACGGAAATGCAAGGGAAATATACGAGGTCGTAAAAGGGCAGATAGAGCATTTTAAACCTGAAATTCTTGCAAATCTTATGAACGTTTTGGGGACTCACGATACGCCGAGGATATTGACGTATCTCGGTAAAAGAGGAAACCTAAAAACCGAAAGAAGAGATATGGCAAACGAAAGGCTTACAGGCGACGAATATAAATTTGCCGTTAAGGCGTTAAAGACGGCTTCGCTGCTTCAATATACTCTTTATGGTATACCTTCCGTCTATTACGGCGATGAAATAGGAATGCAAGGCAACAAAGATCCATTTAACCGATATTGTTTCGAGCCTGAAAAAGGCGACGATGAAATATTGAAGTGGTATAGATTTTTGGGGAATTTAAGAAAGACTCTCGATTGTTTTTCATCGGGGGAAAACGTTGTCGGCATTTTTTATAAGCGTGGGATTTTTGGCTTTTCTCGACTTGGAGAAAAATCGACCGTAACCATTGTCGTAAATATCGGCGAAAGCGAAAATATAACGCTTAGCGAAGAAGTTTATGAAATTACGAGAAATGTAAAAACATCAAAAATCGCTTTAAATTCCTATGAATTTGCGATTTTTTACAAAGGAGAAAAAGATTTTGTTGACGGGATTTGAACCTGTCTTTGACGAAAGGTCGGAAGTGTTGATATTGGGAAGTTTTCCGAGTGTAAAGTCGAGAAAAGAGGGTTTTTATTACGGTAATAAAAGAAATAAATTTTGGGAGCTTTTAAGAGAGTATTTTCACGACGATTTCGGCGACGGCAAGGAAGAAAAAACGGAATTTCTTTTAAAGAATAAGATAGCGCTTTGGGATTGCGTTTTTGCTTGCGAAATAAAAGGTTCTTCGGATTCGAGTATTAAAAATTACGTTTTGGCGGACGTAGACAAAATAATACGGCGCTCTGAAATAAAAAGAATATTTTGTAACGGGAAGAAATCTTATGAACTGTTTATTAAAGGCAATGAAGAGTTGTCTTTTATGACTGTTTATCTTCCGTCCACAAGCCCCGCAAATTTTTCTTTCGATAAATACAAGTGGTTTGCGGCGTTTGATGAAATTTTTAAATAAATGTATTTATCAAAATAAATGTATTTATCAAATATTTTTAAAGGTTTTATGCTATGCAAAATAATACTTACGAGTGTGTTTTGTCGACGATTTTCAATATGGCCGACAACAAATTCGCCGAGTTTAGTTCAAGGATAATTAACGGCGAAAAAAAACTGATCGGCGTTAAAATTCCCGAATTAAGGAAAATCGCTAAAAATTTAGTAAGGAGCAAAAAGTCGGACGATTTTCTTAAAGAGTGTAAGTTTTTGTATTTCGAAGACTCTTTGATTTACGGTTTTATTATATCGACTTTTGGTTTTGATAAATTTATAGTTTATCTCGATAAATATCTATCTCAGGCGGACAGTTGGGGACTTATAGACAGTTTTGTTTCTTCCCTTTCGTGTGTTAAAAAAGAAAAAGACAGGCTGTTTGATTTTATAAAAAATCGGATCGATTATTCCGAAGGTTTTAAACTTCGTTTTTTTATAGTTTGCATATTGGATTACTACGTAGAAGAAAATAATCTCGATTTTATTTTTTCAATTTCCGAAAAGTTTAAGGGTAAGGGTTATTACGTCGATATGGCTATATCTTGGCTTTTGTCGGCGGTATTCGTTAAATTTCCCGATAAAACTTATGCGTTTTTGAAATCATCTCGTCTTGACGACTTTGTATTTAATAAAACTTTGTCCAAAATCTGCGACTCTTATAGGGTTTCCGATGATGACAAAATCAAAATAAAACAATTAAAGGTAGAAAAAAATGGACGTAACACAAAGAATAACCGAGGAGTTTAAACTTCGGGAAGACCACGCAAAAAACATCGTTTCCCTTCTCGACGACGGAAATACTATTCCGTTTATAGCGCGTTACCGTAAAGAGATGACGGGGCATATCGACGATCAGGTTTTAAGAGAACTTGCGGACAGGCTTACTTATCTTCGAAATATCGAGAAGAGAAAGGAAGAAGTCATTTCCTCGATAACCGAGCAGGGGAAAATGACCGAAGAAATTGCTTCCGCGATTGAAAAAGCGGAGACTCTTACCGAGGTCGAAGATATATACAGACCGTATAAACAAAAGAAAAAGACGAGAGCGACGATAGCCATAGGTAAAGGGCTTGAGCCTCTTGCCGATATTTTGCTTTCGCAAAACGTATACGAAGGAAGCGCGGAGGATCTCGCCAAACCGTTTTTGAACGAGGAACTCGGCGTTAAAACCGAAAAAGACGCATTGTCGGGAGCGGAAGATATAATTGCCGAAAGAGTGTCTGACGACGCCGAACTTCGTAAAAAATTGCGCAGAATATATCTTAAAAACGGCGAAATATCCTCTAAAATACAAAAAGAGGAAGAAGATGGCGCAAAGACTTACGAAATGTATGCCGATTATTCCGAGCCGGTATCCGAGATAAAATCTCACAGAATTCTTGCGCTTAACAGGGGAGAAGACGAGGGGTATCTTAAAGTAAAGGTAACTATTGACGAAGATTTTGCAATAAGGGTATGCGAAGTCGGTTTCGTTAAAGAAGGCAGCGTGACGACTTCTTCAGTAAAACTTGCCGTCGCAGACGCTTATAAAAGGCTTATTCATCCTTCAATCGAAAGAGAAATAAGGAACGTTCTTACCGAGTCCGCGCAGGAACAGGCGATAAAGATGTTCGACGTCAATCTTCGTCCTCTTTTAATGCAGCCGCCCGTAAAAGATAAAGTAACAATGGGATTCGACCCTGCGTATAGGACGGGTTGTAAAATTGCCGTAGTAGACGGAACGGGTAAAGTCCTTGCGACGACCGTCGTATATCCTACGCCTCCGCAAAACAAAAAAGAAGAGGCTGCGAAAGAACTGAGAGGTCTTATCGACAAATATAAAGTAGATATTATTTCTATCGGAAACGGCACTGCTTCGAAAGAATCGGAAATATTCGTTTCCGAACTTGTAAAAGATTACGGAGGGAAGGTGAGTTACGCCGTGGTAAGCGAGGCGGGCGCTTCGGTTTATTCGGGTTCTCCTCTTGCGGCTAAGGAATTTCCGCAATACGATTTAACTCTTCGTTCGGCGATTTCCATTGCGAGAAGATTGCAAGATCCTCTTGCCGAACTTATAAAAATAGATCCGAAAGCCATAGGGGTTGGTCAATATCAGCACGATATGCCGCCGGCAAGGCTCGACGCTGTTTTGGACGGGGTTTTGGAAGATTGCGTAAACAGCGTCGGCGTAGACCTTAACACGGCGAGTCCGTCTCTATTGTCCCACGTTGCCGGACTTAATTCGGCAATCGCAAATAACGTAATTACTTACCGTGAGGAAAACGGAAAATTTTCTTCGAGAAAAGAACTTTTGAAAGTTCCCAAACTCGGGGCGAAAGCCTTCGAGCAGTGCGCCGGATTTTTGCGTATAAGAGACGGAAAAAATATTTTGGATAATACCGCCGTTCACCCCGAATCTTATGCCGCAACGGAAAAAATGTTAAAACTTTTCGGATATACTGATAAGGACGTCGAGGAGAGAAAACTTGCCGACCTTCCCGCGAAAATCAAGGCATACGGCGAACAAAAGACCGCCGACGAATGCGGGCTCGGCGTTCCGACGATGAACGATATAGTCGTTGAGCTTTTAAAACCGGGCAGAGACGTCAGAGATACCGTTGAAACCGTAGAACAGCGTTTTGACGTTATGGATATAAACGATCTCGTCGTTGGAATGGAACTTACGGGAACGGTAAGAAACGTAATAGATTTCGGCGCGTTTATCGATATCGGAGTTCATCAGGACGGATTGGTGCATATTTCGGAAATTTCCGACCATTATATTAAACACCCGTCCGACGTTTTAAAAGTAGGTCAGGTGGTAAAGGTCAGGGTAATAAGCGTAGACGTTAAAAAGAACAGAATCGGACTTACGATGAGGAAAGAACGTAAAAACGATTGACAAAAAATTTAAGTTCTGTTAAAATT
>CADBUU010000107.1 GCA_902797945.1 uncultured Eubacteriales bacterium | reverse complement strand
TGGAAAGATATCGCCGTTCCTCCCCAATACGCTTCGAATTTTAAGGTCGAATAGGTCGTAAGAGCGCCGCTTGCCGAATCGAAAATATCTTTTTTAAGTTCGTAATGACTTCCCCATACAGCGCCTTGTCCTACGCCTTTCAAAACGTAACTGCCATCAAACGTCGAATATGAATATCCGTTTTGCGTGCCGTATTTAGCGACGCCGTTATCGAGCATTTTACCATCTATAACGTCGAGGGTTAAAACGACGTTTCCCGTCGACGAAGCGTAGTTTATAGTATAAGTTCCCGTTTCGCTCGGAACGAAAGAAGTCGGATCGGCTATTGCCGTCGTATTATCGTTAAAAGTATAATTTGTAAATTTATAGGGGTTAAGTTGATATGCCGAAGCGATATTTACGGCGCTTCCTTTTGCGCTCATAAACTTTGTAACGACGGGCGTATCGCTGTATTCGAACGTAAAATCGGTAAGATAGAACTCGTAACCCGAAGCGTTACCCGTCAGATACAATCTGAACACGTTCGCGCCTTTAAGTTCCGCGCGGTAATCATACCAATTTCCCGCGGTTATCGAGTTGACCTCTATATTCGAATAAGAATTTCCGTTTTTGATTTGGTAGGTAACGTTCGCTCCGCCACTATTTCCGAAAGAACTTACCGCCTTATCTTCAGGAAGCGTTTTAACGTAGACTTTAAAGTAAAGATATTTAGCAGCCGCTTGCTTCGCCGTGAAATCGAGTTCGATCCTGTTATCCCAAGTCGACGCCATATTCGCCTTGAAGTATACGGCGTATCTTCCTTCGAATTCTATGGGCTCTAAAACATTATTGCCGTTTACACCGTAGAGAGTTTTCTTTCCGTTTGAGTCTACTAAATCGAATCCTCCGTTTACCAACGTCTTTCTCTTGCCGTATGCGTTTTCGTAAAGATTGCCGACCGCTACCGTTTGAAGAGTCATCGTATATTCTTCCTCTCCGACGGTTTGAGTTATAGTATGTTCTCCTACCGTATCGGGAGTATACACGGGATTTTGTAAAACCTCTTCGTCCAACTTGAAAGTTCCGACGTTCGGAGTCTTGAACACGGTAGTTATATCGACTTCCGTTCCGACTTCGACTGTAACGTATCTCACGACCGCAACTTGTTGCATTGCGCCTTTTATCGTAATATCGCTCGTAACGAGAGTTGTAAAATCGTAATCCCAACCGACGAACGCATAGCCGCTTCTTACCGGCGTTTCGGGTTCGATCGCAACTTTGCCGTATTCGACTTTTTGAGAAGGAATAGTTCCCTCGTAATCGGTTACTTCAAAGGTTACGGTCAGTTTTGCAATTTCTCTATAAACCGTTTTATAGGTTACGTCCGCCGTTACCTCGGAAATCGAAGGAGTCCAACCGCTGAACTCGTAGGAATAATTTTCTGTCGACGCTTTCAAAGGAATTTCCTCGGCGCATTCGGGAGTTGCCCCGAATTTTAAAACTCCGCTCTGAATCGTTTCGCCGTTTTCGTCTACGAAAGTTACCGTATAACTCTTTCTCGCGTAGTATACCGTAAGGACAAGACTTCCGTCTTGCTTGACTTCGCCCTCTAAAACGCCGTTTTCGGTAAGTTCGAAGCCGTTTTTGGTCTGTTCTTCGGCTTTTTTAGCGATATTCACGGTTGAGCCTATTTTTGCGGAAAGAGTTCCGAAGTTATACCCGTCGGCTTCGGCGTATTCGCCGTCAAGTCCTTCCTCGAAAACTTTTACCGTGTATTCGGCGTTGACGTATATCCATACGCCCGTGAGGCTTATATCCTCGGTTACCGCCGAAGTCATATCGTATGCAAGTCCGTCTTTTTCAAACGTTAGTTCGTAGCCCTCTCTCTCGAAAGCAGGAATATCGTATTCCGCTAAACTTTCGCCCTCCTTGACGTAAACTTCCGCAGGCTCGTAGCCTTCTACGGATAAAGTTACCGAAAAGTAGACGTCTTTGATAGTTCCGCTGTCAGATGTTTGCTCCGCCGGTCTCTTTTTGCCCGTGCAACTCGTTAATGCGAGAGCAAAAGCCAAGACAAAGAACGTAACAATAAGAATTTTTTTGATGCTTTTCATTTTTTCCCTCCGTTTTTTTATTTTTTAATACGCCGAAGTCCGCGAGAAAATTTTCTCACGGATCTCCGCTTTATTAATTAAATTGAACGTTTTTAATTAAAACCGTGGTATTTTCGGCTCCGAACTGAATACCTCTTTCTTCCGGCGAGCCGCTTTTTCGCCTGGGGTTGAGCCGCCCGAATTTTTGAATGGATATCTTTACCTTATACCACTTATCGGAAACGAGAGTAGTAGCGGCGTTTCCCTCTTCGTCCGTAGCGGTCGCAGTTCCGTTATTTAAAAGCGCCGTAAGAGACGTCTGAACGTAACTTCCGCTGTCGTTCATATTCCACATATATATCGCCCCGACCGCTCCGTCGTATTTCATATCGAACGAGAAATACTCGGCTTCTTTGCTTTCGTAATATGAATTATAGGTATCGAACAATCTGCCCGTAAATCCTATTCTTCCGTTCCAAGCGGCTTTGGAAATATAGGTAAGAGTGGTTTTCGCTCCGTTCTCCGTCAACTCGGTCGACGGAACGAGCGAGGCTTGCGAGCCGTAAAGTTTTTCAAACGCAATTCCCGTCAGATCGTCGTCGGTAAGCGATATTTCAAGATTTGCAATATACGCCTCAGCGCCTACTTTCGCCTCTCCATACGGATTGATATAAAAATACAAGGTATTATCCGTCGAAGTCGTGGCGCTAAATAAAACGCTATACCACTTTCCTATTTCCATATCGTCTACCGATATGCTTTCTCCCGTTTTTTTATCGACGCAGGATATAAGTCTGTTATAATCTGTCTGAACGCAGCCCCTAAAACTTGCATTCGCCTTTCCGTCTTTCGCGTCTTGACAATAAGTGAACATTATATCGTAAGAAACGTAGGAATAAGCGTAAGCGGGAACGGGAATATACGCTCTGCCTTGCCAAGCGTGATTATCGTCGGGCTTTTTCCAAAGATATGCGGTTTTTACGCCGTATACGCTTTCGTCTAATTCGACCTTTTTTACCGACGAAGTTTCTCCGCCCGAAATAGTCGGATATTTTACTTTAAACGCATAGTTTAAAGCGCTTTTCATACCGTTTTGGGCGGTTGCGGTAACTTTTAACGTATAATCGCCCTCTTCGACTTGTTTGCCGTCGGCGTTAAGGAAATAAACACCGTCCGAGGTGATATTTACTTTACCTTTCGCTCCGCCGCTTGAGGTAAGTTCGTAGTCGTAAACATATCCGTCGGAACTAACTCTCTTGTCTGTCGGAAGCGAGGTTTTCGCCGCTCCGTAAATATATTCGGTCGCAAAATTTTCAAGCGCAAACACGGGATAACCGTCGTCTTGGATATTCAAAGTAAATTCTCTCTTGCCTTCCGCAGTCTCCAAAACGAAATCGTAACTTCCCGAAAGCGTAAGCGCAAAATCCGCGTTTAAATATAACGAAGAAGAACTGAATCCGTAATCGGAAGGATAGACGAGTTCGCCGTTTAAATACAATATTCCGTCCGTTTCGCCTTTAAGGTCGCACGGCACCGAAATACCGTCGGCTTTTATCGTATAAGTTCCGCCGGATATTACGGGAGATTTTCCCTCGCCGACGACGAACGTTACGATTTTCTCGATTTTGTTCCCGGCAACGTCTTCGGCTTTATAACCGACCGTATATTCGCCCGTTTGACCTTTAAAATTCTGACTTTCGTCCGTGAGCGAAAAGTTAAGCGGTTCGCCGAGTCCGTCTATAACTTTTATTCCCTTTTTAAAATCGTAGGAATCGCGCGCCTCTCTGTAAGATATTTCTATTCTGCTTTCCGAAAGTTCCTTATCCCCGAAATATATTTTCGGCGTTTCGTAAACGAACACGTTGGCGTTGGCTTTTAAATTGCCGTAAGTATAGGAAATTTCGTATTTCCCCGACTTTTCCGCATTAAAATCGCCCTTTATAAGCTCGGGTTTTACCTTACTTCCGTTGGAAAGTTTGACGATGACGTCCCTGAGAAGTCTGGCGTCCGTTCCCTCGCCCGATTTAAGGCGAAGTTCCGCAACTCCGCTTATTTCGCCCTTTAAAAAGGTCGTCTGACCTTCCGAACTTTCCGCTCCGCAAGCGGTCAATGCCAAGGCGAACAATATGGATAAAAGGGATATTATAATAAGTTTTATATTTCTCATTCTTTTCTCCTTTAATTTTCTTTAACTATAAGCGCAAAGTCGCCGGGCGACAAGGACAATTTTACCTCGTCGGATAAAATCCTCTCTTTATTCCCTTTATGTATTACGGTAAACTTGTCTTTTTCTACCCATTTTACAGTGTATTCCGAAGAGAAAACCGAGGAATTATTTACGACGAAACAGCCCTCTTTCCCTTCGATTTCCATACACCCCGTCAAACATTGAACGTCGCTTTCGACTTTCTTTATTTTGCCGAAATTATCAACTTCTATATTCTCCCTCGGAGAAAGTTCGCCTTGGAAAATACATTCGCTCCATTTTATTTCGGCAAGCCTTTCTTTTGACGGAAGTCCGTTTTTATATTCGCCCGACTTTATTATTCCTTTTAATTCCGCCTTTATAAGATAACTCTGCATAGCCCGAACGTAAGAAAAAACTTTCTTATAATAGTCGAACAATTTCGTCTTTTTACCGTATCTGTCGGTAAGCCCCGCCTCGGCGTCGTTATTCGGAAGCCAATCGTTAGGATAGGCGTAAGGAAACACCTGTAAGCCTTTCGCTCCATACAGAAGGGGAACTCCGACTCCGAGACTTACTTCCGCTTCGGTCGGAACTCTGACGTTGCTATTTCCTTCCCATTTTCCGCCGGCTTGCAAAAATACCCAGAACGGAACGCCGTTTTTAACTTCCCTTCCGTGAAGAAATTGAGGTATTTCCCATAATACTTCGTGGACGGACGTTAAAGCATCGTCGAAAGAAGTAAACGGATAGGCGTCGTAAGAAAAGAAATCGGGAGAAACGATCCTTATAAATTCGTCGTATAAAAAGGCATATCTGTCGATATTTCTTCCGCCCTCTACTACATCGAAATGAGGATTGGTTGCTTTGGCTTTATTTTGATTGCACCAATACCCGAACTGATATTGCACGGGCAATATATAATAAGGATACATATTGACGTAGAAAGTCTTATCGGGACAAACTTTGTCGAAAACTTTCTTTGCCCTCGCTATTCCGTCGAAAGAATCGTAACCCGGCTCGTCCCAGAACGAAATGCCCGCGAAAGCCTTATATCCGCAATATCTTTTAAGAGATTTTTCAAATTTCTCGTCAAGTTCCCGTTTTTCTTCTTCCGTTAAACTCGGAAACGCCTTATAACCTTCCTTATCTCCGAGAGCGGTATATTCTTCGGCTATCTTATCTCTGACGTAGACTTTAAGTCCCACTTTTTCGGCTATGTCGAGAGATAGAAACGCATATTCTTCGGTCGGGGAATTCATAACCTCGTTATGAGCGTAAACGATATCTATCCCCGCCTCTTTCATTATTTTATACTGTTCTTCCGTAATTCTGTTGGGGTATCCTTCGCCGTAATCTTTCGGCGGTTGAGGAGGACAATACGCCCCGATAGGAATGATTCCTTTTTTTAGAAAATTTTTCATATTATTTCAAAACTACGAGGGCGCACTCCCCTGCCTCCAAAGTAAGGACGAAATTTTCGGCGATGACGCTGTTCGTCGTTCCTCTTTGAATGACGGTATATTCGTAATTGTCATCGAAAGAAAGTTCGATTTCGCCTCTATGCTCGGTTAAAGTGTTGTTTACTACCAAAAGCGCGGTCCCGCCTTTATAATCGAAACAGCCTATAACCGAGGGATCGCCGCCGACGGATTTAAGTTGACGGAAAGAAGTCATTTTATCCGGCGCGGACGAAGAATAGGAACAAACGCCGTCTCCGCTTACTATAACGCCTATATGAGCGCTGTTCATAAGATAAGGAGCCATGACCTTTATGTTCTTGTTTATCTTCTGCGCGTAATAATAAATAGGAGTCGTCGTTCCGTATTTATTTATAAGGCTGTTGTCGTTGGTATTTTCTTCGGTTGCGTAAATAACCCATTCCGGAGGAAAACAACAGGGGAAATAGTTTATTCCCTTTGCCCCGAACGCAAGCATAGTATTTACGTCGTAGTTAAGTTCGCATTCGTTGGTTATTCTGTGCGCTCCCGGCATATCGAGATAATTTCCTCCCGCCTGAGCAAATCCCTGCCAAGCGACTTTATTTGCTTTAGCCGACCTGTTCATAAGTCCGAGGTAATTAAACCAACCTCCCGAAACGGTATTTTCAAGTCCGACTATCGGATATGAATCGAATTCGAGGAAGAACGGATCGCAATCGTAAAAACCGTCGAGATATTGTTGATAGGTTATCGGTTTATCCGTTCCCGAAAGTTGAGTTCCGCCGACTTGCGGAAAGAGGTTGAGATAAATTCCCAAATCCTTGGCGCTATCGCCTATTATTTCTTTCGCGGCTCTGAAATTCGCAACGCCTTGTTTTATATATTGAAAATATTTCTCGCTCGGTTCGTCTCTTCCGTATAAACCGGCGAATCTCTCGTGAGAAAGAAGAGGTCTTAAAGCCTCCGCCATATTTTCGGGCGTTTCTATTTTAATTGTGTTGACGCTGTCAAGACTTAAAATTTCGTCATATCTCATATACCAAGAAATAGCGTATTTATCTGCTAAATCGAGAAGAGTTTCGCAATATTCGCCGCTTACTCCGTTTTTGGTGTCAATGAGATAATTAAGTCCGCAATCTGAAAGTTTTTTGAAAACCTCGTCGGTTATAAGCGAATCGAGTTTATATCCGTTTCCCCTGTAAAGATCGGTAGGGCCCAAAAATCCTCCGATCGGCATATCGTTTGCGTCAACTCCTCTTACGGTGAGCGAATAAAACTCTTCGGGATTGGTCTTTACAGACGTTTTAGCCGTCTTTCCGCTTATATTTATAGTGTTGCCCGAAAGTTCGACTTTTCCGTTTTCGTCAACGATGACGCTTCCGCCTTGTCCGCCCTCGCTTCCGCAAGCGGCTACGGTAAG
>CADBUU010000106.1 GCA_902797945.1 uncultured Eubacteriales bacterium | reverse complement strand
TCTAAAAAAGCGCAAGGCTAAAAAGTCGGCTGTCGAAGATAACACGGCTATCGAAGAAGAGACAGAGCCTACTATTGAAGAACTTGCACCGAAAGCTAAGACGATGAAACGGAAGAAGTAACCGTCTCCGAAGCAAAAATAAGTGTAAGCGAAGCGGATGAAAAAATGAGCGACTAAGTAGCGGAAACGTATATTGAAGACGACGTTCAAAGCAAAAAGCATAAAGGGAAGAAATGTATAATCAAAAACAGGCATCCGGAATGTTCCGTCAGCCTGTTTTTTGCTACTCTGAAATCTTTTGTTTTTTGCTATTTTGCCGTTCGGTTAAATTTGAACGCTCGGCAGTTCGACTTTCCACGTCGACCGTATTTTTTCGGTGATAAACGTGAGGAATTTAGATACGGTAACATCGAACTGAATAAGGCAAAGCAGAACGACTACGTATTGCCAATGGTGCTTGAAATCGCTCAAAAGGTTTGGCAGGTTGAAAGCCGGCATAAAGAAGCATATCCAAATGATAGAAAATACGCTTAGCGATAAAACGAGAATAGTTCTGTATAGGTTGTAAGGCTTACAGATAACGTAAAGATATGCAAGACCGCCGAAAGAGAGCGCAGCAACCATTAAAGTGTCTTTAAACCCCGACGGAAAAACTATATCAAGGGGAAGTTTATCCAAAATATCGAAGGCGAAAACGTTCATTATGAGAATCGCCGCTCCGGGTATAGAGTGCGCTATGACGTAAGACATAAACTTTCCGTCGACTCGGTTGGTATTTTTTTCCATAGATAATGCGAACGATCCGATTCCGATTACGACTACTTCGAGCATTATCATCATTTGATTGTTGAACGGGAAAACTGTTGAACGGAGTATTGAAGTTATCGCAAAGATGAGCGTGAAAAGCGTTTTCATCAAATAAAGAGAGGAGGACCTTTCGATATTGTTTATAACTCTTCTTCCTTCCGCAACGACGTCGGGAAGGGTGTTGAAGTTGCTGTCCATTAAAACAATATGAGCGATGTTTTTCGTGGCGTCGCTTCCCGTGGCGACAGTTATCGAGCAGTTCGACTCCTTCATTGCGAGAATATCGTTTACGCCGTCGCCTACCATTCCGACGGTATGGCCTGCAGATTTTAAGGCTTTTACCAAAATTGCCTTTTGTTCGGGGCTTACTCGTCCGAAAATATTATATTTGTCTGCGACCGTAACTACCTCTCTGTCGGATAAACCCTCAAGACTGATATATTTGTCGGCTCCGTCGATTCCGGCGCGTTTGGCGACCTCTGCAACGGTTATGGGGTTATCTCCCGAAATGACTTTGATTTGAACATCGTTGTTTTTAAACCATTCCAAAGTTTTCAAGACGTTTTTACGGACGTTGTCGGAAAGAGTTATAAGGGCGAAAGCCTTTAAATCGTCCGGGATTTTATCGTCGATAATTTCAGAAGGGGAGTAGGCGAGGAGTAAAACTCTCTGTCCCATAGACGCATAATGTTTTACGTTGCCGAGGACGGTTTGAGTTAAACTTTCCTTGCTCAAAACAAATTCCGGAGCGCCGAGAACGAAAGTCCCGGATTGGTTTTCATCGAGATTGAAAGATACGGCGCTGTATTTTTTTTCGGAATTGAAAGGGAGAATTTTAGTTGCGATATATTTTTTCTCTCTTCCGAAGTGTTCTTTTAATGCTATCGAAGTCTGGTTATTGTCGTTAAGGCTCGATTGCATAGAGGCTATTATTTCGTTGACATTATAAGGTATGGTTCTGTCAAAAATTATACAGTTGGAAACCTTTAATCTTCCGTCGGTGATCGTTCCTGTTTTATCTAAACATAAAACGTCGACTCTTGCGAGCCTTTCGAGGGAATACATATCTTGAACGGAAGTTCTTTTTCCCGCAAGTCTTAAAACGCCGACGGCGAGAGCGAGAGTGGTCAAAAGCAACATTCCTGCCGGAATCATGCCTATTATTACCGAAGTCGTCCTAGTAACGATTTCTCTAAGTCCCAAAGCCGTAAGCGTTCCGTTTGCAACGAATTCCGACGCTCCTGCCGCCATAGTAACTTTATAGTTGGTCCATAAAACTCCGAGCCCTATCGGAAGAATAAGGATACCGACCAATCTAATGATAAGTTGTAAAGATCTCAAAAGTTCGGAAGAGGGCTTGTTGAATTTTTTCGCCTTTGCGGTAAGAACTTGAATATATCTCGCTTCTCCGACTTTATCCGCCACGGCGAGCGCAGTTCCTCCGACGACGAAACTTCCCGAAAGGAGTTTATCTCCTTTTACCTTTTTAATGTGGTTGGATTCGCCTGTAAGAAGAGATTCGTTGACGTAAATTTCGCCATCGACTACGGTGCAGTCGGCAGAAATTTGATTGCCGAGCGAAAATTTAATAATTTCATCTAAAACGATGTCGTTTACCGAAATCGTAACGAATTTACCCTTTCTCAAAACGGTGGCTGTCGGTTCGTTCATTATGGAGAGTTTTTCTATCGACTGTTTAGCCCTTATTTCCTGAACGATACCTATCGTAACGTTGAACAGGTAGGTTATAACGAAGGTATAATTGAAAAAAGAGGCGTTTACGAACAGAAGCGCAACAACGCATCCTACGCAAAGGAGATTAAAAACCGTAAAAAGGTTGGAAAAAATAATATCCGCAACAGATTTCGAATATTGTTTTCCCTTTACGTTTACTTGATTATTTGCCTTTCTTTCTTCAATTTGTTTGTCGGTCAATCCTTTTTTCAGGTCGGGTTCGAATCTTATAGCGTCCGTTTCGCCTGTTTTTTTGGTAAACCTCTGTTTTTTAGGCTTTTTTACCTCGGTTACCGGTTTTTCGATAAATATATTTTCGGTATGAGGTTTTATATAATCTTCAATTTCGTTTTCGATTTTTTCGTCGAGATTATCTTTCATTTTTCACGTCCGATTTGATTTTTGGATATATCGATTTTACCCAATTTTAAATCATTATATCATATTTTTGTTATTTAATCAAATATTATTTGTTAATAATAGGGGCTTGAATTGACAAAAAATAAGTTATTTGATAAAATTACTATATAAATTTTATCGAGGGTGTGTTTTTAATGGATAAAAAACAATTAAAAAAATATGCGGAATTGCTTGTTTTTAAGGGGGTAAACATTCAACAGGGCGAAATACTCGTAATTTCTGCCTCTATAAATGCGAGACCTCTCGTTTTGGAGATGGTCAAGGCAGGATATAATGCAGGCGCGAGGGATGTTGAAATTATGTGGTCCGACGAAGAGATAGCAAAAATCGGATATAAGAAAAAGAACGTAAAAACTCTTTCCGAGGTCCCCGAATGGGAAATTGCAAGAAGAGAATATTTTATTGAGAAAAAGATAGCGTATATCGCTATAATTTCGGAAGATCCCGAAGTCTATAAAGGTATAAGCGCGAAAAAACTTTCGGCGCAAAGACGCGCTAAAAATAAAGCGTTCGCAAAATTCAGAGAATATACTTCATCGAATAAAATAAGGTGGTGTATTTGCGGTTATCCCGATAAAAAGTGGGCGAAAAAAGTATTCCCCGACCTTAAAAGCGGCGAAGCGGCGAAAAAACTGTGGGAATATATCTCAAAGACGGTCAGACTCGATACGGAAGACCCGATAAACGCATGGGAAAAACATCAGCAAGAATTACAAAGACGTTGCAAGTTTTTAAATTCGGCAAAGATAAAAAGCTTTCACTATAAAAACAATCTCGGAACGAATTTTACCGTCGATATGCCGAAAGGATATATTTTCTGCGGAGGCGCCGAAAGGGGTGAACTCGACGGCGTTTGGTTTACGGCGAATATGCCGACCGAAGAAGTTTTTTCCTGTCCGGACAGAAACAGCGCCAACGGAAAACTCGTCGCGTCTATGCCTCTATGCAGAAACGGACAAATAATAAAGGACTTTTGGCTCGAATTCAAAGACGGAAGAATTGTCGACTACGGAGCAAACGAGGGTTACGAAAATTTAAAAAGCATAATTGAAACGGACGAGGGGACTCATTATCTTGGAGAAATCGCGCTCGTTTCCTACGATTCGGTCATCAGTCGTCTTAATACGTTGTTTTTCGAAACGTTATACGATGAAAATGCGAGTTGTCATTTCGCAATAGGCGATTGTTATCCGACGTGTTTGGAAGGAGGCGCAGAACTTGATGAAAAACAGCTTTTAGAAAGAGGATTGAACAGTTCTCTCGAACATGTCGATTTTATGGTCGGAACGAAAGATTTGCAAATTACCGCAACGAGTGAGGACGGAAAGAAAATTGAGATATTTAAAGACGGAGGTTGGGTTATCTGACTATGGGCGAGCAGAGAATTGTTGTATATAAAATAGAAAATATTGATAGTCTTTTAAACCAAAAAGACGAATTTACGGCAAAAATCGGAAATATAAACGGTGTAACAGCGGTCGATATAAACATCGATGAAAAAGATTTGATTTTAAGGCTCGACGCTTGGGCGAGTGAATACGACGTGTTGACTTCTGCTATAAAAATCGGCGAAGAATACGGAACGAATATTTCATTTGACGATGAAGAGGTTGAAGAAACCAAAATTGAGCCGTCCCAAAAAGAAGACGTCGATATCGAGACTGAAAAAAACGAAGAAAAAAAGCGTGAAGAAAAAGTCGATTTTATTGAAAAAATATTGACGATAGGTCTTTCTTTTCTATGTATTGTCGTCGGTTTGTTTTTCGGGGGGATACCATCCGTTCAAGGTTGGATATACACTTTCGCATTCGCTTTCGCCGGATACGAAGTCTTGTTGTCGGCTATATCTAAATTAACGGAGAAGAAAAAAATAATTGAAGAAATTCTCGTGGTTGTCTCTTCTTTAATACTTCTTTATCTCGGTAAAAGGCTGTCGGGAAGTATCGTTGTATTTTCCTATTCGCTTTTGAATTTTGTTTATAATCTTCTCGAAAATAAAATAAAAAGCAAAATGGATAAAATGGCAAAAAGAGAAGAAAATAAAAATGATTTTGAAAAGTTTTATGATAGATATAATTTAATCGGGCAAGTTTTTCAAACTGTTAATGATAAAAAAATAACTACGTTTTATATAGTCCTTTCCGTCGTTGCCGTTTTGCTTTCGTTCATTCCTCCTTTTTTCAATATTTCGGAATACGGAAATCTTCTTTTGTCAAAATGGCTATACGTCGGAGCGGGTGTTGTTTCGTTTTCGCAGGTCGGCGTTTTCTTAAAAGCGATATCCGACGTAAAGAAGTTTTCTCTATTAAAATTGGTCGAGAGGGGAACTTCGTTATATTCAGTCGACGACTTAGATAAAATTTCACAAGTAAATAAAGTCGTATTCGACAAGACGGGAATAGTAACTTTTCCCAAAGCGGAAATAGAGGAGATAATATCCGACGATAAAGATCACTGTGTCGAGCTTTTAAAAATCGCCGAAAGCGGAATTGTTCATCCGATAGCGGAAAGTATTGCCGACAATGATAATGCGGGCGCGCTTGAAAATCGAATTTATAAAAAAGACAAGGGAATATCTTGTATTGTAGACGGAAAGAAGGTTTTAATCGGAAATAAAAAATTTATGATTGAAAACGGGGTTGAAATAAAAGAATATACGGGTAATTTTTCTCCCGTTTACCTTGCTGAAAACGGCAGACAAATCGGCGTCGTTGCTTTTAAATATTCGCTTAAAAACAATTTTGTCGGCGCTGTTTTGGAACTTAAAAACGACCTCGGCGTAAAAAGCGAGATAATTAGTTCGGATTGCCTTAACTACGTTGAAAACTTAAAAGAAGAAACGGGCGTATCGAAAGCGATAGCCTCTGCTACGGACGCTTATAAAATCAAATACGTTACTGAAAGCGGAGGGTTATACGTCGGTCACGGCGAATATGACGGAGAAATTCTATCTGAACTTAATTTTTCGATTTCCATGGAAAGAGAAAACGGACGCTCTCTGGCAAGCGTTTCTGGCGACGTAAATGAAATACCCGTGATTATTAAGACGGCAAGACGAGAAAAGAAAATTTATAAACAAAATTTAATTATTTCTTTAATTTCCAAGATACTTTTATTCGTTGCTTTTTTAATAACGTCGTTTTTAACGGAAGCTGATTGTCTATGGTGGTATATTGTGACGGAAGGAGTGATCGCTTGCTTGCTTGAAATGAATGCATTGAGAAATCTTTCCGATCCGGTGTAAAAGAAAAAACTCCCTAATGGGAGTTTTCTGTCGCCGATGCGAACAAGTGATTAGAATAAATTTTTATTTGAACTCGTTTGTTGTTCTGTAAATATATGATACAATAAAAATAAATGTTTGTCAAACAAAAAAAGGAAAAGATTATGAAAAAATTTTATTTGGGAATGGACGTCGGAACCGATTCTATAGGAATGGCGTGCGCTGACGAGAACTATAATTTACTTAGGGCGAAGGGGAAGGATTTATGGGCTGTAAGACTTTTTGATGAAGCGGTAACTTCCGAAAGCAGAAGAACTGCAAGGCTTGCAAGGAGAAGACTTCAAAGAAGAAGAAAAAGGATAGAGCTTTTACAAGAAATATTCAGTAGCTATATTAAAGACGATTTGTTTTTTTTGAGATTAAATAATAGTGGTTATTTATATGACGATAAAGATTCGAGGCTTGAAAGTCGTTTTTCGCTTTTTGCCGATAATAATTTTACAGACTCGGATTTTTATAAAAAATATCCTACGGTTTTTCATCTTAGAAAAGAGTTGATGGATCAATGCGGAAAATATGATTTAAGATTGTATTATTTGGCGATTCATCATATCCTAAAATATCGTGGGCATTTTCTCTTTGAAGGGCAAAGTGACGCTGAGATAGACGAGACGGAATTGTTCAATCGTTTAAACGCAGCCGTTTTAGAAGTCTATGGAGAGCAAATTTATACAATTAGTAAAGAGGAAGCAAAGCAAATTCTTTCAATATGCCTTGAAAAGAGCGGTCAAAAAGACAAGTTAAACAAATTAAAAGTTGCCATCAAAGATGAGGATAATAAGCAATTAAACGAGATACTTGTCTTGCTTTCCGGAGGTTCGTCTAAACCGTCGAATATTTTCTTTGGAAAAGACGAATACGTTAATGAAAAATCCATATCTTTAAGCAAAATGACTGATGACGATTTTGAAGGTTTGTTTGAAATATACGGCGATGATTTTGTTTTGCTTGAGGCTGTGAAAAGTATTTTTGATTATATTAAATTTAAAAATGTTTTAGGCAATAAAAGATATATTTCCGACGCTATGATAGCGATATATGATAAACACGGCGAAGATTTAAAAAAACTTAAAAAACTATTGCTGAATGATAAAAATATATACGATAAAGTTTTTCGCAGTCAAACAGAAAATTATAATTACGTTAATTACGTTGGTTTTAATAAAATTTCGGGTAAAAAAACGAAATATGTCAAAAAGTGTAAGCCTGAAGAATTTTATAAGTTTTTAAAGAAGATTTTAAGTGAAAACATAGAAATATTTGACAGAACGATAGTCAATGAAATTCTGAACGAAATTGAAAAAAATGAATTTTTGCCGAAAATAATAAACTCCGATAACGGTCTATTTCCTCATCAGGTAAATGGGGCGGAGTTAAATAATATACTTTCAGGGCTCATTAAAAATTATCCCGAGTTTTCTGTTTTAGATGAAGATGGATATTCTGCCGTTGATAAAATCAAAGCGATATTCAATTTTAAAATTCCGTATTACGTTGGACCATTGAATAGTTCACATAGCATAAACGCAAAAGACGGGCACGGGCATAGTTGGTTTGTAAGAAAAGAGGAAGGAAGAATAACGCCTTGGAATTTTAAGCAAAAGGTGGATCTTACTTTAAGTAATGAAGTGTTTATGCGCAATATGACTTCGAAGTGCTCCTATTTGAAAGGAAAAGACGTATTGCCGAAGTGTTCTATTTTATACCAACGTTTTAATACGCTCAATCAATTAAATAAGATTCAAATAAACAGTAAATATATAACAGTAGAACAAAAGCAGAAAATATTTAACGACCTCTTCCTTACAAAGAGTAAAGTTGGCGTTTTGGATATAAAGCGTTACATGCGTAGTATGGGTTGGCTTGATGAAAATGAGTTTAAGACGGCGGAAATAACCGGAGTTGACGGAGATCTAAAACCTTCTATGTCATCATACGTCGTTTTAAAAGGAATACTTGGCAATTTTGTTGATGACAACCCGGAAATATGTGAAAATATTATTTTATGGCATTCATTAAATACGGATAAGAATATTGTTGTTGATTTGATTTTAAAGCATTATGGCTCCGTTGGCGTTATAATGGAAAATATTAGAGCCATAAAATCTTTAACGTTTAAGGATTTTGGTAAGCTTTCTAAAGAGTTTTTATCCGAACTTAAAGGTGGCGTCGATGAAGTGACGGGAGAGGTGTATACGATAATAGGTGAGCTCTATAACACAAATTATAACTTGAATGAATTATTGAAAAACGAAAAATATAGTTTTCTTAATGCTATCGATGTTGAAAACGCATTTTTAAGTGATGAGATTAGTTATGAAGATGTAGAAGATTTATATGTTTCGCCTGCGGTCAGGAGAGGTATTTGGCAGTCGCTTTTAATGGTAGATGAATATGTTTCGGTGGTTGGTAGGACTCCGGATAAGATTTTTGTTGAAGTAACGAGAGAAAACGATAAAAAGCCCGAAAGGACTTTATCGAGAAAGGCTCAAATAGAAAATTTATATAAAACCGTAAAGGAGATTGATGGGCTTTTAGATGAGTTAATGACAAAAATCGTAAAGGAGATTGATGGGCTTTTAGATGAGTTAAAGACAAAAACCGATTTCGATTTACGTTCCGAAAGGTTGTATTTGTATTTTATGCAATTGGGAAGATGCGCGTATACAGGGAAAAGAATAGATCTTGAAAGTCTTTCCGGTGATTTATACGACGTTGATCATATTATTCCTCGTTCTCGTATTAAGGACGACAGTATTGATAATAAAGTTCTCGTTTTACGGGAAAAGAATAAAGAAAAAGCGAACGTGTATCCTATACCTTCCGGTTTTACGGATCAGCGCGGATTTTGGAAAATATTGCGCGAAAATGGCTTGATGAGCAAGAGTAAATATGATAGATTGGCGAGAATTGAGCCATTAAGCGAACAGGACGGTTTTATAAGAAGACAAATAGATTTTACAAATCAGACCGCAAAATCGGTTATTGAACTTTTAAAAAGAAAATTTGAGAAATCGGGGACTGAAATTGTTTACAGTAAAGCGGGTAACGTTTCTGAGTTTAAAAATAAATACGGTTTTATTAAATGTCGTGAAACCAACGATTTGCATCACGCAAGAGACGCTTATTTAAATATCGTCGTAGGAAACGTCTATAATAGTAAATTTAAATCGTTATATTCATATTTTTGTAAAGATAAAGATGGATTACAACGGGAAGTAAATTATGATAAATTGTTTGAACGTCCTGTAAATGGCGCATGGGAAGGCGCAGAGCAGATAGGTAAAATCAAAAAAATCTACTATCGTTCGAGCATGGCGGTTACTCGCTATGCATTTATAAGAAAAGGGGAATTTTACGATCAGACAATATACGGGAAAGAAGACAAAGGCGTTAAAGCGCCAAGAAAAGGGAACGGGGTTTTAAGCGACTTGTCAAAATATGGCGGATACAAATCTTTAAATACGGCATTTTTTACGGTTGTTAAGTCCAAAGATAAAAACTGCAAAAAACAAATTACCATTGAGCCAATTCCCGTTATGGTCGATTACATAGCCAAGGGCGGCGAAGATAAGATTAAAGATTATTTACTTTCGCAAGGGCTTGTTGAACCAGAAATAATTGTGAAGAAGTTAAAAATGAAGCAGTTGGTGGAGGTAAATGGGTTCCCTGTATGGCTGGCGGGCTTTCAGGGGAAATATATTTTGCTGCATAATGCCGTCGAGTGGTTTACCGATAGTGAAACCGATGCGTATATAAAGGGGCTCGGAAAGTTGTATGAGTTGTTCATCGCGAAAAAACTTTCAAAAGAAGAAGAGGAACGAGAAGAGTATAAGATAAATACGAACAGGTTTAATGATTCGAAACTTATTGTTGATCGTAAAAGGAATATAGAGACGTATGAAAAAATAGTCGGGCAGATTTCCAAAAAGATTTATTCGGGAATCTCCGGCGCGGAGGCATTTAAAAACAATCTTCATAATGGAAAGAAAATTTTTGAAAGTTTGACCGTTTTAAAGCAGGCAGAAACGCTTTTACAGTGCATTAAATTTTTTAAATGCAATGCTGAAAAATCAAATTTAAGCAATTTGAAACTCGGGGAAAATTGCGGAGCGTTACTTATTAACAAAAAAATAACTGATGTTGACTTTAGAATTGTATATACGTCTCCGTGTGGACTTATTTTGCGTAAAATTAAGATTGTGTAAATGGGTTTCAGAACTGTAATTATAAAGTCGCGCGCAAAACTTGAATGTAAATAATTACTTCGGATTTGTGTGAATTACTTGTAAATTATAATGAATAGTGATATAATGTAAGCGATAATAGGCAATTTTGCGTTTGATTGAGCGTTATAATATGTCATTTTTATGTGATATATTATAGCAACGTTATTAATTTTTAAAAATTGGATTAATATATGTAAAATCCTTTCATTTACAAACAACCTTGTGGTTTGGCATGAACTTTTATCCTTGAATTTGAGGTTTGAGAGTTTTGTTGTTCTGTAAATGATTAAAACAAGAGTTGTCGTCTGACGAGCGTTGTCGTTGTTTGAGAGTTTTGTTGTTCTGTAAATGATTAAAACAAATCGAAACGGACTATATTCCTTATATGCGTTTGAGAGTTTTGTTGTTCTGTAAATGATTAAAACTTTCGTAACGGCTGTTATGCAACTGTATGGGTTTGAGAGTTTTGTTGTTCCTGTGTGTATGAATTGTATAATAATTTTGTCCTTGCTCATAATATCGGGCGAGGACTTTTATTATGCAAAAAACCATTAAATTTTATTCTAAACCGTCGATTATCGCAACCTCGACCGTCGTCGGACCGAAAGAGGGCGAGGGACCAATCGGTAAATATTTCGAGAGGATAGTTTTCGACGATACTTTCGGCGAAAAAACTTTCGAAAAAGCCGAATGTAAAATGCTTTCGACGGCAATCGAACAGTCGATAAAAAACGCAGAGTTGGGAGTCGATGAGATTGACGCTTTGCTTTCGGGCGATTTGTTGAATCAAATAGTTTCTTCGAGTTTTGCCGCAAGAAGTTTTGAAATTCCATATATCGGGGTGTATAATGCCTGTTCGACAATGACTGAAGCGTTTGCGCTCGGCGCGATGATGATAGACGGCGGATATTTCGATAACGTCGTCGCCGCAACGGGTAGTCATTTTTCTACGGCGGAACGTCAATACAGATATCCTCTCGAACTCGGGTGCGTTCGTCCTCCGCAATCGCAGTGGACGGTAACGGGCGCCGGGAGTGCGGTGATTTCTTCGAAAAGAAAGGGAAATTTTCCTCATATAACTCACGCGACGTTTGGAATTGTCAGCGATTTCGGCGTTAAAGACGCGAACAATATGGGAGCGGCGATGGCAACGGCTGCGGCTTCCACTATACAAACTCATCTTGAAAATCTCGGTGTTAAGCCGAATTATTACGACTTGATAGTTACGGGAGATCTCGGAGCGCTCGGAAGCAGATTGTTAAAGGACGTCTTAAAAGAAAGGGGTGTAAATATAGATAAAAATCACGTCGATTGCGGAGAGTTGATTTATAATATCGACGAAGCGGAATATCAGGGCGGAAGCGGAGCGGGTTGCAGCGCAAGCGTATTTAATTCGTATATATACGGCAAACTTATAAAAAGGCAAATAAAGAGAGTTTTGTTCGTTGCGACGGGAGCGCTGCTTTCCACGGTAACAACTCAGCAAGGGGAAAGTATTCCGTCTATAGCGCATGCGGTCGGAATAGAAAACGAGGAGAATTAAATGATAGAAGAAGTAATTTTGACTTATTTAAGAGCGTTTTTGGTTGGGGGGATAATTTGTTCGATAGCGCAATTGCTCATAAATTATACTAAGATAACATCGGGTAAAATACTCGTGTTTTTTATGCTCGGTGGATTGATTTTGCAAGCCTTCGGATTATACGAGTATATCGTTGACTTCGGCGGAGCGGGCGCAACAGTTCCCATATCGGGATTTGGGTATTTGCTTGCAAACGGCGCTATAAAGGGCGCTGAACAAGGTTTGTTCGGGGCTTTTACGGGGAGCTTATCGGCTGCTTCTGCCGGCGTTACGGCTGCGGTATTTTTCGGGTTTATAATAGCGCTCGTATTCAAGGCAAAGTCTAAAAAGAATTAAAATATAATCCCCCGACATATAATAGAGTATGAAACGCTCGAATGGTAAAAAAATAAGAGTTATTTGTTTTTTTTCGTCTTTCATTGCTCTATGTTTATACCTTTATTTTTCTTCGGGGAAAATGCTTGTCGAAATTGCCGAAAAGAATTTTTCTTCTTATATTTCTTCGGCTTCTTATGTTGCCACGCAAGAGATAATTCCGAACTACGATTATTCCGTTCTCGTAAAAATCGAAAAGGATAAAAACGGCGTTCCGACTATGATTTTGACGGATAGTTTTAAAGTTAACGAATTTGCTTCCGAAATAGCGAGAAAAACGTATGACGTCCTCGATAAAAAAAGTTGTGATGGCGTCGAAGTCCCTTTGGGGGCATTCAGCGGAATAAGGTTTTTATACGGCTTCGGACCAAAAGTGAATATGAAACTTCTGTCCGTATCCTCCGTAAAATGCGACCTTTTTTCCGAATTTACGAGTGCGGGAATAAATCAGACCAGACATTCGCTGTATATAAATATCTATTCTGAAGTAAATATTGTTGCGGGAACGACTATAAGGCGAGCGAACGATAAGATAACGATTCTTGTATATGATAATCTTATCGTTGGAAAAGTTCCGGAAGTTTATTTGAATTCGGGGTCCTTTGAAGCGACTGAAAAAAAATATGTAAAAACTTAATAAAAATATAAAAAACGAAAAGAAACTTTTCGTTTTTTCTTTTCAAAAAAAATTTTTTTTGATACAATATATTTATCTATGATTGAAATTTTAGCGCCATGCGGCAACGAGGAGAGTTTTTACGCCGCCGTAAATAACGGAGCGACTGCCGTTTATCTCGGTATGAGCGATTTTTCCGCAAGAAGAAACGCCGCAAATTTTACAAAAGAAAATATATCCTATTTCGTATCTTACGCGCACGCCGTCGGGGTTAGAGTTTACGTTGCGTTAAATACGCTTGTCAAAGACGAGGAACTGCTTAATTTTTTTGAAACGGCAAAAGTCGTTTACGAGGCTGGGGCGGACGCTTTTATTATTCAAGATGTCTTTATGGGAAAAACCCTAAGGTC
>CADBUU010000105.1 GCA_902797945.1 uncultured Eubacteriales bacterium | reverse complement strand
TTTTGATTTCTCCGCTTTTAATTTTTTACTTTCGACGAAATTCGACAAAAAATATAAAAATACTATGGAGTAAATTTATGAGTAATATTTTAATTATCAATGATGAAAACAAATTGGATAAAATTGCGGAAGGCTTAAAAGAAAGTAAATTAAACGATAAAATATTCGTTATTTCCTCCGAAATTAACGTAAATTCCATTTCAGAGGGAATAGACGTTATCTTAACAATCAATGATAACGATTACGGTAAAATCGTAGGATTAATTTGTAAAATGGGTTGGAAAAACTTTAAATTTCAATCCGCGGACATCGAAGACGATAAGGGTAATACTTTAAAAATACTATTATGCCTAAACGAGCGGGCATATTCTTCATTTAACGATTTTTCGGTTTTCACTCGTAAAGTCACCGTAAATACTTTCATTGAATATTTTAAAAGTAAAAGCGTAAGTGAAAACGTTCTAAGCGATTTGAAATCCTTTATGACCTCAATAGGTATTTATTCTAATAACCTCGGATATTCGTATGTTTTAGACGCATTTATACTTGCATTTAACGATAGAAACCGATTAAATAAAATAACTTCATCGCTTTATCCCGTAATCGGAGAATTGAGAGGGAAAAGCGGCAAATGCGTCGAAAGAGACATACGGAGCGTAATCGAATTGAGTTGTAACAGCGGAAAATTCTATACGGCGGCAAATTCAATCGGCGGGAACTTTGAACAGAACGAAAAACCGTCCAACGGCGAGTTTATCGCGTTTTTAGTCGACGTATTTTCAACAAAAAAATATTAAAACGAATATAAGATTTCTTTTTACTCATTCTATTAAATGAAATTACGGAGATTTAATTGAAATGAAGTATAAGAAAATATCATTCGTTGCAACTTTGGTCGTTTTTTTATCGTCGATAATAATTTACGGAGCTCCGCTTAAAGCCGACGCTCACGAATTATCGTTAAGCGAGATCGTCATGGAAAAACAGAGCGAAAGAATTCTTTTCGAAAGGAACGCTCGTGAAAAATTGCCGATGGCAAGCACGACAAAAATAATTACGGCGCTTACCGTTATTGAAAATTATAATATCGAACAGCAAATTACCGTTCCTTCTCAGTGCGTAGGTGTGGAAGGAAGTAGCGTATATCTTAAATGCGGCGATGTTTTTACAGTTAAAGATTTGTTATACGGTCTAATGCTTCGCTCGGGTAACGACTGCGCTGAAACGCTTGCGGTTTGTTTGTCGGGAAGCATTGAAAAATTTGTTGAAAAAATGAATGAAACGGCCCTTTTATGCGGCGCGACGGATACCAACTTAAAAAACCCGCACGGGCTTCCTGACGATGAACATTATACGACCGCCTACGATTTGTGTAAGATAAGTTGCAGAGCCATGAGAAATCAAATATTTAGAGATATTGTTTCCTCTAAAAGGCATACGGCAACCGAAATAAAATCGGGAAATAAAATAACTTGGGTCAACAAAAATAAATTACTATCAACAATGGAAGGAGCGAGCGGAGTTAAAACGGGATATACCGTAAAGGCGGGAAGATGTCTCGTATCTTCCGCAGAAAGAAAGGGAATGGAAGTGATTTGTGTAGTGTTAAAGAGCGGTCAGATGTTCGAAAGGTCAGAAGAATTGCTCGAAAATGCATTTTCCGAATATTCTCTGAATAAAGTTTTTGACGCACAAAAATTTCAATATAAAATTTTCAACGAGGATCTTTCCGACTATGTTGCGCTTAAAGCAGATAGAGATTTTTACTATCCCGTCAAAAAAAACGACGATATACGCATTGAATTGATTTTGCCTCAAAAAATCAATTCTTTCAAATATAAAGAAAAAGAAATAGGCGAAATTAAAATTTATTGTCAAAAACAGTTGATTTTTTCAGAAAAAATCTATACACTTAATATGTAAATAAAGGTGAAACCAATGAGAATAAATAAATTTCTTGCGGAATGCGGAGTAGGGAGCAGAAGAGCCTGCGACAAACTTATTGAAGAAAAAAAAGTTAAAGTAAACGGTAAAATTTGTTCGCTCGGAATGGAGATAGACGAGTTTAACGATATCGTAACGGTAGAGGGAAAACCCGTTGGCAAAATCAAGAAACCTGAATACTATATTATGAATAAGCCTAAGGGCTGCGTTTGCACCGTTAAGGACGATAAAGGCAGAAAAACCGTTATGGATTTTCTGCCGCCTCTTGCAGGAAGAGTTTTCCCGGTGGGCAGGCTCGATTACGATACGGAAGGGCTGCTTATATTAACAAACGACGGCGAACTTGCCAACAGATTAACTCATCCGAGCAACGAAATCTCAAAAACCTATCTCATTAAAGTCGAAGGTTTCGTTGAAGACGCTTTGCTTAATAAAATAAGAGCGGGCGTTGAAATTGACGGAAAGATGACTAAAAAGGCTACGATAAAGGTTATTTTAAGGAACAGAGATTTTACTAAATTACATATAACGATTACCGAAGGAAGAAACAGAGAAATAAGAAAAATGTTTGAATCGGTCGGTAAGAACGTCGATTTTTTAAAGAGAATAAAAATCGGAGATCTTACTCTTACGGGACTCAACAGGGGAGAAGTAAGAAAACTTTATCCCGAAGAAATATTTTATTTAAAAAACGTTTGATTTTAAAGAGGACGAAATGGATAACGTCAACGAAGGATACAAACAACTTAAAAACGATTTAAAAGAAAAATATTCCAAAGAAATTTTAAAAGCGGTAGATAGAATTAAAAAACAAGTTATTTCCGAAGTTACGAAAATTTTCGGGGAGGATTTGATGAATTCTTTTGAGAGCGCCGATAAAATCAAAAGCGAAATTAAAAAAATCAAAGACGATTTTTATGCCGAAAGCGAATATACCAAACTTCAGAAAAAATTAGTTCAACAAAAAGAAGAATTAAAAAACGCATCTGAAAGTGAAGCGAAAGAAATCACCGACGAAATGAAAAAATCGCTCGATAACATTTCTACTTTAAATATTACGCTTCGTAACAGATTGAAATCGTATAACGAACGGCTTTATAAAGTCAATTCTCATATTTCTTCAGAACTCAAAAAAAACAAGGAGCAAATTGCAAAATTAAAAGAAAAAGTTTTAGAAGAAATCAAATTTGAAATCGTAAATTTTTTAAACGATTACAATGATGAATTGAGTATGCTTAACGACGCTTTCGGTATCGAATCCGAAGAGCCGGAGATTCCGTTTGACGAAGAAAGCGTCAGATTGGACGTTCCTATTTTTAATTTTTCATCTGTTGAAAACGACGCCGATTTTTCGGACGAAGAACAATTTGTTAAAAGCGAAAATAAAAGTTCGGTCTTAAATTAAAATGAGAATGAGAAGAAAAAACAACCTCGAAACGAGGTTGTCGGTGAAAGATAGGCATCTTTTATTCGTAGAATCCGACGATTTTTACAATAAAAGCGAGGACGAAAGAAAACACCTGTTCGACTTATTTAAAATTTTCGGTAATAATAATCCTTTATACCTCGACGTAGGGTGCGGAAAGGGCGGATTTGCTCTGCAACTCGCAAAAAACAACCCGAATATCAACGTAATAGCGGTTGAAAAAATCAGTAACGTTATTATAGAAGGCTTTGAAATGGCGATAAAAGAAAATCCGAATAACTGTATGTTTTTAAATTGCGGAGCGGAAAATCTTTCTTATTATTTTAAAGACGGCTCCGTCGATAGAATATTTTTGAATTTCTCTTGTCCATACCCGAAAAATACATATAAAAACAGAAGATTTACTTATAAAACGTATTTAAAAGTTTTTAACCGCCTTTTAAAAGATGAAGGCGCAATCGAACTGAAAACGGATAATGCGGCGTTTTTTGAGTTTTCGATCGAATCGATGTCTCAATTCGGATTTAAACTTAAAAATATTTCTCTCGACTTACATAATAGTAAATATGCCGAAAATAACGTTATGACGGAATATGAAAAAATGTTTTCGGATAGAGGAATGCCGATTTACAGGCTTGAAGCGCATAAATAAGTTATTTCTTGATTTTAGGCGTTGACGCATAGTTTTTTGCGTATGCTCTGTAAAAAGTATTCGCGCTTTCAAAACCGCATGAAAACGCGGCGTCTATAACCTTTCAGAAGAAACGTTTTCTTCCGCATATTTTAAAATCGAAGCGACGAGATGAAAGTTTCCGTTGCTTTATTTTTTATAAACTCGGTATTTCTCGATATTTCGCAGATAACAAATTCCGCTATCCCTTCGAAAAATAAATTGGTTAATTTATTGTTTGAATAAAAGTTTTTTTATGAGGATAAAAGTTTATCAAGCATTTCGAAGTTTTCAAACTTAAAAAAGAGCGGGGGAATTAAATCTTCGGAAATTTTTTCTATCCTTTCAAAAATTCGTCTCGGACCTAAAATAATATAACAATCGGAGGCCTCGATTTCCGAGAATGAATGCTTACAGAAACAATCTATGAAGTCTGTCAATATCAATAATAAAAAAATTTTTAAAAAAATTATTTAAAACAGTTGCCAAAATTTTTAAAAGGGTGTATTATATTCCTAAATTAAATACTTATTCGGGTAGAGGCGCAAAATTCAATATCGCCACGCATTTACGCTTAAACGTTGCAAGCGAAAGGGGATTTTGCCGAAACCTTCAAAGATTTTAAGGTTTTTGTCGGTTGGGCAATAAGAGAACATCTTATTGACTGTCGCTTTAAAAAGCGGAGTGCTATCGTAATATTTTTAGGATTTATCGTCCGCAATATTGCTTAGGCTCTGTTGCGGGCGTTTCGTTTTTTTTGAGACATCCGTTAGTATTTAATTAAAAAAATACGGAGGTAACCTCAAATGAAAAAATTCTTATCACTCATCATTGCTTTTGCTTTGACAATCTCAACAGCCGTTTTGGCAACGTCCTGCGGTAACAATACCGATGAAAACGTCATTAAAGTCGGAATGGAATGCGGATACAAGCCATATAACTGGACTCAATTCGACGATTCCAACGGAGCCGTTCCCATCGAGGGAAAACCCGGACAATATGCTAACGGCTACGACGTCATTATTTCTAAAAATATAGCGAATTCTCTTGGAAAAACTCTTAAAATTTACGCTTATGAATGGGAAAGTCTTATACCTGCCGTAGAGAGCGGCGCTCTTGATTTTATTATCGCAGGTATGAGTCCGACAGCCGAAAGAAAGGAAATAATCGATTTCTCCGAAGCGTATTACGAATCAAACCTTGTTATAGTTGTTCGTAAAGACGGCGCATATTCTTCCGCAACTTCGCATAGCGATTTCTCCGGCGCTAAAATCGTAGCGCAGTCGGGAACCTTCCATGATGAAGTCGTAGACCAGATCAACGGTGTAAATCATCAAGCGCCTATGAAAGATTTTTCAACGATGATCGTTGCTTTAAACAGTAAAACGATAGACGGCTATATTGCCGAAGAACCGGGCGCTATCGCAGATTGCAAAGCCAATTCCGATTTCACCTATATTCATCTCGTAAATAACGACACCGGATTTACTATAACAGATCCTTCAAACGTTACTCTTGCGGTAGGTTTAAAGAAAAATTCGTCGCTTTTGAGCGGTGTCAATTCATATCTCAATTCTCTGGCTACAACCGTTCGAGCAAATTATATGCAACAAGCAATCGACTGGGCTGAAGCTATTGCCGATTGATACGGAGTTAAAAAATGTTTTTTGAAAAAATCGCAAAAGTCTGGCAAAAAGGTTGGCAACAACTTTTTCTCGGCGTCGGTAATACTCTTTTAATAGCGCTTATTTCAACCGTAATCGGTCTTTTAATAGGACTTTTTATAGGAATTATCAGAACTATTCCCGATTCTAAAAATCCCGTTTTAAAAGTGTTAAAGAAAATCGTCAATATTATTCTTTCGATTTATATTGAAGTTTTCCGTGGGACGCCGATGATGGTTCAAGCTATGGTTATTTATTGGGGTTACGCTTTTATGGCCGGCGGCGCAACTCTTCCGCTTATACCTTCCGCATTATTTATAGTTTCTATAAATACCGGTGCTTATATGGCGGAAATTGTCAGGGGCGGTATAATTTCTATAGATAAAGGTCAGTTCGAAGGAGCGCAGGCAATTGGAATGAATCACTTTCAAACGATGGTCCACGTTGTAATACCTCAGGTCCTTAGAAACATTTTGCCCTCTATCTCCAACGAGTTTGTTATAA
>CADBUU010000104.1 GCA_902797945.1 uncultured Eubacteriales bacterium | reverse complement strand
TGTTCGTCGGAGAACGAAATAAAATCGTCCTCGCCGTCCATATCGAGAAGAAGTTTTGCCGCCTGGACGTCGGGCGGAAAGTTTTTTGTGGTTACCTTGCGTTTTAAAAGCCGTTCTTCGCCGTTTACGTCCGATGAAAATTCCATTACCGTCTCTTCGGCGTCGTATCCGACCGCTCGTTTAATAAGCGCCTTTTCGATTTTCTTTTTGGTCTTCTCTTCCACTTATCTCCTCCTTTTAAGTTTTCTGATAAGTCTTTCCTTATCCCTCATTATAGCCGTTTTTTCTTCGGTTATCTTTTCCCCTCTCGGTCTTGACATCAAAAAATATCTGAGTTCGTCCAAGCAATGGTCGTCGGTTTTTTTGGGGCGATCCCCTTCCGCCCATCTGTAACTTTTGAGTTCTCGTATGAGATTGACGCAGTTACTGAAAATAAACAGTTTTTTTTCTTTAAGATATTCCTTAACTCTTGAAATTCCGACGAAGAGGTCTTTATTTACTCTCGGGTCTACTAAAATACCGTGTTCGCAAAAAAGTTGCGTAACGCTTTTTTCGGAAGCGAGAGTTTTCTGATTGGCGGCGGAATCGATGAGCGCCCTTAATCTGCCTTTCGTATCTCTTTTCCAACTTAAAGAGTCGGAAATTTCGCTTATTTTCATAGCGTGATAACCAACGTCTTTGCCGGCGACGAAGTGTTCCGCCACGACGTAAACTCTGTCGTCGTAATCGACGCAATACCAATGACAAGAGAGGGGATTGTTCAGACCGGGATCGATAGAAAGATTGTTTTGCCATTCGGGCGGAAATGGGAAGGGGGGAATAACGTGAATATTTTCATCGAATTCGGGGTAAACGGGGCCGAAAAGGCTTTTAAACTGACCGTAACGCCTCGAAACGAGTTCGTCGTCGCTCATAGACGAAGTAAGCGCTTCTATCTCGGATAAAGATAGAAAGGGATTGTCCGCCCATTCGACGAATTCGCACCAGGTTTCCTTGTCGTTTCCTTTGTTTAAGTAAATTTCCTCATAGACGAAAGTAAGCCCTTTAAGCGGAGTCATTGTTCCGAAAATATCCCCGCTTTTATCGAAAACCCTCATCTTACATTCCCTGTAAACGTCCTCGGGAGGCTCTTCGTCGAACCAAACGAAATCGAGCGAACTGCCCTGAAATTTTTCTCTTCCCTGATCGCAACTTTTAAATCCTATCGTAGATATTCCGCCGAAAACGTTTTTGATTTTTATCTGGTCAATAATTCCCCCGTCGGGATTGTCCTTTCTTCCCGAACTCATAATAACGTCCGCGATCCAACTTCTCGGAAGATATTTCAGAATTTTCTTTTGCGCGACGTCCCTTTGAACTTCTCTCGAAAGAGAAACCACCCAACCGAAAACGTCTTTTTTGTTTTTTCTGAAAGGGTGAATGCCCCTGGCAAGATATATAGATTCCACGGCGCCGCATTCGGTTTTTCCGCTTCTGTTGCCGCCGAAAACCCATCGGTTACGCTTTTGGCATTTATGAAATTCCAACTGTTTTTTATGAACCTTTTCTCCTACGTTATAAGAAAATAACGGACAGTCCTTTCTTCTGTTTATCTCTTTTTCTATTTTTGAAATTCTGAAAATACATTCCTGCTCTGTCATAATCGACAAACTCTCCCTTTTTTCAACTTAAAATTTTTCTTCGTTGCGGAAAATAAGTATTATAATAGTTTTTACTATGAAGAAAATCACGGCGCTGACGATTTTGTTTTTAATCGTCATATTCCCATCGTCAATAAAAGCGAATGCGGAGGAAGAAAAATATTCGAGAATATTATCAAGCGACGTCGTATTATATATGGACGCCTCTCTATCTCTGCCCTGGTTTACTCTGCCGTATAGTTATTACGTCAAAGTCCTGTCGGTAGGCGGAGCGTCTGCCAAAGTCGAATATAAAGGAGACAGCCCCTTAAAACCTTCCGTTAAAGGCTATTTACCGATCACGTCTTTAAATATCGTAGAAACGCCTCCCCCGGCGCCGTATCCGACCTCGACTTTTACGATAAGCCAGACTTGCCTTATGTATAAAGACAGCAACTTCGCATATTCCGAAACGGTTACCGAAAACAGTTCGATAGAATATTATGGAGAAATAACAAGACAAGGCGGAGAAAAATATATTTACGGCTACGTAACTTTAACTACCGGAGATAAATACGTTGGATTCGTCTCTCAATCGGCTCTCGTAAATTTTGCATTGCCCACTCTTCCCGTCGAACCGCCCGAACCGGAAGTTCCCGAATCGAACTCCGAACTACAATCGGATACGACTTCAAAATCGGACAATTCGCTCGGCGAAAATATACAGATAATAATTATCGTCGCTATTTCCGTCGTGGCAATAAGTATAGTGTATCTATTGTTCCGCCCGTCTTCCGATAAGGCGAAAGAAGGAGTAATAAGCGAAAATTCTTTCGACGACGACTAAATTTCCCTTTCATATTTGAATATAGCGATTTTGAGCCAATATTTCGCCTATGAAATAGGTTTTATCCGACCTCTGTTCGGTTGACGATTTTATAATAGCGTGAAGGTAACTTATTCCTGTTTTCTTCCCTTTCTTTAAAATCGTAATATACTTGCATTATAAAGGGGTATTTACCGCATGCTTCGAAAAACTTTTCTTCCGTAAAGCCGATATGTAAAAGACTTGATGAAAAGGCTTTTAAAGCGGAAGCGTTTTTTCTGAAATACTCTCTCGTATTTTTGATTTCCGCAATCTCATCGTCAAATCTCTTAAAATACTTAAACGAAATAAATTGCCTCTTTTTCCCGTCGAGCTTGTTGAACGCCCTTACTACCTTATTTCTTATCTCTATAAGATTTATCTTTCTTTCGGTCATAGCGATAAGTTTTTCGGCGACGACTTCGCAAGGGCTTAAACAAGTATAACTGCCTACTGCCGCCTCCACGAAAGTTTTTTCCATTTTATCAATGACTTCCTCCATACAGTTAAAACACGATAGTAAAGTTTTTTCGTATAAATACATTTCGATACCTCCGAGATTTTTATTCAAAACGGCGTTCGATCGCCTTTTCGCGCATATCATAAACCCGATTTTTTGATTTTTCAAGGTTTTATGACGCTTTTTAAAAAAAATTTTTTTATTTTTTTTGTTTGCGTCATAAACTATTGACAAGTTTTAAATTCGGGTTTATTATTTTTTGTTTGCAAACATTTGTTTGTATTTATATTACTCAAAAACAGCGCCAATATATTGTCATCGTTAAATAAATACCGAAAATATATTCGACAAATTTTGCGCCTTAGAAATCGTGCGCTTTATTTGTCATAAATACGAAGTCGTGTAAAAATACGGATTTATAAAAAAACAACGGCAACGGTTTTTACCGTTGCCGAAGCATAAAAAACGGGTAGAAAAAGGGCGTTTCTCTTAGCCGAATGAAAATAAGATTGAACTTGTTAAAACGGCTGAATTTCGGCGTATTTCAGCAAATTCTCACTCGATGTATTTGTATA
>CADBUU010000103.1 GCA_902797945.1 uncultured Eubacteriales bacterium | reverse complement strand
CTCGTTTTTTAAAAAACTCCGAAAAAATAGCACCAAAATCGAAACATATTTTTCGAAAAATTGACAAGCAAAAACTCCTGTAAAAACAGGAGTTTTTGCGCACGATAGCAGTTTCGTATCGTGTAGATGGCGGAAAGAGAGGGATTCGAACCCTCGATACATTGCTGTATACCTGATTTCGAGTCAGGGCCGTTATGACCACTTCGATATCTTTCCGTATTTTGCCTTTATATTTTATATTATTTATCTTTTTTTGTCAATGGTTTTTAACACCTTTCCTGCCTATTTTTTTAAAAAAACAAGCGTAGGTCTTTCTTTTACCTTCGCTTGTCTGTTTTTTTTCATCTATTATCTGTTTATTTCTCAAAACAATCCGCTTATTATGCCGTTATCATCTACGTCTATTCTCTCGGCGGCAGGATTTTTAGGAAGTCCCGGCATGGTCATTATTTCTCCCGTTAACACAACGATAAACCCTGCACCCGCAGAAACTTTTACGTTTCTTACGGTAATCTCAAAATTTTCGGGCGCTCCGAGTTTTGTCGCATCGTCTGAAAAACTGTATTGAGTTTTCGCAATACATACGGGTAGACCGCTCAAACCCATTTCGGTAAGTTTCTTTATTTGGTCTTCTGCTTGCTCGGTATATTTTACGCCATTTCCACCATAAACCTTTTGCGTTACCGCGTTAATTTTGTCTTTAATGGAATAATCATCGGGGTAACAGAGAGAAAATTTATTTTCCTCTTCGCAAAGTCTTACCACCTCTTCGGCAAGTTCTATACCACCCTTTCCGCCATTTGCCCAAACGGTAGACAATTTAACGTTTACTCTGAGTTTTTTACATTCATCAATCACGACTTTTATCTCTTCGTCCGTATCCGTTGGAAAACGATTAACAGCAACAACGGTAGGAAGCCCGTAAACGTTTTTAACGTTAGAAACATGTCTTAAAAGATTAGGTAAACCTCTTTTTAAAGCCTCGACGTCTTCGTTTCCGAGTTGGTCTTTTTTTAGTCCGCCATGCATTTTAAGCGCCCTTACCGTTGCAACGACTACTGCAGCCGACGGCTTTAATCCAGACTTTCTACATTTTATGTCAAAGAATTTTTCAGCGCCCAAGTCCGCTCCGAAACCTGCCTCGGTTACGCAATAATCGGCAAGTTTAAGCGCCGTTTTCGTCGCAATTACAGAATTACAACCGTGCGCGATATTTGCAAACGGGCCTCCGTGAATAACCGCAGGAGTCTGTCCGAGTGTCTGAACGAGATTGGGCTTTATAGCGTCTTTTAACAGAGCCGTCATTGCTCCTTGCGCCTTTAAATCTCCGGCGGTTACGGGTTTACCGTCAACGTCGTAAGCAACTATTATTCTCGCTATTCTCTCCTTTAAATCGGCAAAGGACTCCGCAAGACATAAAACCGCCATAATTTCCGAAGCAACGGTTATATCATATCCGTCCTCTCTCGGAACACCGTTCTTTTCTCCGCCTAAACCGTCCGTAACGAATCGAAGTTGGCGATCGTTCATATCAACGCATCTTTTCCACGTTATCCTCTTTAAGTCGATTTTAAGTTGGTTGCCCTGATAAATATGGTTATCTATCATTGCGGCTAAAAGGTTATTCGCCGCGCCCAAAGCGTGAAAATCCCCCGTAAAATGAAGATTGATATCTTCCATTGGGACCACCTGAGAATATCCTCCGCCCGTCGCTCCGCCTTTAACACCGAAAACCGGACCGAGAGAGGGTTCTCTCATTGCAACGACCGTTTTTTTGCCTATAATATTCATCGCATCGGCAAGTCCTATCAACGTCGTTGTTTTGCCTTCTCCCGCCGGCGTCGGAGTAATTGCAGTTACAAGCACGAGCTTTCCGTCGGGTTTGGAATAATCGACCTTATTTACGTCGATTTTAGCCTTATACTTCCCGTAGAGTTCGATATCGTCTTCGGTAAGGCCGATTTTTTTCGCAATTTCCGTAATCGGTAACGGCTTATAGTTTTGAGAAATCTCTAAATCGGTTTTCATTTTTTCTCCTTTCACATCGGATTATAACAACAATGTAATATAAATGTTTTTATTTTTAGGGTTTTGTTTGGTAAAAAAATCTTTTAATCGTAGGAATTTCAAAATTCGAGCGGAACGACGCATCACGAGATGAATGCGTTTTCGTTATTTTAGGGTGTTATTCCCCTTAAGCATAACATCATGATACCCCCCTTCAACAATACTCGTAGGCGATACGAGAGTGAGCGTCGCTTCTTTTTGTAAAGTCGGAATATCGGTAACTCCTAAATTGCACATGGTAGACTTGATTTTATACAGCGTCTTTTCGACGTTGTCGTGCAAAGAACCTGCGTATGTAACATAGGAATCAACGCCCTCTTCAAAAGAAAGTTTGTTTTTGCCTCCGAGGTCGTATCTCTGCCAATTTCTTGCTCTATTACTGCCCTCTCCCCAATATTCTTTAACAAAAGTGCCGTTTACAAAGAGTTTTTGAGTCGGGCTTTCGTCAAAGCGAGCAAAATATCTTCCGAGCATTACAAAATCCGCTCCCATTGCGAGGGCAAGGGTTATATGGTGGTCGAAAACTATTCCCCCGTCTGAACATATGGGAATATAAATACCCGTCTTTTCGTAATATTCGTCTCGCGCTTTCGCAACTTCAATTACCGCAGTGGCTTGTCCTCTTCCGATACCTTTTGTTTCTCTTGTTATACATATAGAACCACCGCCTATGCCGATTTTAACGAAATCGGCTCCTGCTTCGGCTAAAAATCTGAAACCGTCTCCGTCTACGACGTTGCCGGCTCCGACTTTTACACTGTCGCCGTAATTTTTACGGATAAAATCAATAGTTTTCTTTTGCCAACATGTATAACCTTCCGACGAATCGATACAAAGGACGTCCGCCCCTGCTTCAACCAATGCGGGAACTCTCTTTTCATAATCGAGTGTATTTATTCCCGCTCCGACCATATATCTCTTTTTCTCATCGAGAATTTCTCTCGGATTATCTTTATGTTCCGAGTAATCTTTTCTGAAAACGAAATAACAAAGTCTGCCTTCGGCGTCAACGATTGGAAGAGAGTTGAGTTTTCTTTCCCAAATAAGGTCGTTTGCGTCTTTAAGCGAAATACCGAGAGGCGCCGTTATCAACCTCGCTAACGGAGTCATAAATTCCTTTACAGGAGTATCCAAAGACATTCTGCTTACGCGATAATCTCTACCCGTTACTATACCCAAAAGTTTGCCGTTACATTTTCCGTCGTCAGTTACGGCGATCGTTGAAAAGCCGTTCCTTTCTTTAAGTTCCACGACGTCTTTTAAAAGAGCGTCCGGCGTAAGATTAGACGCGCTTACGACAAATCCCGCTTTGTAACTTTTAACCTTGGCAACCATCGCCGCTTCGTCCTCAATAGACTGCGATCCGTATATAAAACTCATACCGCCCTCTTTTGCAAGAGCGATCGCTAGTTTATCGTCCGATACGGATTGCATGATAGCCGAAACCATAGGTATATTCAGCCTTATGCCCTTTTCTCCTTTCTTGAATTTACAAAGAGGGGTGGACAAATCTACGTTCGACGGGATACAATCGGGCGAAGTGTAGCCCGGAATAAAAAGATATTCGTTGAAAGTATGACATTCGTCTTTTATTATTTTTGCCATAGTATTATCCTTTTTGTGTATTTTAAATATAATACTATAATCTTAGTTATTTTGCAAGCGAAAAAGCAAAAAACATTAAAATAAAAAAAGCGACTATCTCCTTAATGATATGCACCCCAAAAGTTAGACACTTTTGGAGGTGCATTTTTTATGCAAAGGAAACAATATAATAGAAAATATTCGCCAGAAT
>CADBUU010000102.1 GCA_902797945.1 uncultured Eubacteriales bacterium | reverse complement strand
ATAGTTTGCATTTGACACGGGCGGCATTGCCGGATAACCTTTAAAGCGCGGATCGTCTTTAAGTTCGTCTTCTTTTCGCCAATTTTTCAGATTGAAAGGCGGATTCGCCATAATGTAATCTACGATAGTGTCTTTATGTAAATCGTTCGTAAAAGTGGAGTCATTTTTCGGACCTAAATCGTGAGAAATCCCGCGGATTGCCAAATTCATTTTAGCAAGTTTCCACGTTTCGGGATTGCTTTCCTGACCGATAACGGTAATTTTCTTTCTATTGCCATTATGCTTATCCACGAATTTCATTGATTGAACAAACATACCACCCGAACCGCAACACGGATCATAAACTCTTCCGTCAAAAGGTTCGATTAGTTCTGCAATAAGTTTTACTACGCAAGCGGGAGTGTAAAATTCGCCGTCTTCTTTTGTTGCGGATGCCGCAAAATTTTGGAGAAAGTATTCATAAACCCTGCCGATTAAATCTTCTTCGTTAAAGCGCTCTTTATTTATCTTATTGATTTCGTCGATAAGGTCTTTTAACTTTTCTTTCGGCGCACCCAACGCTACGTATGCGCCTTGCGGTAGAGTACCTACAAGCATAGGGTTTTTCTCTTCGATTCTTTTCATAGCGGCATCGATTTTCACTGCTATATCGTTGTCGCCCGCGTGGTCTTTTATATAATTCCAACGGCAATCTTCATCCAAGTAATAAACGTTTTGCGAATTATAGAAAGACGGCTTTTCGGTAAACACAGGGATATCGCCGTATTCTGCTATAATTTCTTTTTTTCTCGTTTCAAATTTATCGCTTGCAAATTTTAAGAAGGCAAGCCCGATTATTGCATCTCGGTTTTTTTCAAAACTACCAAAACCACGAAGTGCCACACGGCAGTTCCATAATACAGTTTCTAAACTAACTTCTTTCTCTTTCGCTTGTTTTTTATCCATTTTGTTTATCTCCTCGGTTTTGCTAAAATCAATCTGATTTTAGCATACTATATATGACAACTATAGTCATATTTAAAAAAATTATTAATTTTCTTTTACAATGTCTATAATATCTTCAAAGTTGCAATTCAACACGTCGCATATACGCAACATTACGTCCATAGAAACGGTTTCGTTCTTACCGAGTTTTGCAAGGGTGGAAGAAGACATATCTGCCTTTAATCTGAGTTCTGTTTTCGTCATGTCTTTGTCTATCAATAATTTCCAAAGTTTATTGTAACTTACTGCCATTTTTTCTTTCCCAAACATTTTTTTATATTATATCATAATTAAAAATATCAAGCAAGTATTTATTTGACTTTTCAAATATAATATTTCGATATCCGATAATATTTTGCCGCCGCAAATATGCGGCGGCAATGTGTTATTTTTTATCGGCAAAACGGCAAAACCCGCTCCGCCGTTCTATTTTACTGTTTCGGCGGTGATCTCTATGGTATCAATGAGATTTATAATTTTGTAATAGATTATTCAGTTGTAATTTTTGCCTTTCGGCTTTCCACGCTTCAAACTCCTCTTGTACTTTTTCATCCTCAAAAAGTTTCTGAATTGCCGGCAATAACGCTCTTGCGAGCGAGTCGATTTCATGATCTGGTATTCCCGTGGTGTTCTTGCGCTTTTTCGGCATTATCTATAACGTTGTCCTCCTTATCTTTTATTTGCTCCAATAATATTTGGAAGCGTTTCCTTTTGCTTGTCGCTGTCTATATGCGGATTTTGCGCTTCGTAGGTTTCATCTCTTTCGTTTTCTTTTTCGACAGGAGAAATATCCGTCTTATGATATTTTTCCATATGGCATACTAAATATGATATCGTTTCTACCTCCTTGCTTTTCTTTTAAAAAGCCTCGCAGAGCACACTAAACTTCGCTTGCGAAGTATAGTGTGCTATACTTTAAGTTAAAGTTAAATTTTTGCTTGTGATTTGCTTTCATTTTGCTTTTCTTTTATCTCCCGATTATTTCTTTGTAATGCGTCAGTATCTGATAAAGGCTTGTGCTGTCACGATACTCCGAATAGGGCAATTCATAGTCAAGCGTTGTCCAATCGATACAACTCATAAGGTGCATACTCGATTTATAGATATCGTTCTTGACGTGCGGATTACGTTTCAAAAAACCGTCCATTCCGATCGACTGTCCACGCAATATATCCGCCGCATTGACCTGT
>CADBUU010000101.1 GCA_902797945.1 uncultured Eubacteriales bacterium | reverse complement strand
GCGTATTACATTCACTCATAATCAAGACGGAACTGCCTTTTTCGGTGTTTACTCCCGCTATAATGCAGTTGCTTTCTGTGTCAACGATTACATCGTTTGTGCTGTTGGTGATAGTGATATGAAAATGCTTTACTTCTTTTTCTTTATTCATTGTTTGATTCTCCTATTTTTGATATTTTGATTGATAATATTCGGCTAAATCTTTGCAGTTGTGTTCTCTGAACCATTTGAGCAGGAATTCAACCTGTTCTTCATCGCACCACTCATTTACAAGTTTGAATAACTTGTAGATTTCGGGCTTGATGGTATGTACGAATCTTCCGCTTTCTTTTCTTTCAAAGAACACTTCAAGATTTAATGTCATCTTGCCTTTGCCGTGATTGTAATGGATTGTAAATTCTGTCATCGTAGTTCTCCCGCCCTCTATCGAGGGCTATTACTGATTCTCCGAGAAAATACAAGCCGGGACGACTCCGTTCGCGATGTACGCAAAGTCGTAGTACAACGTTCCGTCCGTACTCACACGACGAACGAGGTTAGCAATACCGGAGCAATACCACGGTGTAGAGAGCCACATCCATTCGGGGAAAAGCGGAATAAAGTCGCGGTATTTTCTGTATAGGTCTGCGGAAAGAAGTCCAACCTTAACGGTGTCCGTTCCATAGGCTTTATCGCCGTTGTCTGCGGTCAAATCAACCGTGTAGGGGAGTAGATCGGCTTCGTTGAGAGTGGAAAGGAATTCGGAATTGAGCAACTTTTTAACGGACGATTTTTTGAAGTTGTTGCAATCGTCTTTGTCAAATGCGATTTTTTTCCATACTTGCGCCGTAATACAAAGGATGCCGCCCTGTTCTTTGCCGAGTCTGATAAACTCTCTACCTTTATAGGTAAAATGCTGTCCGTCTTTAATTTGGGTAAAGTCGGGTTTGCGTTCGCTTGCGATGAGTTCTTTGATAACTTTCAAAGTATCAATCGCGTTTACTTCGTTGTCTTTGATTGCTTTTTCGATTTTGTCAACAATAGAATTTTTCATTTTCGATTCTCCTTTTTTGATTTCCATTTGTAAACTTGTCCGTACTTCGTTAAATACCACTTCTCAAAGGCTCTGCGATTATCTTCATTCTCGAAGTAGGCTTTTGCTGAAAGATAAATAAGTTTACCGATTTGCTTTTCGTTGTCTTTTGAAAGAGTGCATTCCATATCACTTTTTCATTTTGGATTCGTAATCATTCAAGATTTCAATCGAAACTTCAATGATTTTGTCGATTTTTGCGCCGCGCCTCGTACCGCTTAACGCTGAACTCAACTCTGCCTTATCCGTGATTACGCCGTGTTCTTCGAGTCGGTTAATAAGCCAAACTTGACTTAAACTATTCTCGAAGAGAGCGATACGGATATGATCTCTGTCTTTAACCGTCAAAATATTACCTCCTATTTATAATTTTATAAACAACTATTGTTGACAAACGAGGTTTTTAATGGTATAATAGACCTGCTACATCTGAAAAACCATTGAGGAACTCTTGATTAAGGGAAACCAATCACAGAGCGTTTTAGTTTTGCCTTAAAATGCTAACAGAAGTTGTTTACAGACACTATTATATTCCCTATTTAGGAATTTGTCAAGGGTTTTTAGGAAAAAATTAAAAAATATTTTCCGCATATAGGAGAACAATATGAAAATCGAATTTGACAAAGAACTTTTAATCGTTAGAATTCAGGAATTATGTGCCGCGAAAGGTATGAAGCAGACCGCTGTTTTTGAAAAAGCAGGGGTTGGAAAAAACTTCATAAGCAATTTAGATAAAGCAAATCCGAGTTTTCAAAAACTTACTGCACTTGCAAATTATTTAGGAACGACAGTCGATTATTTATTAGGGAATGAAACGCAGGAAGAATTTGCGCGAAAGATTATGGGTGAAGTTGTCGAATGGCTCGAAGATAACGACTATTCTTATGAAGAACAAGATAATTCGACTATCTCCATCGGAAAAGACGGTCAATATGTCTATTTATCATTTGCCGATTTTGAAAGCGAAAGCCTTGCCATTAAAGAAGTTTCAAAAGATGGCTTTGAATTAGCAATGAACGATTGGGTAAGACGACAGTTCCCGGCAATGCACCATAACGGGAATGTATTAAGCAATTCCATCAGCGAAAGCGATAATTCTATCCTATTTATAAGTAATGATGCGAATGGGTTTACGAAGCAAGAACTTGAAATGATTGCTGTTTATCGTTCGTTAGGAATAGCCGAGCAAGCCGACTTTATTCAATATTTATTAAAATTGAAAAGTGATAAAAGTGATAAATAATAGGCTTTTTCCATAAAGTCCTCTATATAATTACTTTTATAGAACACTTTACTGAAAAACACTAAAATTACTCACTTTTATCACTTAAAATCACTTTTGAGAGGCTGAAAATGGAAGTTGTATTATATTTAAGGTATAGTTCTGACCGTCAAAACGAGCAATCCATAGAGGGGCAAAGACACGTTTGCGAGAAGTATTGTGCCGATATGGGCTATACCATTGTCGGAGAATATGCGGACCGGGCAATGAGCGCAATGAAAGATACAGATAAACGTCTGAACTTTCAGCGAATGATAAAGGACAGCGAAAAACATTTATGGCAGGGCGTTATCGTCTATAAACTTGACCGCTTCGCCCGAAATCGTTATGACTCCGCAACCTATAAAACCCGACTTAAAAAGAATGGGGTAAAAGTTATTTCAGCAACGGAAGCGATAAGCGATAACCCGGAGGGAATAATCCTTGAATCGGTGTTAGAGGGGATGGCTGAATTTTACTCAAAAGAACTCTCGCAGAAAATTACGCGCGGAATGCACGAATCCGCTTTGAAAGGTAATTCCTGCGGCGGACATATATCATTAGGATATAAAATAGAAAATAAGAAGATAGTTATTGATCCGAAAACCGCTCCCATTGTTCGGCAAGCGTTTGAAATGTATGCGAACGGACATACTGTGGCAGAGATATGTCAAACCTTAAATGCGGCGGGATATAGAACAAAGAGTGGAGCGGCGTTCAATAAGAATAGTTTTCATTCTATGTTCCGAAACAAAAAATACATCGGACAATATAAATTTATGGAAGTCGTTATTGATGGCGGTGTACCTGCAATAATCGACGAGGAAACTTTCAATAAAGTGCAAGCCATTTTAGCCAAAAAAGCACAAGCACCCGCAAGAGGGAAAGCCATTATTGATTATATGCTTTCGGGTAAAGTATTCTGCGGTCATTGCGGGATGCCGATGGTAGGAACGGCAAGTACAAGTAAAACAGGGCGTAAATACTTTTATTATTCCTGTCAGGGACGGCGAGGTCATAATGGTTGCGAGAAAACACCTGTGCGCAAAGAGTTCCTTGAAAAAGCCGTGGTAGAAGATACTCTTGAAATGCTTACTCCCGAATTCATCGATTATCTTGCAGATTTAGCCGTCAAGGCATCTGAACAGGAACGAAAAGAAAATACGCTTATTCCATCCCTGAAAGCCGAAATAAGCGAGTATGAGAAGTCCATTGAAAGATTGTTGCGGCTCGTTGAGAACGGCGCAGAATCTCCCACGTTAAGCAAAAGACTGAATGAGTTAGAAAAGGCAAAACGATCTGCGGAAAGAAACCTTGCAAAAGAAGATTCTTCTTATTTTCTTCTCGAAAAGGAGCAGATAGTCTTTTTCTTAAATCAATTTGTTTCGGGCGATAAAAGCGATCCTGAATTTCAGAGTAGGATAATTGATATGCTTGTGAATTCAATAATCGTATGGGATAATAAAGAGAATGATGACGGAACGCAGGATATAACGATTACTTACAATCTTACGCCGAAAAAGGAACGGAAAATAACAATAAAGGACTTGTCTAAAACAGAGTGCGTATTTCACCCCGACAAGTCCACCATCTACACGATACGAAACTGCTATCGTGCGCAAAAACTCCTGTTTTTACAGGAGTTTTTGCTTGTCAATTTTGCGAAAAATAGGTTTC
>CADBUU010000100.1 GCA_902797945.1 uncultured Eubacteriales bacterium | reverse complement strand
GCATCAAAAATTCGGAGAGGGCGTAATTACTTGGATAGACGGCGCGCAAAAATATCTGCGAGTCAAATTTTTCGTCGGCGAAAAAAGTTTCGTTTTTCCCAACGCTTTTCTTTCAGGCTTTTTAGAAATAAAATAATAGTGGTTATGTAATAAATGTTGAAGTGTGAGGAAAACACTCCAACATTTGACGTTGAGCCGAAAACTCACATGTAACGGGCAGGGCGTAACCCTTGCTGCGAACCACGGTCGGTGGTTCTTACCACCCCGTTTTCCACGCAAAAAAATACGGATAACCGTTTAGGTTATCCGTATTTTGGTGGACAGGGGTGGATTCGAACCACCGAAGTCGGTGACGACAGATTTACAGTCTGTTCCCTTTGGCCGCTCGGGAACCTGTCCGTATTTTGGAGCTGGCGATTGGAATCGAACCCACAACCTGCTGATTACAAGTCAGCTGCTCTGCCAGTTGAGCTACACCAGCAAATTGTTGTTAAAAAAATGGTGCCCTAGGGCGGAATCGAACCACCGACAGAGGGATTTTCAGTCCCTTGCTCTACCGACTGAGCTACCAGGGCATTCTCCTTATCCCTCTTTTAGAAAGTATAAGGATAAAAATTGGCGACCTGGATGGGGTTCGAACCCACGACCTCTAGCGTGACAGGCTAGCGTTCTAACCAGCTGAACTACCAGGCCAAATATTTAATTAATGGTGGGCCTTCTAGGACTCGAACCTAGGACCGGCCGGTTATGAGCCGGCTGCTCTAACCAACTGAGCTAAAGGCCCGTTCCTCTCGCGAAGGGATTTTTCTTGGTCGGGGTGAAGAGACTCGAACTCCCGACCCCATGGTCCCAAACCACGTGCGCTACCAACTGCGCTACACCCCGTCAGCGATTTTCAACGCTCGTATATAATATCATAGTAAAAAATATTTGTCAAGCGTTTTTTCATCTTTTTTCATTTGTTTGCTATATTTTTTTTATACGCTTTTCCATTGCTCTTATTTTTCCTTTTTCTGCTTTTTGCGCTTACGGAAACGGAAGGGGGCTTACCGTTAAATTCGGCTTCGCGCCTTTCTTTCGTTTCGACGGCGAGATTTTTTTGACTCTCGACTTTCTCGTTCGCCTCAATCGTCGCAAGTCGATCGAGTTCTTCAATAACCGATTGTTTCGTCGGTATTTGAATTTCGGTCTTTCCTCTTTTCGCCTTGCCGAATATTCCGCTGAATATCAATTCGATTATCGGCAGAAATACCAAAAGTCCGTATAGAATCGTAAAACCCGTTACGAAAGGATACGCCCTGTTCGGAATAAAGGAAAATTTTTCAATTAACGTTATAAGACCTATCGAGAACAATATTCCTCCTAAAACGGAAAACCCGATTATCCCCGACTTTCTCTCGTTATAGAAGTCTTCGTCGCTTTTGAAAATTTTGATATAATAATATACGAGCATAGCCCTGTAACCCGTAAGTCCTGCGGAAATAATAATCCCCAAAACGGCGAGAATATATCCCATTCCCGCATAGGTTATCATTTCAAGTCCCCAAAGGTCGTCGGTCGTATCGCTTATTATCCTCGCTACACCGTTGATTTTAAAAATACACACCAACGTTACGCCGAGAAGCGCCAAAGCGTCTGCCAAAGACAATATCCCAGTAATCAAACTTAATACTTTCTTCATATATTTCCAACTTTAAGTTTTAATCGCAACTTCAAGCGCTATTTCCATCATATCAGTAAACGACGACCTTCTTTCTTCGCTGTCAGTCGCTTGATTTTTTGATGGAATATCCGAAATCGTGCATATCGCAAGCGCATTTTTCCTCGCTCTTAAAGCGTTGGCGTAAAGCGCCGCGCTTTCCATTTCGACCGCCAAAACTCCCATTTTTTTCCAAGAGGTATCTTCCCTTTCGTCGTAAAAAGCGTCGCTTGAAAGCAAATTCCCGACCTTAAACGACACGCCCTTCCTTTTGCTCTCGAAAACGGCTTTTTCAAGCAAAGCGTATGAAGCGATAGGCGAAAAATTACCGTTTATTCCAAAACTTTTCAAATAGGAAGAATTAGTGCAAGCGCCCATGCCTATAACTATATCGCCTATTTTAAGGTCGTCGGAAATCGCTCCCGCAGTTCCGACTCGTATAATATTTTCCACTCCGTAAAAATTAAACAGTTCGTAAGAATATATACCGATAGAGGGCATTCCCATTCCGGACGCCATTACCGAAACTTCAACTCCCTTATACTTTCCCGTATATCCCTGAACACCCCTTACGTCGTTGACGAGGACTTTGTCTTCGAGATATTTTTCCGCTATAAATAAAGCTCTCTTGGGATCTCCCGGCATAAGCACCGTCTTTGCGAAATCACCCTTTTTACCCTCGTTATGCGGCGTTAAACCTCTCATCATATTATTCTCCTTTCCATTAAGTTTTTATAATAAGGAACGAGAGCGCTCGCCCCTATTCTGTCCGCTCCTGCCTCTAAAAACGCCTCTGCGCTTTCAAAAGTTCTTATTCCGCCCGCCGCCTTTATTCTGACGTTCTTGCCTATACTTTGCTTGAACAGTTCCACGTCTTTTAAGGTTGCTCCTCTCGTAGAAAAACCCGTCGACGTCTTTATATAATTCGCTCCGCTTTGCGTTACTATTTTCCCTGAAGTCAATATTTCTTCATCGCTTAAAAGGGCGGTTTCGACTATTACTTTTAATATTTTCCCTTCCGTAATACGCCTTATTCCTTTCAGTTCGTTTTCGACGAAAAAATAATCTCCGCTTTTAAATTTTCCGACGTTGATTACGACGTCGACCTCGTCCGCCCCGTCTTCGACTGCCTTTCCGCTTTCGAAAACTTTTACTTCCGTCCCGTTATAACCGTTAGGAAAACCCGCGACTGCGCACAATCTCGCTTTTTCGCCGAATTCTTGCCTCGCCCTTTTTATATAACACGGCGGAATACAAGCGCTCGCAGTTCCGAATTCGATAGATTCCGAAACGATTGTTAAAACGTCTTTTTCGCTCGCTTCCGGTTTTAATAGGGTATGATCAATTTTTGAAAGTATAAACTTGTAATTCATTTTTTACTCCGTTGACTTAAACTGATATCTGTATAAAGTCGCATATTCGCCGTTTAAAGACATAAGGTAGTCGTGCGTTCCTCTCTCTACTATTCCCTCATTCGTTAAAACTATTATTTCGTCGGCGTTTTTTACGGTAGAAAGCCTATGGGCGACAACGAGAGTAGTCCTGCCTTTCGACAGACTTTCAAGCGCTTCCTGCACCTGCATTTCGGTAACGTTGTCGAGAGCGCTTGTCGCCTCGTCGAGAATAAGTATCGGCGGATTTTTCAAAAACGCTCTCGCTATTGCGATCCTTTGTTTTTGTCCTCCCGAAAGTTTTACTCCCCTTTCGCCGACGTATGTATCGTAACCTTTATCGAGAGAAAGAATAAAATCGTGAATATTCGCCTTTTTCGCAGCCTCTTCGATTTGTTCGTCCGTAGCGGAAAAATCTCCGTATGCTATATTTTCTTTTACCGTTCCGGCAAAGATAAAGACGTCTTGTTGCACGATGCCTATATTTCTTCTTAAATCTTTTAAAGGAATATCTTTTGCGTTTATTCCGTCGACGGTTATTTTTCCTCCGTCTATTTCGTAAAATCTCGGAATAAGATTGCACAGCGTCGTCTTTCCTCCTCCCGACGAGCCAACGAGCGCAACCGTTTCGCCCGCTTTAATACTAAGCGAAAGATTTTTTATTACCGATCTCGCCCTTGCCTTGTCCGAAGAATTATAACCGAAAGTAACGTTCTCGAAGTTTATATCGCCTTTTAAAACGCCGACCGAGATTTTCCCCTCGTCGCTTTCTTCCGGGATAGACATAACTTCTTTGAACCTTTTAAATCCCGAAATTCCGTCTTGAAGTTCCTCGAAAATAGTAGAAAAAGTTCTTATCGGCGTTATGAGCATCGAAATATACAAAACGTAAGAAGTCAATCCTGAAACGTCTATAAGGTCGAAGAAATAGAAAATTCCGCCTGCCGTAAACGCGACGAGATATAAAACGTCGAGCGAAAAACTTATAGTCGTATTGAATTTCGCCATAGAACGGTATTGACGCCGTTTTGCGGTTTTAAACTCTTCGTTGGAAAAATCAAATCGCTCGTTTTCGTGTTTTTCTGCGGTATACGCCTTCGAAACCCTAACTCCCGAAACGGCGCTTTCTACGGTTGCGTTGACCTCGGACGTCTTTTCCCTCGAAATTTCCGAAGCCCGCATCAATTCTCCCCTCATTCTCATAGTAAAGAAAATAAGTATCGGCAAAATACACGCCAAAATCAATGTTAGCCACGGATTGATAAAGTATATCATAACGAGTGCGCCGATTATCGTTATACACGATAAAAACACGTCTTCCGGACCGTGATGAGCGAGTTCCGAAACCTCGAAAAGGTCGTTTACGAGCCTGCTCATTATCGAACCCGTTTTATTATCGTCGTAGTAAGAAAACGGAAGTTTCTGCAAATGAGCGAACAACTCTTTTCTCATATCTCCCTGTATTCTCACTCCGACGACGTGTCCCCAATAAGTTATAATATAATTTAGCCCGGCTTTCAACATAAAAATACCGAGAAGAACTGCGGCTCCCGTAAGGACGAAGTTCATATCTTTCGCCCTTATCATACTACCTGCAAGCCTGGGATAAAAAAGGTTACAGAAGGAAACGGTAAAGGCGCAAACCATATCGAGAATAAAAAGTTTTAAGTGAGGCTTATAATACCTTGCGAATTGTTTTATCATAATCTCATTCGAAATATAAAATATCGTTGTTAATCGTCTTATAAAATAGTTTTTTTACTTCGTCGGCGCGTTTTTCAAAAGAAAGTATCCACATAAGCTTTGCAACGACCGCTTCCGGAGTCATATCGTAAGACTCTAAAAACCCGAATTTTTCCTTAAAACTCTTACCCACCTTATACACGGTCATATCGCTTCCTTCGTTGACGACCTGCGTACACATTACGACGATTTTTCCCTTTTTACGCCATCTGTCTAAAACGTCGTAAAAGCCGTATCCGTCTCCGTCGGGAATTCCGCCCGTTCCGAAACTTTCGATTATTACCGCGTCGTTAACCGAAAAATAATAATCCAAAATATCCGCGCTTGCCCCGGGTATGAGCTTAAAAAGTCCGACTTTTTCATCGAGCGCATCGTAAAATTTCGGAACTCCTTCCTTTTTCGCCTTTATATATTGCATAATTTTACCGTCCTGAATTATCGCAAGATAGGGGTAATTTATGCTTGAAAAGGCGTTATAACTTTTACTGTGCGTCTTTTTCGCCCTCGTTCCCTCGATGACTTTTCCGTCGAAAACTATCTGAACTCCGACCGAATATTCGCTCGCGCAATACAAGAAACTGTCGTATAGATTAGTTTTTGCGTCCGTAACATCGGTGTTTATCGGTTTTTGAGCGCCCGTAATAACTATGGGTTTCGAATTGTTCTGTATAAGATAAGACAATACGGAAGCGGTATACGCCATTGTATCCGTTCCGTGCAAAATAACGAAACCGTCGTAATCCGAGTAATGGGTTTTTATCGTTTGCGCCATTTTAAGCCAATGAACCGGACGGATATTAGTGCTGTCAATATTGAAAAGTTGTATGGCGTCTACGACGCAAAACTCCTTTATAGCCGGAACGAATGATAAAATTTGTTCGGCGTTCATAGCGGGTGTTAAGCCCATTTCGTCGATAACGCAAGCAATAGTTCCGCCCGTCGCTATCAAAAGTATTTTCTTTAAGTTTTTTCGCATAAGTAAATTTTATCACAAACGTCGAAAAAAGTCCATTACTGAATATAAAAAAACGGCGCGTAAAAGTCTACGCGCCGATATTTTTTTATTCCGCTATACTATATTCTTCCGAAAGCGTCGTTTGCATTCCGTTTCCGACAAAAATCAACGTTTTTTCGTTCAAATAAGCGTAACCCGTTCCGTCGGAACGAAGTTTTTCGAGAACGACGTCCGAAATTTCGTCCGCAATATACGCCGATGCCGCTTTCAGCGCTATTTCCACGCAAGAACTGTTTTCCGAATACGCAATGAAATAATCGACGGAATTTCTGTAAAATCCGTAATCGTCGATATAGTCGTGAGCGACCTTTCCGTCCGAGTATACCCGTATTCTGTCGTTATCTTTTAAGACGACGGGAAAACTCCTGAAATAAACCGTAGAAAAAGCGTCGGAATATTCCATTTTTCCTATGAAACCCTTTTGTTTGTCGTAAAGGTTTAACGCATATTTCTCGTCTGTCTTGCCTAAAACCTTGGAATACCCGTCGTAGGAAGAAATAATTCCGTCATAAAATTCTTTTTCGGCTATCGCTTCGGAAATATAGTCGACGTAAACGGCGTTTTTAAATCTGCCCCAACCTATGACGTTCTCAATATGCCTTTCGGCGAGAAAACCAAGATAATCGGAAGAAACGTATAATTTTATTTTACAGTCGTCGTAAAATTCCAAAGACACATCTCCGTCCGATCGGAAATATGAAGAAAGTTCAAAAATATACTCTTCTGCGTTTTCGCTCCTCTTGTAATCGAATTCGCTTCGGCCGCTTTCGTCTTCACCGTAAAAGATCTGTTCGGTATATTCGAATGCCGGGAAAGCATAAAGCGTTCGCCCTCCGTTCTCCGCAAAATATTTAAGCGTAGAATAAAGTTTTTCGTCGATTTGTATTATCTCGTTCGGGTGCCTGTTGATATAGTTTAAATTTCTCGTTCCCTCGACGAAGGAATATTCGTCGAAAAGTTGATAAGCCCGAAGGCAAACGTCGCCGTATAACGCCGTTAACGCCCTGTATTCGCCGTTTGCGTCCTTTCCGCTCTTTCCTACGTTATAGTAAAAAGAAAGGTCGTAGGAAGCGTTTGCGCCGCCGCCTTCGACCTCGATTTTGGTCCAACCCGAAGAGCGGTGCAATAGGGAATATAAACCGAAACCGAAGGCGGTCAAGGCGACGATTATCGCAATTATAAATAAAACCGTCCGAAGTTTGATCTTACTCTCGTCGAGTTCTATTTTTTTGACCGGTTGCGGCGTTTTTTCGTTTTTATCCCTTGCCGTTCTGTTCATTGAGTTCTCCCGTATTTGGTTTTAAAGAAGCGCAAAAATAAGCGCGATTCCGAATAAAGCGATCAACGCTCCTATAACCGAAAATCCGATTATAGTCCCTTTTTTACACGCTTTATAATTTCTGAAATATTTAATCTTTTTAAATACTTTCCATCCTATAAGTCCTAAAATCGGAAGAAAGAAAGATCCTATCGAATACCACTTGCTACCGGTATCGTGAACGGGCGTCTCCAAAATGGTCTCGGTCGCTTGATTGTCGTTTTCTTTAACGGGCTCATCTCCTTTTCCGTGTTTTTCGTCGATCGTTATACTCTGTAACGGCACGCCCGCTTCTCTTATTCTCTTATACTCCGCTATCTCTTCGGAATTTCCGAAAATATAATGGTCGTGCCCGATACAGACGAGTTGCGGTTTTTCCTTGGAATAATCGTGAACCGAAGGATCGTAGGTAAAAAGAACTTTGTTCTTTTCGAGTTTCGGATCGGGAATGGGAATAGCCGATATCAGCGAACGGGTATAAGGATGAAGAGGGAAATCGAAAAGTTCTTCCGCTTCGGCTATTTCGACGATGTCGCCTTTATAAATAACGCCTATTCTGTCCGAAATAAAGCGCACTATCGACAAATCGTGAGCGATGAAAAGATAGGTAACTTCCCTTTCTCTTTGGAATTTTTTCAGAAGATTAAGCACCTGCGCCCTTATTGATACGTCGAGAGCCGAAATCGGCTCGTCCGCAACTACGAGTTCGGGTTCCATTATCATCGCCCTCGCAAGACCTATTCTCTGACGTTGACCGCCCGAAAATTCGTGAGGATAACGGGTAAGGTGTTCGGGAAGAAGTCCGACTTCCTTTATCATCGTTTCGACTTTATTTATTCTGTCCGCTTCGTTTTCGAAAAGGTGGAAATTGTAAAGTCCTTCGGAAATAATATAGTCTACGGTCGCGCGTTCGTTCAAAGAAGCGGCGGGGTCCTGAAAGACCATTTGCACGTTTCTAATAACTTCCCTGTCAAGCGAATGGGGAATTTTACCCGATATACGGACGCCTTTATACTGAATTTCGCCCGCGGCGCAAGGATTTACCCTGATGACCGCCCTTCCTATGGTAGTTTTACCCGATCCCGATTCTCCGACAAGAGAAAAAGTTTCTCCTTTGTAAATATCGAAAGAAGCGTTCTTTACCGCTTTTACGGCGTGGTCGCCCTTGCCGAAAGTAATATCGACGTTTTTAAGCGACAGTAAAATTTCTTTACCTTCTTGATTTATCGGCCCGTGTTCGGGGAAAGAAGTCGCCGTTTTGCCGACTTCTTTTTTATCCGTCTTTTTTAGTTTTTTCAAAAAATCAAACATTTCGCACCTGAATATTGAAGGCTTTAATAAGTTTTTCGTGAGTGTTTTGTATTATTTCGGGTTTTTCGATCTTCGGAGCGCGAGGATCCAAAAGCCACGTTTTAGCGTAATGGGTTTCGCTGACCTTAAACATCGGCGGTTCTTTAAGAGTGTCGACTTTTAAACAATAAGCGTTTCTCGGAGCAAACGGATCGCCTACGATCTTATTGTAAAGAGAAGGCGGAGTTCCGGCAATCGAGAAAAGTTGAGTGTTTCTCTGCGCAAGTTGAGGAAGTGAGGAAAGAAGCGCCCACGTATAGGGATGACGGGGATCGTAGAACACGTCTTCTACGGTTCCGACCTCAACTATCTGTCCTGCATACAAAACCGCAACTCTGTCCGCAATGTTGGCGACGACTCCAAGGTCGTGAGTAATGAATACGATTGTATACTTGAATTCCCTTTGAAGATCTTTTATGAGTTTAAGTATCTGAGCCTGAATAGTAACGTCCAAAGCAGTAGTCGGCTCGTCGCATATAAGAATTTTAGGCTGACAAGAAAGGGCTATCGCTATGACTATTCTCTGACGCATTCCGCCGGAATATTGGAACGGATAATCGTCGAAACGGTTTTCGGCGTTTGGTATGCCGACCTTTTTCATAAGGTCTATCGCCCTTTTTCTCGCCTCCGCTTCCGAACACTTCTGATGCTTTATAATTATCGAAGATAATTGTTTTCCGATAGTTATTATCGGGTTAAGCGAAGTCATCGGATCTTGGAAAACGGTCGCTATTTTCGCGCCTCTTATTTGTCCCCAATCTTTGGAATATTTGATATTCGCAAGGTTTAAAACGCATACGCCGCACAATTTTTCGGGCGTTTCACCGACGTAGCGGACTCTGAATACAACGCTGTCGAAAACGCTGTTTCTCGTTTCTTCGTCGCCGAGATCCATTCCGCCTTTCATTGCGTTTTTTAAACATTTCAAAAGAGAAAGGATAAGTTGCTGTCTCTTAAAAAATCCGTATCTTCCTACCGAAAGATAAATTTCTTTCGCTAAAACTTCGTTTCTCTCAGCCGTTTTCGAAGAAATATCGCAAGAAATTTCCTTTAAATATTTTTCTTTGAGTATAGCGATTTTTTCAAGATAATCGGCTTTGAATTTAAGGTCGAGAGCCGCGGCTTTTTTCCTCGCCGAGATCTTTTCCTTTATTTCCTTTTTCAGGTTTTCGATTTTCTTGTCGTAGGCGGAAATATCCGCATTCGCCTTTAAAATCTTTTCCTTTTCGTGTTTAGGATCGAGCGTTTGTTTATAATTGAAAAGTTCGGTCCTCTTATATAAGCAATCGCCGATTTTTTTATCGTATTCTTCCTTCTCGCTTAAATCTATCGTTTCCTTTTGCTTTTTACTTTCGCGAAGTTTTAACATTTCGAGATAGGTTTGACTTCCGAATTCGAGCTTCGAATATTTATCGAGACGCTTTTTTATGGATTTTACGGCGCTGTCTACTAAACGACTTTTTTTAACGTGAGTTTCGGCAAGTTCTTCGTCGTTAAAAATTATCTTGCCGTTTGCGATAAATCCGTTCGAATCGAGCATACCGGCAAAAGTCTTAGTGAAAACCGACTTGCCCGAACCCGACTCTCCGACTATCGCTATGGCTTCGTTTTCGTAAATATCGAGGGAAATTCCCCTTATTGCCGTCAATATTCTGCTTCTGACTCGGAACTTAACTTCAAGGTTTTCTATTGATAATAATACTTTCTTTTGATTGTCAGTCATATTAAACCTCTTACATGTGAGTTCTCGGATCGGAAGCGTCGCCGAGATTTTGTCCCACGACGTACAAAACGATAGAAATAATCGCGGATACCGCAACGGGCGCCCAGAAAGACAACATTCTGCGATCTATAAACATTCCGCCTTCGGCGTATTGGATAAGTTTTCCCAATGAGGTTTCCGTTAAACCCATACCTATATAACTTAAAAATACTTCGTAAGAAATATAGGAAGGAATTTCAGTCGCAAGCAAGGTAACGATGATGCTCGTCATAAAGGGAAGTATATTTCTCATAGTAAGTTTTACTATCGGAGTTCCCAAACACCTTGAAGCGAGATTATATTCTCTGTCTCTTATAATTATAACCTGCGTTCGTATAAAGTAAGCGATGCCAAGCCACCCTGTTATTGTCAAAGCAAAAACCATAGCCATAAAACTCGCCGACATTACCATTACGACGACGGAAATAAGAAGAATGTACGGAACGTTTCCTATGATATTATAAACCTCGGTCATGATCATATCGACTTTCTTGGAAAAACCCCATATAGCGCCGATAATGACGCCGACGGTCATATTTATCGCCGCGCACAAAAAGGCGAGCGAGACCGAAATCCTCGAACCGTTCCAGATAGCGTCGAAAACGGACTGACCGTTATTACCCGTTCCTAATATCCAATGAAGGAAGAAACTGTTTACCTCGTCGCTTGCGTGAGCGGCGATCGCTTCGCTCGGGTAAAGATAAGTCGTAGGATTGTTGGGATCCTGCATAACGTAAGCGAACTCGTCATAGTTTGAGAAAATGGGATAGATATAAGTAAACAGAATCAATACGCCGAGAAGCGCAAGAAGTATAATATTTATCTTTTTGCGGAAAAACACTCTTATGACCGACTTCCAATAAGAATATCTCGGGGCGATTATTTTCTCGGAATCTTTATCGTCGTGTTCGATGACCGAAAAGAGTTCTTCATCCGACATATTAAATTCTTTCAAATCAATAATATTTTCTTCCATAAATCACCTGCCTTTGGAAACGTACGAAATACGAGGATCCACTAATGACATTAAAATATCGCCGAGTATGATCGAGATGACCGACAATAACGCGTAAAACAAAGTAACGCCTACTATAACGCCGTTATCATAAGCGTTTATCGCGCGGGTCAAAAGATTTCCCGCGCCCGGAACGACGTATATCCTTTCGGTCATTATCGCTCCGACCAGCGCGCCGAGAATACTGCTTGGAATGCCGTGCGTGATAGGTATGATCGCGTTTTTAAGAATATGCTTTCGGAAGATCTCCCCTTCGGAAAGTCCGCCCGACCGGGCGAATT
>CADBUU010000099.1 GCA_902797945.1 uncultured Eubacteriales bacterium | reverse complement strand
GAATTCTGGCGAATATTTTCTATTATATTGTTTCCTTTGCATAAAAAATGCACCTCCAAAAGTGTCTAACTTTTGGGGTGCATATCAGTTTTAAGTCGGGGTTTAATATATCATAAATAAAACTCGTTCAAAAAACGAAAAGTCAAAACGAACTTAAGGTAATTATTTTTCGTCTATAAATTTTTTATAGCCCTCGCCGTATTTAAGACATTTCGATACTCTGCTTAAAGTTGCGGAAGAAATATCCGTTTCTTCGATAATCTGTTCGTAGGTCTTCTTTTGTTTTAATAAAGTAGCCGCTTTAACTCTTTGCGCCATTGCGAAAATTTCGTTTTTTGTGCAAAGATCTTCGAAAAGGACTTCGCAATCCTTTTCCGTCTTTAATTTTAAAATTACGTCGTATAAATTTTTAATTTCTTCTTCGTAAGGCATAAAAATATTTCCTTGTTTTTTAATATTTTATACCTATATTTAATTATTGTCAACCTTATTTATAAAAAAATCGTTTAAGTATTTGCCGCTAATGGTTTGATTTTCGTTTTCGATAATATCTATAACGCCTTCTGACAAAAAGCATATTTTATCCGAAACGTCTTTTGCAAAGGTCATATCGTGAGTTACTACGATCATTGTAATTCCTTCTTTTTTCAAAGATTTAAGTATTTGACAAACTTCCGACGAAAGAGAAGGATCTAAAGCGGAAGTCGGTTCGTCGAGACATAAAACCGCAGGTTTAAGGGCGAGCGCTCTGGCTATAGCGACTCTTTGTTTTTGTCCGCCCGAAAGTTCGTGAGGATAGGCGTTTGCCTTTTCGCCAATGTCAAATTTTTCCAACAGATTCAAGGCGTAGTCTTTTAAAGTTTTATTTTGAACAATAGAGGACAGACCTTGTTTTTTTCTTCTCTTTTCGGCTATTTCAAGCGGAATTAAAATATTTTTTAATGCGGTATATTGAGGAAAAAGATTGTATGACTGAAAAACGAGTCCGAAATTTCTTCTTGCCTCTTCATTTGATTTTTTATTCCCTTCTAGGGCCGACCATATAAGTTTTCCGTCTAAAAAATAATTTCCCCGTTCGGGTTTTTCAAGAAAATTCAAACATCTTAATAAAGTCGTTTTGCCTCCCCCCGACGAGCCGATTACAGATAAAATTTCGCCTTTTTCCGCTTCGAGAGAAAGGTTTTTTAAAACTTCGTTTTTTCCGAAACTTTTAGACAGTCCTTCAATTTTAAGAAACGCCATTTTATACCTCGAAAAATTTTAGTTTTTTTTCGATAAAATTAAAAATCAAAGTGAGAACGCCCACGAAAGCGAGGTAAAATACAGCCGTATAGAAAAGCGGCCATATTATTCCTCTCGCAGTAAAATCCTGCGCGATTTTTAATATTTCTGCGACGACTATAACTCTTGCGAGCGAAGTATCCTTTACCAAGGTTATGATCTCGTTACCGATAGGAGCGAGAATAAGTTTAATTACCTGTAAAAGTATTATTTTGAAAAACACTTGCGATTTAGTCATTCCGAGCGCGGAGCCCGCTTCGAATTGACCTTTCGGAATGCCGTTTATTCCGCCTCGGTATATTTCCGAAAAGTAGCATGCGTAGTTTATAATAAAGGCTATCAAAACGGCGATCATTCTCGGCAGTAATCCCCAACCTAAAAGTAGAGCCGGCCCGTAATATACGGCTATAACTTGAAGCATAAGAGGAGTTCCTCTTATTATCCATATAAAACTCTTAAAAATTATCGAAATAATTTTAATTCTGCAAGTCGATAAAAATGTAACCACTAATCCAAGAGGCAAAGAGAAAAGTAAGGTCAGTCCGAAAATCTCCGCAGTTTTTCCGAAACCTATTAAAAGTTCCAAAGATATAGATAAAAAGTCCATAGTTTATGCAAAATAAATTGAAACAAGTCTATCGAAAGTTCCGTTTTTCTTCAATTCGTCAATAGCGTTCTGAACGGAATTTTTAAGTTCTTCGTCAGATTTTCTGAACCCGATTCCGAAAAGTTCGGTATCAAACCCGACGTCTTTAAAAGTAAGCGACGAAAAAGAAGAGCCTTCGCCGGTTAAAACTTTTGCCATAGTAATGTCTATAATCGCAACTTTTGAGGGCGACGAAGCGACTTCTAAAAGCGTATCTTTTTGCGCCGAGACCTTTTTCGGAGTAAGCCCTGCGTCGGAGCATACGCTTTCGCCCGCCGAACCGCTTTCAACGAAAAGTTCAGTCGCATTTTTAAGGTCGTCTATCGAATTATATTTATAAGCCTCTTCTTTTTGACAGACGACGACTTGCTTGTTTTCAAGATATGGAGAAGTTATCGCCATTACCTTTTTTAAGTCGTCGGTTATTGTCATTCCGTTCCATATACAGTCTATTTCCCTTCCGTTAAGCGAAAGGACTTTATTATCCCAATTTATCTCGACGAACTCTATTTTTTTATTGATGAGTTTACCGACTTCTTCCGCAAGTTCGGTGTCAAACCCGACGAATTTACCATTTTCGTCCGTATAGTTCATAGGCGCATAAATAGTGTAGCCGACCTTTAATACGTCGTCGCTTTTTCCCGAATTACAGCAAGCGAAAGAAAAAATTGAAATTAAAGTTAAAATCGTAACAATCAGAAATTTAAAGATTTTTTTCATAGGACCTCTCCTTAATTTATCACTTTAAAGTGATGAAGTAAATATATTATACTTTATTACTTTAAAGAAGTAAAGTGTTTTAAGGTGGTTTTAAGAAAAAAATAAAAAATCTCTATCTTTCCGATTTTCGGATAGATAGAGAGATATATAATGATTAAAATTCTTCGTCGCCAAACAAGTTTTCGGTCGCCGATCTTGCCACGTCGTAATCGAAACCTTTGGAAAGTAAATATTTATAACACTTCATTACGTTTTGTCTGTCTAAAGTCTTGTTCCTGAGATATTTTTGAGCGATCTCCTTCGCCGCGTCGGTTTGGTCACCGATATTTTCGAGAGCGTCTTTCATATCTTTGTCGCTTACACCTTTTTTTCTCAGTTCCATAGCGATAAGTTTTTTACCTTTTTTCGAAGAAAGACTTTTGGCGTAATCCGAGGCGTAATCGCCGTCGTCGATAAAACCGTAACCGCCCATACTCGAAATTACTTCGTCGACAGTTTTCTTCGCATAACCTTTTCCGTATAGATAATCTTCGACTTGTTTTTTTGTCTTTTTCGAAAGAGAAATAAAATTCAAAGCCTTGTCGAGCGCTTTTAGCCTTTCGTTTTCAAGTTGTATATTTTCCAAAAACTCCTCGTCGACGTCCATACCGATTTTTAGTCTGTGTTTCATTATCGTTTCGAGTTCGAGCCCGCAATAAAAGACGTTGTCGAGATAAACGTTGTATCTCGTTGGCTTTTTTATCTGAGGTTTAAGGTCCGTAATTTTTTTCATTTTTCTTCACCGTAGTCTTGAAAATTTTGTGATAATCGACTTATAGCCAACTTTCCCGACATAAAATCCGTAAGTTTTTCCTCGAAAGTGTCGCATTCGCCGTCAGGAACGGCAACGGAAATGCAGACGTCTTCTGCAAAATCCTGACTTAAAATCTTACATTTGACGTTATCGCAGAATTTTAAAAAACCTGAGTATTTATCGTATGAGAAAGAAATTTTTAAAATATCGGAGAGGACGAATTCTCTGACGCCCGCCTTATCGATTGCGGAGGAAGCGGAGCCCGAATAAGCCCGCACCAGACCTCCCGCGCCGAGTTTTATTCCTCCGAAATATCTCGTGACGACGACTAACGTATCGACGAGTTTTTTATTTTTTATAACTTCCAAAATAGGCATGCCGGCAGTTCCTTGCGGTTCTCCATCGTCGGAAAAGCGAGCGATACTTCCTCTTTCAACTATATAGGCATAGCAGTTATGCGTGGCGAAAGGGTTGGCCTTTTTGATTTTGTCAATATATTTTCTCGCGACTTCTTCGCATTCTACGGGAAAGACTTCGCAAATAAAACGGGATTTTTCTATAACGATTTCTTCTTTGAAATTTTTTCCGACGCAAAAATACCCGTTAATCGACATATTGCCCCTCTTTTTTATTTTTTTCAATGTGTTTCACGCCGAAAAGATTAGTCCTTTCCGTGTGGATTATAGCGCTTAAAACGTTTTTTCTTAAATCGGGAATGTGTTTTTCCATTTCCTTCAATTTATCTTTAACGTATTGACGATTGGTGTGTTTGTCGGCAGGACAAGGATTGTGGATCACGGGATTGTTTTTTGAAAACCCGGCTATTTCCTTCTCCCGAATATAAACCATAGGTCTTATGACGGACAGGTCGGCATTTTCAAGATAGGTGACGGGAGAGAAGGTCGATATTCTCGATTCGTAAAACGCCGATAAAAAGAAGGTTTCGATAAGGTCGTCGGCATGATGACCGAGGGCGACTTTGTTGCACCCCTCCCTTTTTGCGGCGGAATTTAACGCTCCTCTTCGCATATTGGCGCAAAGGCTGCACGGATTTTTTTCTTTGCGATAAGAGAAGACGATTTCGCCTATCGCCGTTTTTTCGATAATAAACGGAACGGATAATTTTTCGCAAAATTCTTTCGTTTTTAAGATTTCGCTTTGGTCAAGTCCTAAGCCCATATCGACGGTAATTGCGACGAGGTCGAAAGATTTCGGATAAAAAGAACGAAGTCCCGCCAAAACGGCGAGTAAAGTCATCGAGTCTTTTCCTCCCGAAAGACCTACCGCAATTTTATCCCCGTCGCTTATCATATCGTAATCGTCTATCGCTCTGCGCGCTTTCGACATCAGTTTTTGTAAATTCATATTTCACCGATTGACATCAAACCTATCTTTTGATATACTTTAATATATATAAATATAATATATTTTTAAAAAATACACAAGCGAAAACGGACAAATAATTACAGAGGGATTTCGTATGGCGCTTAAACTCGGCGAATTTTTAATAGGGCTTTTCGGAAACGGCAGAATAGCGGTTTTGTTCGTTTCCATGTTTCCGCTTATAGAACTTAAAGGGGCGATACCGATAGGCACGAGCGAAGCTTTCGGACTTTCTCTTCCCGAAACGGCTATTATCGCATATATCGGCTCGACTATTGTTTGCGTAGCGGAATTTTTCCTTCTTATTCCACTTTTTAATTTGTTGAAAAAAATCAAGCCCGTCAGAACTTTCGTTGAAAAAATCGAAGGGGTTTTTATAAAAAAGTCCGCCGATATGACGGCTAAAACGGGCGAAACCACGGAGAAAAAAGCGAGAAAAATGATGATGCTGTCGCTGTTTGCCTTCGTTGCCGTTCCTTTTCCCGTTACGGGAGTATGGACGGGAACGGCGATAGCCGTGTTTACGGGACTTAAATTCAGAGAAAGTTTTTTGCCTGTTGCGGCAGGCAATTTAGTCGCCGGGAGCATTATAACCTTGCTTACTTTTTTATTCAGAGATTACGTCGATTATATAATTTACGGCTTGTTTGCGATAGTTTTGGTCGCGTTTATAATTTTCGTCGTAAAAATAATCAAATCAAAACCGAATGAAGGAGGTTCGGATGAACGGTAAGTTAAACAGCGTTTACGAAAACTCTAAAAAAATAGAGTTCTTGAATTCGCTGATAAAAGAAAAAACCGAAGAAGCGGCGCAACTTAGCGAAAAAGTCGCCGATTACAGAAAGAAAAACGGTAAAGCGCTCAAAAACGAATACGATATTTTGATTTACCAGACGAATATGCGCATATCCAACCTCAACAAATCTATTTCCGAGTGTAAGGGCGAGATACGAAGAATGAAAATAGAGTCGGGGAATATTTTAAGGATATTCTATGCCGAGGCGACAACCATAGAGCAAAAAGCCGAAGCCGAGACCGCAATGAGAAGGCTTTACGGCAACAAGGCGATTTTGACCGGAATAAGCGAAAATCCGTCTGAAAACAAAAAAGTCGGGTTCGTCTATACCGACGAAAGGAAAAATAAAGGAAAAATCAGAAAACTCGTAAAAGCAGGAATAAAAAGCGATTCGGGGAAAATTATAGCAAATCCCGAAGTCGAGGTTTACGAATACGTCGGAGACGACAATACGGTCGTAGACCTTAATTCTCCCGAAGCGATGGAAATTCTTGAAAGATCGTCCGGAAACTCTACGCTTAAAATAGGCGAAGACGTAGAAAAAGTCAAAAGGCAAAATCTTTTTTGGGAAAGATTTACCGCGTGCTTTAAAGATAAGTATAAAATCGTTACGATTACTTTGTTTTTGGCGTTTTTTTCGGCGATAGTATTTTGGGCGTCGGCGGCAGGATATGCGGCGACGTTTACTAACGGCGGAAAGACGGCGCTGTTCGCTTCTTTTTTCATTGTTTTTGCAACGGTGTTTTCTTTAATTACGTTAAAGGGAGCCGAAAAAGGCGGGATATGGGATATTCTTCCGACGGCGTCTTTTTTGGCGGGAGCGGTTGCGTTGATTGCGAGAATTGCATTTAAAAACGTCGGTTTCGGACTCGTTATGCCCATAGAATTTATTTTATACGGAATAACTTTCTTTTGTTTAAGAGTAAAATTAGGGCAAGGCGGAGATGAAAAAAATGGAATTAAAGACGCGTTTTCTTTTCTTGCAGGCATTGTCGCGGCGCTTTGGATAACCAGCCTTTATAATGAAGAAAAAATCTTATCGGAAAACGTTGCGAGCGGCGGACTCGTTTGGGCTTCCGTCGTAGTCGGACTTGCGGTCGTATGGTTGACTTCGATCGGCGTTCTCGAATTTACGAAAAGAGAAAGGCGTTTGCCGATCGACGGAGTCGTATTCTTGATTTCGACGATTTTTGCTCTCGCTATGACGGGCTTAGGTCAAACAGACTTGGTCGTTAAAATTTTATTTTTCGTTTTATTCGGACTCGATATGATTGCTTTCGGGTTAAAAAACTTATTACCTCGGAGAAAAGAACGTGGAAAAACACTCGATAAATAAGGACAAGTTAAAATTTGTTTTAAAGCGGAGCGAAGAAGATATAATGACCGTCGCCGTCAAGGGCGTTACTTTCGGCGACGGAAACATAAAATTTATCGCAGGTCCGTGCGCCGTTGAGAGTAAGGAGAGCATTTTAAAAATCGCCGAACTCGTAAAAAAAGACGGAGCGGACGTTTTGAGAGGAGGAGCGTTTAAACCGAGGACTTCGCCTTACGATTTTCAGGGCATAGGACAAAAAGGGCTCGATTATCTCGCCGAGGCGGGCGAAAAGTTCGGGCTTCCAACCGTTTCCGAGATAACCGATAAACAAATGCTCCCCTATTTCGAAAATATAGACGTTTTGCAAATCGGCGCTAAAAATATGCAAAACTACGAACTTTTAAAGGCGGTCGGCAGGACGGACAAGCCGATTTTGCTCAAAAGAGGCTTTTCGAACAGCATAGAAGAACTATTGTTATCCGCAGAGTATATTGCGAATGAGGGGAATTGTAAAATAATTTTGTGCGAGAGGGGAATAAGGACTTTTGAAAAAGCGACGAGAAACACTTTCGATATTTCCGCAATCGCGCTTTTGAAAAAAATATCCCGTTTGCCCGTCGTTGCGGACCCGAGTCACGCAACGGGCGTAAGCGAACTCGTCGCCCCCGTCGCTTTGGCGGCAGCCGCGGTAAAAGTCGACGGAATAATGACCGAAGTTCACGACGAGCCTTCTATGGCGCTTTGCGACGGCGAGCAGGCTTTAACGCCGGCGGAATTTAAAATAATGGCTGAAAAAGCCAAGGAAATTTCACGAATTGTAAGATGAAAACAATAAGAGTTAAGACAAGCCGACCATACGACGTAATAATTAAAGAGAGGTTTAAAGAGCTTGGAAAATACGTCGGGGCAATTTCGTCGGCTAAAAAAATCGCCGTCGTTACCGACGAAAACGTGTATCCTCTTTACTACGACGAATTAGCCGATGAGTTAGGGGGTTTTTCTCTCTATCCCGTGATTATCGGATCGGGAGAGAAATATAAAAGCGTCGACAGTTTTTTAAAAATAATAGATTTTTGCGCCGAAAACGAGTTTTCGAGAGAGGACGCTATTCTCGCTCTCGGAGGAGGGGTGATAGGCGACGTCGCCGGATTTGCCGCCGCTTGCTATTTAAGGGGAATAGATCTCATCCAATGTCCTACGACTCTTTTGTCGGCGATTGACTCTTCCGTAGGGGGGAAAACGGGCGTAGATTTAAAGCAGGGAAAAAATATGCTCGGCGCATTCTATCAGCCGAGCCTTACTTTTATAAACACTCTTTGCATAAATACGCTGAATAAAAGAGAAATTGCGAGCGGAACGGGCGAGGGAATAAAATACGCCTATATTTCGGGAAATATAAAAAAAGAAGATTTCTTGCCCGAAAACAGGGACGATTTTATTTTTAAATGCGTCGAGTTAAAGTCGGAAATAGTCTCTAAGGACGAAAGGGATTTCGGAGTAAGGAAAATTCTCAATTTAGGACATACGATAGGACACGCCGTCGAAGTATTGTCCGGGTATTCTCTTTCTCACGGGGAATGCGTCGTTAAGGGAATAAATGCGATAATAGACCTATCGGCGGATTTTTACGGTTTTTCGGAAGAAAAAAAGCAAAAGATGAAAGAATTTTTAAGAGGTTTTGACTGTAAAATAAATTTTAGCGTTGAAGACATTCTCAATCAGATAAAGGCGGATAAAAAAAGAAGAGGGGATAAAATCGACTTGATTTTACTTAAAGACGTCGGCAAGCCCGAAATAGTAACTTTTAGCGAGTCGGAAATTACGGAAAGATTATATGCTGTTATCGGTAAGTCAATTTAAAGGGAACGGAAAAGTAATTGCTCCACCTTCTAAATCCTTCGCTCACAGAAGCATTATACTGAGTTGTCTATACGGAGAAAATTGTGAGATAGAAAACGTAGGGAAGTCCGACGACGTTTTTGCGACGACAAAATGTATGAGTAAAATCGGAGCCGACGTTTTTTTTGAGGGAGAAAATTTAAAAATCGGCGGAATAGATAGGGATAAACGGTCGGACGGAGAAATATCGCTCGACTTTAAAGAAAGCGGATCGACTTTCCGATTTATGCTTCCGATTTTGGGAGCGTTGGGCATAAAGGCAAGTTTTTCGGGTAAAGGTAGGCTGTTTAACCGTCCTATATCCCCGCTTATGAAGGTTTTAAGCGAACACGGATGTTCTTTTAACGGCAATAAAATCGAAGGTAAATTAAGTAGCGGCGTTTACGAAATCGACGGGAGCGAAAGTTCTCAATTTATAAGCGGACTATTAATGGCTTTACCTTTTTTAAAAGGCGAAAGCGAGATAATAGTAAAAGGCAGTAAAGTCAGTTCGGGGTATATCGACCTGACCGTTTCGATGTTGCGGGACATAGGAATTTCGGTAGAAAGACAAGGACAAAAAATATTTGTCGAAAACAATGGAAAAGTTAAAATTCCCGATAAAATCATTTGCGAAGGAGATTGGTCGGGGGCGGCGGTTTTTCTCGGTTTCGGCGCGACGGGCGGAAAAGTAATTATCGGAGGACTTAATTATAATTCTTTGCAACCCGATAAAAAACTTTTAGAAATACTTGCCGAATCGGGCGTTTTTGCGAGAGAAAAGGACGGGGAAATAGAGGTAAAAGGAGGAGATTTTTCTCCTTTCGATTTAAGCGTCGAGCAATTTCCCGACCTTGCGCCCGTAATTTGCGTCCTTGCGACAAAGGCTAAAGGGCAGAGCGTTATAAGCGGAATAAAAAGATTAAAGGATAAAGAGAGCGACAGACTAAGAGGTATTTGCGAAACTCTCGAAAAAGCGAGAGCGGCTTATACTTGCGATGGAGAAAGATTCGTAATAGACGGAGGAAAAACGTCGGCGTTTTCGTGTTCGGGGTTTAATGATCACAGAATAGTAATGGCTCAGACTCTGCTCGCTTCTTTTTGCGACGGCGAAAGTTTTATAGACGGCGCGGAATGCGTGAATAAATCATACGTCGGGTTTTTCGACGACGTCAAGAAAATAGGGGGAAAGACAGATGTCCGTTTTTAAAGGTGATAAAATAAATATTGAAATAACGGGCAGTTCTCACGGCGAAGAAATGCGCCTTAAAATGAATGGTATTCCTTCGTTTTCATTTGATAGAGAAATACTAAACGACTATCTTCAAAGGAGAAAGCCGTCGGGAGATTTTCAGACGGAAAGAAGAGAAAGCGATATTCCGGAATTTAAAAAGGGAATTGTCGATGGGCGAGTGGTCGGAGAAATAGAAGTCGTAGTAAATAATCAAGACGTAAAAAAGGAAGATTACGCCGAACTTTACGGAAAACCCCGTCCGTCTCACGCCGATTATTGTCGTTATATAAAAGACGGCAGTCTTGATTTTTCGGGCGGAGGAAGATTTTCGGGAAGACTTACCGTTTTATATTGCGTCGCAGGCGCAATCGCTTCGTCCTATCTTAAAAATAAAGGGATAAAAGTAGAATCGGAAATAATTTCGGTAGGAAAAGCCAAAAAGGGAAACGAAAATTTCAACGAAGAAGTAAAAAGACAACTTAGTGAGGCGAAGAAAGACGGAGATTCCTTAGGCGCGGTCGTTAAGTGCGTTGCGAAAGGCGTTCCGGCAGGGCTCGGAAACGATTATTTTCAGGGAATGGAAAGCAAAATTTCGTCTCTCGTCTACGCAATTCCGGGGGTTAAAGGGGTGGAATTCGGAAAGGGATTCGCCATTTCGGAATTAAGAGGCTCGGAGGCGAACGACGAGTGGAGAACGGAAGATGGCAAAATTTTTTCTTCAACGAATAATTCGGGAGGGATAAACGGCGGAATAACCAACGGAATGGACGTCGAATTAAGCGTTGCGTTCAGACCGACTCCGTCGATAGCGAAAAAACAAAAAACCGTCGACCTTAAAACAGGAGAAAACACCGAAATAGAAGTAAAAGGCAGACACGACGTGTGTTTTGCGCTCCGAACTCTTCCCATCGTCGAAAGCGCCCTTGCGATAGCGATTTTAGACGAAATTTTAAAAGACGAAGAAACGAAATCGATAGAAAATTACAGAGCGGAAATAGATAAAATCGACGACGATATCAAAGACCTCTTTTTAAAAAGAATGGAAATAAGCAGGCGTATAGGTCGGTTAAAGGCGAAAAACGGCGAAAAAGTATATTCTTTGGAAAGGGAAAAGGCGATATTGGAAAGGCTTTGCGACGGAGAAAATGCCCAAGACGCCGAAAAAATCAAGAAACTGTATTCCGACATTTTTTATCTGTCTCGTAAGGAGCAGGAAAAGATATGAAATTTTGTCTTATAGGCGCAAGGCTCGATTACAGTTATTCGAAAATAATTCACGAAAAAATCGGATCGGAATACGATCTCGTCGAACTTAACGAGGAAGAACTTCGAAGTTTTGTCAAAAACGGAAAATACGACGGGTTTAACGTTACGGCGCCGTATAAGGAAAAGATAATTTCCGAACTTGATCGGCTCGATGAACTTGCCGAAAAAATCGGAGCGGTGAATACGGTAGTAAAAAAGGACGGGGAGTTTTTAGGATATAATACCGATCTTTTCGGAATGAAATATTCTCTTGAAAAAAGCGGAATACGTCTTAAAGATAAAAGAGTTTTGATTCTCGGACAGGGCGGAGCCGGTAAGGCGGCGAGGGTTTTAGCCGCAATCGAAGGGGCGAAAGTCGTCTGTAACGTAAGCAGAAGAGGGGAAATCAATTTTGAAAATTGTTACGATATCGACGCGGAAATAATAATAAATGCAACGCCCGTCGGAACTTATCCCGATAAAGGTTTACCTGTAAACTTAGAAAAGTTTAACAACTTAAAGGGAATTATGGACTGCGTTTATAACCCTTCGGAAACGCCGTTATTAATTCAAGCGAAAAAAATAGGAACAAAGGTCGCATACGGAATAGATATGCTCGTAGTCCAGGCGGTAAAAGCGGAAGAGATCTGGCAGGGGAAAACTTTCGATAAAGGTTATATAGAGCGACTTATAAGCGAAATAAAGGAAGAAATCAAATGAAAATATTAGTAATAAACGGAGCAAATCTCAATATGCTCGGTATCCGCGAGCCGAAAATATACGGAACTAAAACTCTTGAGGAACTCGACAAGTTTTGTTATTCGGTCGGGAAAAAGGTCGGGGCGAAAGTGGACAGTATTCAATCCAACTTTGAGGGTGAGATAGTCGAGGAAATTCAAAACGCATACGGCGTTTACGACGGTATCGTTATAAATGCAGGCGGATATACGCACACGAGCGTTTGTATTTTAGACGCATTGAAAGGAGTAAATCTGCCGACTGTCGAAGTTCATCTATCCGACATAGACAGCCGAGAGGAATTCAGAAAATTTTCTTATATAAGTCTATACGCCGAAAAGAAAATAACCGGCAAAGGCTTCGACGGATATGCGGAAGCGATAGAATATCTTACTGAAAAATACGGAAAATAAAAAAACGCTCCAACCTAAACGGAAGGAGCGTTTTTCGTTTGCGTTTAATCAAATTTTAATAAATTCTCCGGTAAGTAAATTTAAAAGGTATTCGCCTTTGACTTTTAGTCCGAGCGATTTTTCGACTGCCGCCGCATAAACGTCGAGTTGAGTTTTATACCTTAACGCAAGCGCTTTTATGGAAGAGGAAGAGGTTTTATAATCTATTATTATCGCCTCGTTATCTTTTACGGCAAGCAGGTCGATTATTCCCTGAACGAGTATCTTATCATCGCTTTCCGCGCTTTTAATTTCGTTTGCCTTGAAAAAGGCGATAAATGGTTGTTCTTTATAAAGTTCGAAGCCTTTTATGTCGGCAAAAAGTTCGGAAGATAAGGTCTTGTTCAGTCTTTCTACGTCTATATCATTCGCCTCTTTCGCCGTAAGGGCGTTTGTGGCGACCATTTTTTTCAATTGTTCTTCAACGCTTTCGCCGTAGAAATCGCATTTTTCCATAAAGCGGTGATAGATAGTTCCGACCGTCGTCGATACGGGAGTTCGCGCGTCGTTCGGCAAAACGGGAGATAAAAGAGAAAAATCTTTTTCGCTCGCTTTATTTTCTTCGACGATTTTTGTAACCGCTTCTTTTACGGGGAGAGTAGTCGAATTCAAATAAGGATAGGAAAACACCAAATCTTCGTATATTTTATCCGAGAGAGATTTTCTGCCTTGTCCGATAAGAACGCTTTGAGGTTTAGTCGTCGCGGCGCGAGAGAGTTCCTCTATGGGATGAACGACGGTCTTGAAATCTTCGGGGCTTATAAAATCCGCATAACGGATAGCGGATAAAAACCCCGACTTATATAAACGGTTTTCGATCGGTTTAGCGGATACGAGATGAAGTCTGGATTGCGCCCTCGTCATTGCGACGTATAAAAGGCGCATTTCTTCTTTCGTCGACGAAATTCTCTCGGCTTTTTTTATATACGAGCGAGCGATGGTAGAGTGGTAAGTCATGGACGTTTCGTCGTAAGATTTAAGCGCGATTCCTTTACTTCTGCTCGTGGCTATTTCGCCGGTAGAATCTATGAAGTTGAATTGTTTATTCATTCCGGCAAGAATAACTATCGGGAATTCAAGCCCCTTCGAGGCGTGAATAGTCATTACCCGAACGGTGTTATCGTTGGCGGAAAGGGGCATAGTCAACGTTTCGGGCGCGTCCTCTATTCTTTTAAGGAAATCGGAAACGCTGAGATTTTTTCCTCCTTGAACGCTTTCGGAAATAAACCTTTCCGCCCTTTTTAATCTGATTGCGCCTAATGGCATTGCGGAAATTTCGAGGTCAAGACCTTTTTCGACCATAACTTCCGTCAGAATTTCGCCTGCGCCTTTAAATTCCGCAAGCAAGCGAATTTTTTCAAAATATTCTCTGAAAAGTTTAAGTTTTGTTTTTATAACTTCGTCTTCCCCGTGAATTTCATAATCGTCCACGCAATCTTTAAAACTTTTTCCGAACTTTCTCGGATAACGTTTTCTTATTTTCGCGAGATCGGATTCTTCGAGTCCGCCTACCGAACTTTTCAAAAGCGCGACGAGAGGCGGATCGTCGGCGTAAAACGAAATAAGTTTAAGAACGGAGATAAGTAGTTGTATTTCGGGATAATCGGTGAGAGAGGAGCCCATATCTCCGACTGCCGGAATATTTCTTTTAAGAAGTTCTTTAACGACCTTCGGAATAAACCCCTTTGCGGTCCTCGCAAGAATAACGATATCTTTAAGTTCGACGTTTCTCTCTTCTTTGAGTTTTGGGTCGTAAATTTTTTTCGAAAGTTCGTCCTCGATTATATTTGCTATAAGAGAGCCTTCGAGAAAATCTTCGCTTTCCTCGGCGGATTCTAAACTCTTTAAAATATCGTAAACTCCTGTCGACGGAGATTTCCGTTTGGCTTTGCCGTCTATAACGTGCAGCGTTATTCCGCCGTAATTTTTTGGGAAAAGCTCTCCGAAAGTCATAGGATTTTCAGCGTAAGCGATATCGCCGAAATCCTTTGTCATTATTCGGCTGAAAACGAGGTTTACGCCATCGAGAATTTTATCGGAACTTCTGAAGTTTTTATCGAGAGAAAAAACTATTCCGCCGTGATTTTTCTTATAATCGTCGAATTTATTCGAAAAAATCTCGGGATTACAACCTCTGAACGCATATATCGATTGTTTGACGTCGCCGACCATAAAGGCGTTGTCGTTATATATAAGCGACAAAATTTCTTCCTGAACGGCGTTTACGTCCTGATATTCGTCGGCAAAGACGTATTTGTATTTTTGTTTCAGTTCTTCGCAAATTTCGGGCGAGGACAGTAAAAGTTGTCTGGTTTTTTGTTCGAGGTCGGAAAAATCGAGTTTGTTTTCATCCGCTTTAATCTCCGAATAAATATTATTGAAATCAATAGTAAGAAGACAAAGCGCTTTCGTCGCTCTTGCGGAGGCAAGATAAACTTCTTTGCCTTTTTCTCCGAATCCGTCGAAGTCTTGAATAATGGAAGAAAACAGCGTTTTTGCTTTGGAAGTGAGAGTTTTCAAAGCGGAACCGAGTTCTTTGACGCATTCGCCGTCCGCTTTTGTAGTTCTTGGAACGTTTTCGAACGGCTCGTTTGCGACTATAAGAATTTTTCTTATATCGTCGCAATATCGCGCCGATTTGAGCCGCGCGATATAAATGCCTAAAAATTCCGAGTATTTTTTAGATTCATATAAGTCGTATTCGCTCTTTAAGGCTTGAAAATCTTTGATAAAAACGGACATTTCGTTTTTATAAAGTTCCATTAGGGCGTCTGCGATTTTGTAATATTCGTCTTCGGTTACGGAGTTAGCCGTTTTTTTCAGATACGCTTCGGGATCGCTTTCGGAAGAGGCGAACGAAAGAAGGTCTAATACGTGTTTTTTCAGCGTTTCGTCCGAACGGTTTTTTCTGTAAATTCTCGTAAGATACAGAAAGTCCTCGTCGCCGTCGGAGTATTTTTGCAAAAAAAGTTGGTCTATAGCGCGTTTTTTAAGTTCTTTTGCGTCAGCGTCGTCCGCAATGGCGTAAAGGGGGTCTATTTTAGCGACGTAAAAATATTTCTTTAAAAGATCCGAACAAAAACTGTGAAAAGTAGAAATGGAAGCGGTCGGTATTTCCGCAAGGGCGTTTTTCATTCTTTCGACGTTGTTTCCTTTTGCGATCTCGCCTATTATGGCGTTTACGAGTTTTTGTTTCATTTCTTCCGCCGCAAGATTCGTAAACGTTAGCGCAAGTATGTCGCCGACATCGGCTTTACCTTCCGTAATAAGGCGAATGACTCTTTCGATCATAACGAAAGTCTTACCGCTTCCGGCGGACGCGGAAACGAGCATATTGCTTCCTTCGGATTTAATTACCGCTTTTTGAATCGGTGTAAGGTTATTATCTTCTTTCATTTTCTTCCTCCGCCGCAGTTACTATCGTTTCGGGGGTTATTTTTTGAACACTCCTCGTTAAATCGTCGGTCTCTTCGTCGTATCGACAGGTTGCCTTATATTCGCAGTATTTACACGCCCCTTCATACGGACTTGCGATAATAACTCCGTCTATAACATCGTTTACGCCTTTTTCCGCCATGAGTTTCGCATACGAGAGGTAGCCTTTTAAAGTCCTTTCGTCCGCAAGATTTCCCGTTTTATAATCGCCTTTTACCTTGGAATTTTTTATTTTTGCGTTTATTACCGAACTTTTTTTGTTTGAAAAGAAATCCTCGTCAGTCGCGCGGAGAACGTCGTCGTCGGAAAGTGTTTTACCGAACATATAAAATTTTTCGTCGTCATCTTTTACAAAGTCGTTGTTTACTCCGTAATAATACGCGCCTGCCGGTTTGTCGTTTCCTACGGCGAAAGCGTTCATATAAAGGTAAAGTTGTAAGTTAATTCCGACGTAAAAATTTTCGTCTTTGATTTTTTTCTGCGCGTCGCCCGTCTTATAGTCGACGATGCGGACGTAATCGCCGTATTTGTCAACTCTGTCCGCTTTTCCGAAAAGCTTGTATCCCGAAGATTTTGTCTTTAAGGGAAGAGATTTATATTTTCCCCAATCGGAAAACCAAACTTCCATTCCTATCGGTTTGAACTCGGAATGTAAAAATTCGCGATAGAGTGAAAGACAGAAATTTTTAATTTCCGCTTTGACAAGTTTTAAGGAATAATCGAAGTCGGCTCGTTTAGAAAATTTCGCGTATTTTTGCTCCGCGATAATTTCTTCGAAGATTCGAACGGAGGCTTCGACGACCTCTTCTTCCGAGGTCATTTCGTTTAAAATCTTTATAAATCGCTCTGCGGCGTTATGAATAATATTTCCGAAATCGAGAGACCTTATATCGGGAGAAAGAGAGTCGGCGACACCGACGCCGTATTTTAAGAAATTTTTATACGGGCACGAATAATACGTTTCGAGAATCGAAGCCGAAACGTTTTTGTCAGGGAAGAAGTTTTCCGGTGGGATCTCGGCTTTTACCGTCAGTTTTTTATTGACTTTGCCGAGAAGAAGGTCGGCGTATTCAATATGTTTTTTGTCGCTGAGTTTTTGCAGCGCCGAATAAAAAGAGGAAGCCGCTTCGACGTCGAAAGTAGCGCCGTTTTTGAAATCGTCGCAATCTTTCAGCAAAGAGAACATCGAAGCCCGTAAACTCATATAGTCGAAGGCGTCGAGTCTGTCTTTTTTTTCTTTTTCGGCAGAAAGTCTCGCTTTTTCTATCGAAAGTCTGTTAAACGGGAGAAGTTTGGTTTTTTCGTCGGAGAAAGAATTTATAATAAAATCGACGATCTCGCTTCTGTTCGTATTTTTCCCCGAAGGCGAGCAAAGACTGTAAGATAAAAACAAGGAGTCTTTAAACGAAGCAAGCGCTATTGCGACCGCTTCTTTCTCACGCTTGTTTACGACTTTAATTTTAGGCTCTATTTTGACAGACAGCGCGTCGAGCGCTCCGATGTCGCTATCTTGCAATAAAGCGGTGTCTCCCTTAACGAATGGAATTTCTCCCGAAAGACCGGCAACGAATAATGCGTCGTATTTTTTAAAACGACAGTCTTTAAGTTCGCAAACGTAAACGCAGTCGAGGTATTCGGGAATAAGAGATATTTCGCAGGCTTCCGCTCCGGATAATAAAATTTTGCGATATTCCGAAACGGAAATTTTCTCATTGCCGATTATTTTTTCTATGCCGTCGAGAAGTTTTAAAAATTCCGATTCGGCGCAGTCGTTAAAAGTTTTTTCTTCGTCTGCTCCAACGAGGGAAAGTTTATCCGAAACGACTGAAATATTGTCGGTAAGACCGATCGAAGAAAAGAAATTTTTAATTGCCTCGGAATATTCGGTCGGGGTTGAACTTTTTCTCAATTCAACGAAAACCCGCCTTATAGCGTCGCGTTTGGCAACTTGATAAACGTCTGAAAAAGGCTGTTCGTTTTCAGAAAGAAATTCCTTTGCGGTAACGGAATTGGCGGCGATCGTTTTCAGCATATCGTCCGCGATAGACTTTTCGGGAATAAAAGTCGAATTGGAAAGGACGTTTTTTATTCCTCTCATAACGTCGGCGTTTCTTTCGGTAATCCTCAATACCGACGATACGAGTTTTACTATCGGATGCTCGGACAGCAATTTCTTTTCGTCGAAAAAGAAAGGAATATCGTATTCCTTCATTTTTTTCTTTAAAGCGAGCGAATATTCGGGAAGATTGCCGACGGCGACCGCCATATCTTTGTAACGCCTGTGATTTTCGAGGACTTCGTATCTCAACCTTTTCGCGACGAAATCCATTTCGTCATATAGGTCGCTCGCCTCATAAATAGCTAATTTATCGCTATATAGCCCTGTTTTTTGTCGGGAAACGGGATCGAATACGTCGTTTAAAATGCGAAGAGCCTCTTTTTCGGCTATGCTGTTTTCCTCTATGGGAGAGGACTTGTCGACGGTTTTAACGAAATTTAAAAATTCGTCGGTATAAACGTCTTTGTTTTTCCCCGACACGCAGAAGAAATCGCACGACAAAGCGTTTTTATATAGCGAACACACGACGTCGCAACTCTGCTTCGTAACCGAAGAAAAACCGACGAATATGACTCTCGTATTTTTCATAAGTTCGTCGTTTTCGATAAGCGAGGGCATATTTTGTAAACTGTTGTTGCTGTCGGTATAACCCTCTTCGGACAAAAAGTCCTCGTATTTTTTAAATACGAGCGCAACGTCGCGAACTTTTGCTCCGACGTTTGCGGCGCAATCGTCGACGCACGAAAAAAGAGCCTTCGGGGTAACTTTCGCGCTTTTGAGTTGCGCGATAAGTTCGCTTAATGCCGAAGGAAGGGAGGGAGAAGAAATCGCCGATTTAAGAGCGACGAGTTCCCCTTCGTTTTCCGTAAGTATTTTTTTTATCGCCATCGCTCCGCTTTCTTTGGACAGGATCTTGTTTTCGGGGGCTCGTTTTAATATGTAGCGGGCAAAAGAACTGACTTCGGCGTTAAAAAAACCGCCGGTTTTTTCGGCAAGCGATATTTCGCAGGATAAAGTGAGTTTGTCCTCGCAAAACAGCAACGTTCTCTTTTTTAAATCTTTTCCCAAATCGGCAGCATGCGCCGTCGCGCGCTCTATGCAATCGAAAAAGGTCGGACAAGTGTAGATCATAAATTCTCCAAAAAGTTTTGTATAAAAACTTCGGCAAAATAACCGTTTTTTGTTTTCGACAAGTAAATTTGCTTCTATATTATATCATCTGACGATGATGTAATACGGCGCTCGGATAATTGCGAAAATCGCTTATCCTCGCTTATATTATATCATACTTTGTGAAAATTTTAAAATCTTTTATAATTATTTTTACTTTTTTATCCGTTTATGATATAATAATGGTGCATAATAAAAAACGACAGGGAAGTAGTCAATGAAGAAAAAACTTTTAAAATTGTCGATTTTGCCGATTGCCGCCGCCCTTTTGGTCGGCTGTTTCGGAACAACCGAAATGAACTTTTCGGGCGCATATTGGAATGAAAATCCGCTCAGCGGAGGAGTCAGCGCTATCGACGAAAGAATCGAATATAACGTTTCGTCCGTGTCTAAGGGCGAATTTTCATCGAGCGAGATGGTAAACGAAGGGTTGCAACTCGTAGTCGAACCCTCTTCGTCTTACGTCACCGAACTGAAAAACGACGGCGCAGAATACGTTTATTCAACGACCTTAGACCTTAAAGGTAAATACGTTTACGACGGAGGAAAGGAATACGTTTTCGACGATTATAAGACGGAGATAACGACGAGATTCAAAGGTCTTGACGACGGACTCAGCCCCATAAAGACGGAAATCAAGGCGAGGAACGTTCTTCCTCTTTCCTACGAGCCGAAAAGCGAGGAGAATTTCTTGACTTACGGCTTTACGGCGACGATAGAATACGGAGAAAAAGCGGTTGTAAAAATAGTTCCCGACGAGGATAGCAAAGACAGACTTCCGTTTGCCGACACGGTGGAAATAAGCAAATACGATTCGGGCGCGTTTTTGGACGATAATCTCATGATATTCGCTTTTAGGGCGATGAATTTCGGAAGTTCTTACAGCCAGACTTTCAAGACGATAGACGTAATGTCCGGCTCGCTTAAAGAGGTAAGTTGCGTGAACGTCGCTTCGCTTTCTGCAACGCAGACCGAACAAAAAGTTTTGCCCGTCCGTTTAGATTGGGCATACGTCGAGAACGGCGCCCCCGACAATGCGAAATCTTTCGATACCTACGGAGTTTGTTTAAAGACGCTCGGAACTTACGGTAAAAATTTCAGATACGTTTATTACGCCGTCAACGAAAAAGACGCCGACGGCAAGGACGTAAATAATGCGACGAGGCATCGCCCGATACTCATTTACGCTCCGCAAATTTACAATACGGGATATTTCCGTTTTGCGATAAAAGAAGTAAAAACCAACTAAAAAACGCCGCTCTTTCGCGATTTTTTATAAGACTCGCAATAGAGCGGCTTATTTTATCGTTTAAAAGTGGTTTTTGTTGGTTTTAGTTGTTTTGAGGGTTATTATTTCGTTGTGTTTTGTGGACTATGGCGAATTTTTAAATAAAAACAACAAAAAACAAAAAAGTGATTGACAAATAAAAAGATACATTATATAATAGTTATGTAATATAATAAACGGAGGAATTTATGCCAAAGTTTTATACGGAAAAAATAGCGAAATCGCCGAGAATAGATTTTCTCAAAGAGCAACTTTTCAAGGAAATGCCCCAGATCGAAACGGACAGGGCGGTTCTTTTGACTTATTCTTATATGCAGACCGAAGGTCAGCCCGTCATAACGAGAAGGGCGAAGGCTTTCGAGTATATTCTCGACAATATTCCCATAACCATAAGAGATAGAGAACTCATTGTCGGAGCGGCGACCAAAAGACCGAGAAGTTGCCAGGTTTTCCCCGAATATTCTTTTGAATGGCTCGAACAGGAATTCGACACGCTTGCGACAAGAGTTGCGGATCCTTTTTATATTTCCGAAGAAAATAAGAAGATACTTCACGAAGTATATAAATACTGGAAGGGTAAAACGACGAGCGAACTCGCTACGTCTTATATGACAAGAGAAACGCTTACCGCTATCAAGCACAATATCTTTACCCCCGGTAACTATTTTTATAACGGCATAGGACACGTCACGGTAGATTACGCCAAAATACTCAAAAAAGGATTTGACGGAGTGATAAAGGACGTCGAGGCCGAAATGGCGACGATGAGGCTTTCCGACGCCGATTATTGCAAGAAGAACGCATTTTTGGAAGCGGTTTTAATTTGCTGTAAGGCGGCGATAAGATATTCGAAGAGATACGCTCGTCTCGCCCGTGAACTCGCCGACAAAGAAAGCGATTCGACGAGGGCGGCGGAACTTAAAAAAATTGCTGAAAATTGCGACAGAGTTCCCGAGTTCGGCGCGAGAGATTTCTATGAAGCGCTTCAATCTTTCTGGTTCGTTCAGATGCTTATTCAGACCGAGTCGAGCGGGCACTCCGTTTCTCCGGGAAGATTCGATCAATATATGTATCCCTACTATCTTGTTTCACGAGAGAAGGGAATGACGAGAGAAGAGGCGCAAGAACTCATAGATTGCGTTTGGGTAAAACTCAACGATATGAATAAATGCAGGGACGCTGCTTCGGCGGAGGGTTTTGCAGGATACAGCCTTTTCCAGAACCTTATAGCGGGCGGACAGGATAAATACGGCGAAGACGCCACCAACGACTTATCGTTTATGACGATAAACGCGACCGAAAACGTCTTTCTTCCGCAACCTTCGTTCTCCGTCAGAGTGTGGAACGGCTCCCCTCACGCATTTCTTCTTCGCGCGGCGGAACTTACGAGAACGGGAATAGGTTTCCCGGCTTATTATAACGACGAAGTAATAATTCCGGCGCTTATGTCGAGAGGGCTTACTTTGGAAGACGCAAGAGATTACAACATAATAGGTTGCGTCGAACCGCAAAAGGCGGGCAAGACCGACGGTTGGCACGACGCCGCATTCTACAATATGATGCGTCCTCTCGAAATGGTTTTCAAAAACGGCGAAGAAGACGGCGAAAAGGTCGGTTTAAAGACGGGCAGAGTGGAAGATATGAAATCTTTCGAAGAGTTTTACGAGGCGTATAAAGCGCAATCGGACTACTTCATTTCTCTTCTCGTAAACGCAGATAACGCAATAGATTACGCTCACGGAGAGCGTTGTCCCCTTCCGTTTATGTCCTGTATGGTCGATGACTGTATAAAGAGGGGCAAGAGCGTTCAGGAAGGCGGAGCGATATATAATTTCACCGGACCGCAGGGCTTCGGAATAGCGAATATGACCGACGCTATGTGGGCGGTAAAGAAACTCGTGTTCGAACAGGGCAAATATACTCTCGGAGATTTCAAACAGGCGACCGAGGACAACTACGGCAAGGATATGGACGCTCATCACGCTCAGAAACTTACGTTGGAAGTTTGTAAAAAACTCGCCGCAAGCGGAAAAACCCTTACCGAAAACGATATTCAGGAAGTTTACAAGACGATCGTTAAAAACGACTGTTCGGAAGATAAAAAGGCTAAATACTCGCAGCTGCTTAAAGATATAGAGGAAATTCCCAAGTTCGGTAACGACGTCCCGGAAGTCGACGCTTTTGCGAGGGAAATCGCGTATATTTACACGAAGCAAGTCGAGAAATTCCGCAATCCCAGAGGCGGACGTTATCAAGCGGGACTGTATCCCGTATCGGCAAACGTTCCTTTGGGCGCGCAGACGGGAGCGACTCCCGACGGAAGATTGGCGTATACCCCCATTGCGGACGGTGTTTCGCCGGCGGCGGGAAGAGACGTCAAAGGACCGACCGCTTCTTGCAATTCCGTTTCTTCGCTCGACCATTTCATAGCGTCCAACGGCACGCTTTTCAATATGAAATTCCACCCGACGGCGCTTGCCGGTAAGAACGGACTTGAAAACTTCGTTTCGCTCGTTCAAGGATATTTCGACAGAAAGGGCAGTCACATGCAATTCAACGTCGTCAGCAGAGAAACGCTTCGCGACGCTCAGAAGAACCCTGACAAATACCGTTCTCTCGTCGTCAGAGTCGCGGGATATTCGGCGCTCTTTACGACTTTGTCCCGTTCGCTTCAAGAAGATATTATCAACAGAACCGAACAGGGAAGTTTCTGATAAAGAAAAAACGCTTACTACTTTAATTACTGTTTCAGGAGAAAACTTATGTCTTACCTATCCCAAACGGGAAGGATATTCGATATCCAACGATTTTCAATACACGACGGACCGGGAATAAGGACTATCGTATTTTTAAAGGGCTGTCCTTTAAGATGCAGATGGTGTTGTAATCCCGAATCTCAGTCGTATGAAATTCAAGAGATGACTTTGGGCGGAAAAACGAAAATTGTCGGAAGAGACGTGACCGTTGCCGAAGTTTTGGAAGAAGTCGAAAAAGACAGAGTTTACTATAAGCGTTCGGGTGGCGGAATGACATTATCGGGCGGAGAAAGTCTTACTCAACCCGATTTTGCGACCTCGCTTTTAAGAGGGGCGAAGGAAATTTCAATAAATACCGCTATGGAATCGACCGGATTTGCCGATTTTTCGGTAATTGAAAGATACCTCGAATATCTCGACCTCTATCTGATGGATATCAAGCATATAGACAGAGAAAAGCACAAAGCGTTTACCACTCAATATAACGACAGAATTTTGGAAAACGCTAAGAAAATAGCCGAGTCGGATACGAGATTGATAATAAGGACGCCGGTTATTCCGACCTTTAACGCGACGAAAGAGGAAATCGCCGAAATAGCGAAATTTGCTTCTTCGCTGAAAGGAGTGGAAGAAATGCATCTTCTTCCCTATCACAGAATAGGAAGCGACAAGTATGTCGGGCTCGGCAGAGAATATACGATGAAAGATATAGAACCGCCCTCAAAAGAACTTATGAACGAACTTTTGGAAGTTGTAAAATCTTTCGGACTTAAAGGGCAGATAGGCGGATAAGGAAATGAATAAATTAAATTTAAAACTTGCTAAATCTTTAAGCGAGGGAATAAGAATTTACGCCGAGAGCAAGGGCGTAAACGTTGTCGTTGCGGTGTGCAATGCGGAAGGCAACCCCATAACGGTAGACGTTATGGACGGCGCGTTTATAATAAGTTATCAAGTCGCGATGAAAAAGGCGTATACGTCGGTCGGCGTTAAGATGTCTACCGAGGACCTCGGGAACGCCGTCAAAAAAGGGGGAGTTTTGGAAGGACTTCACGACGAAAGGCTTATATTTTTCGGCGGCGGAGCGCCTCTATATATCGACGGCGAACTTGTCGGAGGCTTCGGAGTAAGCGGAGGAACGGTCGAAGAGGACAGCGGTTTTGCTAAATTCGGCGTAGAACTTTTTAAACAACTTATAAAATAAATAAAGGCGAGACGACGGTCTCGCCTTTTAGAAAAACTTGCGGGGAGAAAAATGGCTGAACTAAGAGAAAAAATATTCGATTATTGTAAAGAAAAATACGGCGCTTGTCCCGAATATCTTTGGGCGAGATATCCCGATTGCGCCGTTTTGAGAAATAAAGATAACAAAAAGTGGTTTGCAATTACTATGGACGTCTCGAAAAAGACGTTAGGACTTATCGGCGACGAAAAAGTCGGTATAATAAACGTAAAGAGCGACGAGATCGGCAGGGAATTTCTTTTACGGCAAAAAGGGTTTTTCCCGGCATATCATATGAATAAGATGAGTTGGATAACCGTCTTGCTCGACGGGAGCGTTCCGTTAAAGCAAATCGAGGCTTTGATCGAGGAGAGCGTAATTCTCATCACTCAAAAAAAAGTAAAAAAGGAATACCGCTTGCAACCTAAGTCTTTTCTTGCGCCGATAAATCCTAAAAGTTACGACATAGTAAAGGAAATAAAGAAGGGAGATACCTTTTTATTGAAACAAAGAGGGAACGTCATAGTCGGCGACACGGTTTACGTTTACGTCGCCGCCCCTTATTCCGCCGTAAAGTATAAATGTTCGGTCGATAAAACGGATGTTCCATACGAATACGGAGAGAACGGAGCAAATAAAGGAAAGGCAATGCAAGTTAAGGCGACTTACGTTTATGCCGACGACGAATTCGTCTTTAAAAGGCTCAATACTTTTGGCGTAATGACGGTAAGAGGACAGAGGGGAGTTCCATACGGACTCAGAAAGGCTCTCGAAAAAGAGAGTGAAAAAGAGTGAATTGTCAAACCAAGCGCAACACTTAGAGATAGAGATATTGTAAAATAAAGTGTGTAAGTTAAGGAAAAATAACTTACACACTTTTCTTGATATTTCCAGAACGGCTGCTTAAATACGAAAATCTGACCTGACGAAAAACAACTTACACACTTTTCTTGACATTCCCTTCGTGAAGGTTTGCTTCGTCGCTCGCATTGCCTTCCATATTCTCGGCAATATAGTCAACGAGCATCTGCAACTTCGCGTATGGGTGATTCTCGGCATTTCTTGTGTTCCCGAGGCTGTTCAAAACTTCTTGCGCTCTTAACATAAGTTTTTACGCCTTAAAATGCGTATATAAACTGCCGCTCGTTTGTTTTCTTTTATGCGTCGATGATTGACGGCTCGTCGTCCGATTCCATCGATAATTCGCTCTCGTTTTCGCTTGCTACGGCATTAATTTGTCGAGGCGCCTTTTCGTGTAGGTTGTTTGCAAGTCCTTGTTGAAAATCGGCTTGCGCTTTGTCGTTCGCAACACGATTATTCTGCGCATTTTGAACATCTAAACTGCTCAAATTGACGTAATTTTGAACGCGCATTCTCTCGAAGTTTTCCACTTCGCCTGCCTCCGCGATGCTCGCGGTCGCCTCACCTTTGAGACCTGCAAACCTCTCCTCATACTCTTTGGACGCCTGCGTCGCAAGCAGAGTTTTGTAGCAAAGGAGCGCCCTGTTTTTCTCTCTTCTTGAGAGTCTCGAAATCTCTTCGATGTTTGGCAAACCGTTGCCGTCATAGCCTCTTAGTTTGCGTCTAAGATACGCCTTTGCCGAGCCGTCAAGTTCTTCACGAGAGGCGTCGCCTTGCGCTCGTCTTTCAAACGTCGCCTTGAAGCTGTTGTACTCCCTTGACGTTCTTCTGAACATCCACTCGAAAAATCCCTTCTTGTTTGCGGTCTTAAATGCCTCTTTAATCGGTTGGTCTCCGCCAAACTCCTGCAAACGCGCGGACAAGTTGAGTATATCGTCGAGCTTTTCGCTATGCACTTGCTCAAAGGACGTGTACGTGATTTCCTTGCCCCTCAAAAGGTTGAGCGCGCGGGTATACTTTGCCTGCTTCTCTGCGTTACGGTTCTCTCCCTTTGACGATTCAGCAAGTTTTTCTTGCACCATATTCGTCGCAACGGTTTCAGGCGCAAGCAAAAACATGGACACCTTGACTTTGTCGTTTGCTCCGCAGGCTTGATTCAAACCGCCTGCGTTTACGACAGTCTCGGCAATATTCTTTTTTGCGGCAAAAATAATTTCTTCAAATGCTTCTTCGTCTCTTTGAGTGCCGTCCGTATGCTCAGCGATGTAGTCGACAAGCATATTCATCTTTTCCATCGGGCTCTTGGCAGACTCTCCACTCGTTGCGCCGAGTTGTCGCAAAAGTTCTATGGTTTTGAGCATAAATTTCGTTCTCCTTGCAAAGTCAAAGGGTTATCGTGGCGACTTAGTTGTCAAAGGACATATTCACATCGTCAAAGCTTTGTTCAAGTTCGTGAATATTTTTTGAAAGTCTTTGCACGTCGACACCGACTTTCTTGTCTTCCAAATCTTTTGCCAGATCCTTTTGGAACTGCTTCTGCTTGTCAGTGAGTTCTTGCGTGACCGTTTGTCCGTCTATGCTGACTACACGCTCGACTGGTGACACGTCGTTTAACACATTCTTGATCTCATTCGCGTCTATGGAGTTTGCTTGGTACAGTTTGTTCGTGACAATGTCCGTTCCGTCTTTTGCCATTTGTCCCTCGATTGTCGTGACCAAACCTTTAAGTTTTTGTTCTGTCGCTGCGGAATCCTTGGTTGCGGAGAGCGTGTTGTAGCAGAACATTGCTCTGCTTCTTGACTTACCGCTTAGAGCGTTGATTTGTTCAAGAGTTGGCAAATCTTTTCCGTTCCAGCCGGGAATCTTGTGTCTGAGATACGCTTTTGCCGTTCTTTCAACCGACTCTCTGTTCGCGTCGCGTGAGTTTAAACCGTCCTCGGCTTGCGGGCCTTCTCTGTATGCCTTGAATTCCTTTTCAAAGTCTTTGTATTCACGAGAAGTTCTGCGGAAAATACGATCGAAGAATCCGGCTTTGTTTCTGTTAAAAGCCTCGTCTACTGCATTTTCGCCGATGTATCTTCTCTCGATGTTGACCATATCGTTTGCACGTTTGCCTTTGAAGAAGGAGAAATTATCGTATTCGTGGCGCTTGTAGTTGATATTTTGTGCAACTGCGTCAAACTTCGCCGCTCTCTGTTGGTCGCCGTTTTTGATGGCTTGTTGCTTGCCTTGTACAAGCAAATATTGCACTGCGTCTTTCGGGTATCTCAAAAAGAATCCAACCGTCCAGTTGCCCTTTGCGCCGTATGTATTGTCGTTTGAGAAAAGGTTGCCGTCTTGTTCGCCGACGCCTTCCCTGTCTCTTTTGTCGATGACGGCTTCGCCTATCTGCTTTCTTGCGATGAAAACCGCCTCTTCAAAAGAAATCCCGCCGTTTTCATTTGCGGAATAGTTGTCCGCAAGATAGTTGACAAAGGCGTTGAGTTTATTCGCAGGTGAATCCGGGTTGCTGATAGGTGTTCCCAAAAGATCTGTAAGTTCATGTCTTCTAAGCATAATTTTTCTCCTTGTAAACAATCTTTTTATTGTTTTCTACGATAAGCATATCATACCACGTGCAACAAAAGTGCAACAAAAACGCCGCTTTTTGAAAAATTTTTACTATTTTTTTAAAAATTTGTCCGCACGCAATATTTGACGTATTATAAAAAATCAGATTGTCAAATCAAACTCGTCGTCGATGGAAACGCTCAAATCATTCTCTTTGTCCATATTTGGGCTCAGCACGTCGAGAACGTATTTCGTTTGACTTCTCGTTCACGTCTATTTTCAAGAACTGCTCCTTGACAGGTTTCACGCCCCGTTCCGGATAGAGTATTGCCTCGATTTGTTTCCTTGCGCTTCTGCTTTTTGATGATTATGTTGACCGCGTGTATCGTAAAAATCACAATACCGATGATACAACCGTCACGTTAAAAATCACGTTGTCGCTCATTTTGGTCCGCCGTATAATGAATAATACAAAGGACTTGACCTCGTCAAAACCTTTTTAATCTTAACCGATTGAAAGTGCCTCTTTAATATTTATTTTTCAATAAAATCCCTATCGCGCTTCCCTAAAAGCGGACGTTTTTTATGCGGAAAGTAAATTTTCTTCGTCGGTTTTTTCTTTCTTTTTATTTTTTTTCTTTTCGATCAATCCGTCCACGATATCGTTCGCAATGGGAAATAAAACTTCAAGAATAAGTTCTATTCCTAAAATGACGACGTGGACGTGCGCATTGTGCAAAGTCGGTTCGAGAATGAGAAGAAAAGCCATAAAAATTATTACTATCGACTCTATCGTGTTTAAAATCGAAGGTTTTTTTAATAGTAGTCGACTAATGGACTCTGACAATTCTTTACCTTCGCGAATAATCGTCCAAACTGACCAGACAAGGCATATTTTTACTATATCGTCGCTGACGATAAAAATAATCACGCCGATAAACAGGTGTATAAGTCCGCCGAAGAGGAAGAGATTTTCTCCT
>CADBUU010000098.1 GCA_902797945.1 uncultured Eubacteriales bacterium | reverse complement strand
TTGAAAATGAGTCCGGCTGAATACCGAACTCAATCTCAAATAATTTAATTAAAAAATTTTGTCCAAACTTTGGGGTTCACTTCAAAATCCCTTCGGGGCGTTTTTTTATTTTATCATTATATATAATTTAAGAAATCTTATTCAAGTCCTATTATATACGAATACACGTCCTGACCGCCTATCAACACGCACACTTCTATATATTTGTTTTTACTCTCGGCGTAAGCCTTTATCTCTTCGATTTCGCTATTATCCGAGTCTTTTCCGGCAAAAACGGTCATAAGTTGTTTATCGGAAAAATCTGCGGTATTGTCGAGCGCCGCCTTTACTGCGTCGACTCTCGATTTTGAACAAGCGACGAGTTTCTTGCCGCTTATACATATATAATCGTTTTTACGGACGTCAAATCCGTCAATCGTCGTATCCCTTACCGAATAAGTAACTTCTATCGTCGTAACGAATGAAGCGACTTCCTTTTGATTTTCGGCGGAAGAATCGAAATCGTCGTTTTCGACGTCGAGCATAGAAATTGCGCTATATCCTTCCGCAATCGTTTTAGTGGGTATTACTCTGACTTTCGCCTTATCGTAAGACTGCGCGGCGAGATTTGCCGCCATAACGATATTCGAATTATTGGGATAAACGAAAATGTTATCGGCGTCGACCTTATCGAATGCGTCGAGAAAATCTTGCGTAGAAGTATTCATAGTCTGACCGCCCGATACGACCTCGTCGACACCCATCTGCGAAAAAGCATCGGCAACGCCTTCCCCGCTTGCAACGACAACCGTCGCAAATTTTTTGTGTTCGGTTGAAGGCTTATCTCCCTTCTTTTCGAAATACTCGATATTTTCGGAATGTTGCAAATTCATATTTTCGATTTTAACGGTAAGAAATTCTCCGTATTTTCTAATTTCGGATAATATTTTACCGGGATCGAAGGTGTGGACGTGGACTTTTATTATATCGTCGTCTTTAAATGCAACGACGGATTCTCCGCCGACCGAATCGAGGTAATCGGTTACGGTCGAAAGCGGAAAAGAGGCGGTATCGACTTTTGCGTTCTGAAGTTGAAGAATAAATTCGGTGCAATAGCCGAACGTCAATTCGCTATCGGCGTTAAAAGCGCTCGTATCGACGCTCGCAGTTGCGGCGACTTCTCCCGAAACGGAAGAAACCTCTTCGCCGTTTACAGCCTTCATCATACCTTCCGCAATATATGTAAATCCCGCTCCGCCCGAATCGATGACTCCCGCTTTCTTTAAAACGGGTAAAAGTTCGGGGGTTCTCATAAGGCTTGCCCTCGCCTCGTTGCAATATGCGAAAATATATTCGCCGATAGTCGTTCCCGCCTCTATTTTTTGAGCCGTCTTTTCGCCTGCCTCCCTCATGACGGTAAGCATAGTCCCCTCGGTAGGATTCGCCACGACTTCGTAAGATTTCTCCCAACCCGCGTTCATTGCGTCGGCAAATCCCTTTACGTCGACTTCGGTTTTCCCCGCAAGGCTTAAAGACATTCCCTTTATAAACTGCGACAATATAACGCCCGAATTCCCCCTTGCGTTCATAACGGCGGCTTTTGCGATTATCTGCGAAAACTCGCCTATGGGTTTATCTTTTGCCGATTGACCGGCTTTTACGGCGCCTGAAATAGTCGCATTCATATTCGTTCCCGTGTCTCCGTCGGGAATGGGGAATACGTTTATAGAATTGACGTATTCGCTGTTTGCCGACAAATTCAGCGCCCCGACTCTGAACATTTCGTAAAGGTCGCCGGTAGTAATTATTCTTTCGTGCATATTTATCCTCCTGTCATATATAACAGTTTTAACCTATTATCAGGCGTTTTTATTCTTCTCCCGCAATATCTACTTTTTTACCGTAGAAATTGACGATGATCGCGCCCGGACCGATAGCGGCTCCGATAATAGGTCCTATATAAGATATATTTATTTTTTTCGGAGATATTCTCTTTTTAACTTCTTCGGCTATATAAGCGACGTCCTCTTCGCAATCGGCGTGTTCGAGGAAGAGTATATTTTTTTCAGGTTCCTCCATTCTTTCGCATATTACGTTTACGAGTTCGTCGAGGGAAGCCTTTCTGCCTCTCACTTTTTTGTAGGCGTAGTTGTTGCCGTTAGCGTCGCCGAGTATCATCGGCTTAACACCGAAAAGATTGCCGAAGAAGGCGGCGGAAGCCTTGACTCTCCCCGCTTTTCTCAAAAATTCGAGAGTTCCGACAGTTCCCCAATCCTGATATTTCAACTTTTCGTCCTCGATGATTTTAGTCGCTTCATCGATTGTAAGTTCCTTTTTTGCAAGAGTTGCGGCGCGCATGGCGATCATTCCTTCGGCGTAACAAGAACGCAGCGAATCTATACAAACCGCCTTTCTACCGGGATATTTTTTCAGCAGATCTTCCGCAATTATCTTGGCCGTGTTTACAGAATTCGAAAGTTTCGACGAACAGGCGATATATAAAAAGTCATATCCCTCTTTAAAACACTCTTCCATTTTCTCAGAGCAACCTTCGCCGTTTATAAGTCCGGTTATAGCCCTGTTGCCGTTACGCATTGCGTCGTAATAATCTTTGGGAGAAATTTCCGACCAATCGAGGTCCGCGACGTAATCTTTACCGCCTTGGGTAAACACCATTTTCAAATAATCTAATCCGTATTCTTCTCTGTATTCTTTCTCGCAATCCGAAGTAGAATCCGTAAAAACCTTAAAATATTGCATTTTTCACCTTCACTTTTTTGTTAGTTATCATTGACAACCTTGTCCATTATATATCAAAAAGAAAAAATTATCAAGTTTTTTTGAAAAACAAAGACTCTAAAGGTATATAAATTTGAGAGAATGCGTTCTACCCCCGTTAGAATAGTTCCTTTTTAACTCTCGTAATTTTAGAATTTTTTTAAAAATCCACTTATAGGTTGATTTTTTATAAATAACGTGATATAATTGAAGTATGGAAGACAATATTAAAAACATAGTGGCGTCTAATTTGGTAAATCTCAGAAAGAGTAAAAATATGACGCAATCCGACGTTGCGAAAGCGCTCAACTATACCGACAAATCGGTTTCAAAATGGGAACACGCCGATTCGCTTCCCGACATTTCTATTTTAAACGCATTGTGTAAGATATACGGCGTAACACTCGATTATCTCGTTCAGACCGATCCGGAAGAGCAGAAAAGGCATATCGTAGATACGCAAGCCGAAAAATCGGACAGAAAGAATAAGATCGTTTTAGTTCTTATGTCCATTGCCGTAACGTATCTCGTGGCGACGATAATTTTCGTATATTCAACGTGGATGAGTAACGGGGAAGTCGCATATTGGCAACCCTTTTTATGGGCTGTTCCCGTTTGCGCCGTAATGCTTCTCGGATTTAATTACAGGTGGTTTAAAAACGTTATCGTAAGAGTAATTTTTCAAACGATATTCGTTTGGTCGACTCTTTTTTGCGTATACCTGCAATTTATCGAATATCAATTTTGGCTAATCTTTATTTTGGGAATACCTCTTCAAATAATGATAATTTTAAACACTCAATTAAAGAGGAATAGATAATTGCCTTGACAAACTTCTTTGTTTGTAATACAATATTAAAAACGGAGGATAGAATATGAAAGTTATATTACTTGCGGACGTAAAAGGATCGGGAAAAAAAGATCAGATAATCGAAGTCAGCGACGGATATGCGAGGAATTTCCTTTTCAAGAAAAAACTTGCGATAGAAGCGACTTCAACCGAAATAAACGCCGTTCAGAACAAGAAAAAAGCCGAAGAATTTCATAAGGCGGAAGAAATAAAAAAATGGAAAGATATTGCCGCTCAAATCAAGAATCACGAAGTAGTATGTTCGGTCAAATGCGGAGAAAACGGTAAAGTTTTCGGGAGCATAACTTCTAAGGAAATAGCCGAAAAACTCGTTGCCGACGGATATGAAGTGGACAAAAAGAAGATAATTTTGAAAGAGCCGATAAAAAACGCCGGCGTTTATACCGTTGAAATCAAATTTCTTCCCGACGTCGTTTCGACCGTTAAAGTCAAGGTCGAGGCTTTAAAATGAAACTTTTAACTGACGAGAAAAAGTTTTTTAAGGCGAATATGCACTGCCATTCGACGTATTCGGACGGCAGTCTTTCGGTAGACGAGATAAAAAAAGCGTATCAAAGCCGAGGTTACTCTATCGTCGCCTTTACCGACCACGAACACGTCATTGACAATTCAAGGCTTTCGGACGAAAACTTTCTCGCCATAACCGCGGCGGAACTCACGTTTAAAGAGGACGTAACCAAATCGACACTCGTAGACAGACAAATGAAAGTCTGTCATATAAATATATACGCCCTTGATCCGCATAACGACATAACGCCTTGTTACGACGCAAGATACGACCATTACGGCAACGCCGAGGCAAGGTCTTTGATAAAATTCGAAAAACCATATTTAAGAGATTATTCTGTAAAAGCCATAAACGAAGTTATAAAAATCGCAGGCGAAAAGGGATTTATAGTTTGCTATAATCACCCGACGTGGTCAAACGAAGACGCGTCGCAATATCTCGGTTACGAAAATCTGTTCGCCGTTGAAATTTATAACAACGGTTGCAAAGAACTCGGAAACGACGAAAAGGTCTTTACCGACATACTCACATCAGGAAAGAAAATATTTTGCACCGCTGCGGACGATAATCACAACCGTTTCCCGTTTTCTTCGCCCTATTCTGACAGTTTCGGCGGTTTTATAATGATAAACGCCGAAAAACTCGAATACGAAGAAATAATGAACGCCTTGAGGCAAGGGAATTTTTATGCGTCTAACGGTCCGGAAATTTATTCTCTCGAAACTGACGGAAAAAACGTAAAGGCAAAATTCGCAAAATGCAAAAAGGCGGTTCTTCTGACAAAGGGAAGAAGAACGGAGAAAATTTACGCAGGCGAAAACGAATATATCGAAGAATGTTCGTTTTCACTAAAAGAAAGCGACGTTTTTTTCAGATTGAGAATTACCGATGAAAATGGAAACAGCGCTTACACTCAACCTTATTTCTTATAAAACCAAGCGGAAGCCTATCGGGCTTCCGCTTTTTATCGTTTTTTCGTTAATTTCACTAAAAACACGACATTTATACAACGCTGTAAACGTCTCCGTCGTTAGTATGATTTTCAGAAAAACAATTATCCTGTCTACTATTTACTGAATTTCTTCATTTTTTCAATAGATGGGAAATTTATCGCAAAGTTCTATTACTTCATTCGTTATACTTTGCTTATTGTTTTCAAAATCGGTAGCGCAAAGTTTTATCCACTTCGCTATTTTAAGCATTTCCGTTTTACCGAAACCTCTCGTCGTAACGGCGGGAGTTCCCACCCTTATACCGCTCGTAAGAGAGGGTTTTTCGGTGTCGTTAGGTATGGAATTTTTATTGACTGTTATATGAACTTCATCGAGCCTTCTTTCCATTTCCTTACCCGTAATACCGAATGGACGAAGGTCAATAAGCATCAAGTGATTGTCCGTTCCGCCCGCTATTATTCTGAATCCCTCTTTTTTTAGTTCTTCTGATAAAGTTTTGGCGTTTTCTATTATTCTTTTTTGATATTCTTTGAATTCCGGTTTAAGCGCCTCGCCGAAAGCGACCGCTTTCGCCGCGATTATATGCATTAAAGGTCCGCCTTGAACGCCGGGGAAAACCGCCTTATCGATTATCGGCGCAAGTTCTTTTTTACAGAGTATCATTCCTCCTCTCGGACCTCTGAGAGTTTTATGAGTGGTAGTCGTAACGACGTCGGCGTATAAAACGGGGTTCTGATGAAGTCCTGCCGCAACAAGTCCGGCTATATGCGCCATATCGACCATATAATAGGCGCCGACCTCTTTGGCTATCTCGCCTATTTTTTTGAAATCTATACTTCTCGAATACGCCGAAGCGCCTGCGATTATAAGTTTCGGCTTATGCTCCAATGCGATTTTTCTGACTTCATCGTAATCTATTTCTTCCGTATCGGGAGAAAGCCCGTAAGAAACGACGTTGAAATACTTGCCCGAAATATTTACGGGCGACCCGTGCGAAAGATGTCCGCCGTGAGCAAGGCTCATTCCCATAACCGTATCGCCGGGTTTTAAAAGAGCGAAAAAAACCGCAAAATTAGCGCTTGCTCCCGAATGAGGCTGAACGTTGGCGTGTTCCGCCCCGAAAAGTTTTTTAGCCCTCTCTATTGCGATGGTTTCGACCTCGTCGACGAACTGACATCCGCCGTAATACCTCTTTCCGCTGTATCCTTCGGCGTATTTATTAGTAAGAACGCTCCCGGCGGCGGCAAGCACCGCTTTGGAAACGATATTCTCGGACGCTATAAGTTCGATATTGTGCCTTTGTCTTTCGAGTTCTCTTTGACACGACGAGAAAACTTCCTCGTCGGCATTTTTCAGTTCATCGTAAAAATTCATTGTTTTTTCTCCTTTATTTTCGCTAAAAACGAAATCGCGAGCGAGCCTGCCGTATTTCCGAGTATGACCGTCCATACATATCCGAATGCGCGCAACGAAAACTCGCCGGCAATCGCAAAATAACCTATATCCGCTATCGAATGCTCAAACCCGCTCAAAATAAAAACGGGAATTGCGAATAAAATACCGATAGGGCTTTTATGACGTAAAAAAATCGCGACGGCGACGAACATCAAAACGCCGCAAAAAAACGCCCGTATCGCCGTCTGCAAGAAATTTTGTTGATACTTAACTTCAACTATTGCCGTTGCCGAAGTCCGTAGCGATGGTATAGCGTATGACAATAGCCAACCGCAAACGGCAACGCCTATTAAATTACCCAAAAGCCCGAGAGTCAAAGTAGAAACATAATCTTTGTTTACGTTATCGGGCAAAAAACCTATCTTGCCCGTATACAGAGAAAAGCCGAGGTAACATATCACGAGCAGCGCAACCGAAAACGCAACCGCTCCCAAGGCTTTATTCTCGCACGCAAGATATATTGCGCAGCCTATGCTTATCATTATCCCTGCGGCAATGCCGCTCGCTATATTGCGAAACGCTTTAACCATAAAACACCGCTTTTAAATCGGAATTATTCCGCTTTTTTATTTATTATAATCTTAACATAATAACTTTTAAAAAGCAATTAAAATGCAATTAAATTAAAAATAACGCATAAAAATTCAACCGATTTAAAATTTAAAACACCATTTAACAAAACGCCGTATAAGTCGTTTTTCGACCTATACGGCGATATTTTGGTTTTATTCGGGTTTTTTATCAAAATCGAGCGTCAAATCGTAATCTCCAAGTTTATTGACTTTAAATCCGTTTTTCTTATATTCTTCGTAATCGAAGGCTTCGAGTTCGTCGATAGCAAGTTTATGAAATTCGTAGAAATTATGCCACCATTCCCAACCCGAGCCGAGACTGTTCGCAAGATAAGCGTCGGCAATATCGCAAGCCGTTTGCGGAGCGACGTAAAACGCTCCCATTGCAAGGACGTTTACTCCGTTGCCCGTTATCGCCCTTATTGCCGCCGGCAGACTTTCCACGACGCCTGCGTGAACGTGCGGACATTTACTTGCCGCGATATGTATTCCCATTCCCGTTCCGCAAAATACGAGCGCGCGCTCATAATTCCCTTCCGCTATCTCTGCGCCGACGCGAAGTCCTACTCTGTGGAACATAAGGTCTGTGTCGTTTGGATCGCTGTCCTTTTTAACGCCTAAATCGAGGATCTTCCAACCTTTCTTTTCGAGGTGTTCGACGACTACCTCTTTGAGCGGAAAG
>CADBUU010000097.1 GCA_902797945.1 uncultured Eubacteriales bacterium | reverse complement strand
TAATTATTATAGTTGTTGTAGTTCGGGCTGTCGCTATTGTAGTTGGGACAGTTGTTCACAAATGAATTTTGTTGCGTATTCGGATATTGAGTTGTTGTGTGATTATTTATAGGATATCCACAATGCGGACAGACTACAGCCGAATCGGAAACGTCGTTCCCGCATTCGGGACATTTTATAAGCGCCATTATTTTATCTCCCGTATTAAATATTATTATATATTTCCATTAAAATTTCGACTTGTTTTTCGTTTGTATAATTCATAAGTTTAAGTTTCTTTTCGGGATCGGAAAATTTCCCGGAAACGTAAGTTTTCGCAACCCAAATCAAATCTTTGCTTTTGCTTTCAACGAATTCTACGCTACCGCCTTTCGTTCTTGTGGCGCAAAAGACAATTCCACAATCATCAAAATACTTAAAATCTTCTTCTAATGCCTCATAATTGTCACCGCGAGTTGTAAGTCCGTATTTTACTTTGCCGATTTCAAAAGTAACGGTATAATTATTTACGTCCGATATAGACAACAATCTTGCATTTTCTTTTTTAAGTTCATCTTTTAATCTGTCGCTCGTAATAATTTCATTACCTTTACAATTTTTAGCGGTTATGCTGTTTTTTTCCAATAACTGTTGTAAAAAAATTTTAAGGGTTGTAGATTTTCCGATTTCCCCTCTGGCAAATAGTGCTACGATTTTCATAAAATTTTCTCCTTTTCGGCTTTTTGCCGATTTAAAATATATTTCCGACGGCTGGTTTTGCCGTAACAGACTTAATTTTCAAAACGTATTTATAATATTTCACGCCGTCGACGGTAATAACGTTTTCGCTCTCTTTTTCATAAACTACGGAAAAGAGAGAGTTTATAACATTTATATCCTCGCGGATATATACTGTTTCTGCGTAATCAAATAATTTTGCGTAATCTATATTTTCGCCGTTTATCGCGTATTCCGAATTAACGTATAACGTTTTTAGGTTTTTACATTCTGCGAACGCATTTTGTCCTATATAGTTGACGTTCTTGCCGATTGCTATGCTCGTTAAACTGTAACATTTATAGAACGCACAACTTCCTATACTCGTCACGCTGTCGGGAATTTCTACGCTTGTAAGTCCGCTGCAACCGCTGAACGCATCCCACTCTATACTCGTCACGCCGTTACCGATAGTAACGCTCGTAAGTCCGCTACAATCCTCGAACGCAAAACTTCCTATACTCGTCACGCTATCGGGGATAGTAACACTCGTAAGTCCGCTGCAACCTCTGAACGCAGAATATACTATACTCGTCACGCTGTCGGGGATAGTAACGCTCGTAAGTCCGCTACAATAATAGAACGCACACTCTCCTATACTCGTCACGCTGTCGGGGATAACAATGCCCGTAAGTCCGATGCAATCATAGAACGCATAACTTCCTATACTCGTCACGCTGTCGGGGATAACAATGCTCGTAAGTCCGATGCAACAACTGAACGCATCTTCTCCAATACTCGTCACATTTACATTTTTATAAGTTGCAGGGATTTTAACCGACTTTGCCGAACCCGAATATGATATAACTTCATACCCATTAAACGAAGAATTATATCTATATGACAGAAAATCTGCAGAGTTTTCAAAAAAGGCATAAACCGTAAAATCTTTAAGATTGCTTTCGGTTTTTTCGATTTCGGTTATTTGTTCATTACCGTCATTATCTGTTGTCCATTTTACGAAAGCCATTTCGTCGGTTTTCCCCTCGGGTGTGGGCATAGCGAACGGTAAGTCGTTTATAGTGAATTCGATTTTCGCATTATTTAGTTTTCCGCCGTTAAGATTATACGTTATCGTATAAACGTCGACTTCCCAAACGGCATATATCGTCATATTATAGGCGACGGATATGGCTGTTCCGCTTTGTTTTCGATTGCCGTTTACGTCCCACCCCATAAACGTATAGCCGAGCCTTTGCGGGGCGGGAAGTTTAACGTTTGAATTTTTCTCCAACTCGACTTGACTGTTCGCCTCGCCATTGTTATAATTATAAGTCAAAGTAACGTATTCTATTTTATTAAAAACGGCGGACACCGTAAGGTTTTTCAAAACGCTTAAATCTTGCCTCGTTGCGGAAGTCAATCCGTCGCTCCAACCGACGAACTCATAACCGTCGTTTGCAATCGCGGTTACTTGATTTGCGTTATCACCTTTAACGACATTTTGAGACGTTTGTCCGTCGATATATCCCTCTTCGGCATTACATTCATAAGTTAAAGTAACGTATTCGGTGCTTTCCGTTCCGCTTTGAGTTTGACTTTCGGTATCGCCGACGGGGATCACGTTATCTTTTAAGTAGACGCCTCGATACATTTTGCCGGAAGTTGTCGTGACGTATAAATAAGTCCGATACCTTTGTCCGCCGCCTCTGTAATAATAGCCGTCTAACGCAAGCACTCCGTTCGATAAAGTATATGAGCCCATTATCACGTCAAACGATCCACTGTATACAAACGTTCCGTCGGAATTAAAAGTTAAGACTTCTTTAGGATCACTCCAAATAAGTTGCATAGAAAAAAACCCATTACGGGTATATATATAACCGATATCCGGGTTTAGGGGCAATTCTTCATAGACCAAAACGTTGTAATTTTCATAAAAACGAATATGCCAATCGTCTTCCGTCGTGATATAATCGTTTTGTTCGGTAAACTTGTAAGTTATGCCGTCATCAATAATTCCGTCTTTATTGATCGTGAGTTTTTTAGTTTCACCGTTTTCCACACTGTAATAATCACCGTAATACGCGGGAGTCGAGAACATGGAAAATAATTCCCAAGGGGCGACTTGACACGAAGAAAGTCCCAACGTTAAACACACACAAAATAATATCAATGCCGTAAGGTAAAATAGTTTTTTCATAATTACCATCCTATTTAACAAATAACTTTTGATAGTTAAAATATAACTATTTACACATATTATATTATATATTTAACTAAAAGTCAACAAAATTAGTTAAAAATGATATAATATTAAAAGTAATATCGTGTAAAGGGGATCTATGAAAGGTTTGGGTGAAAAAATAAAAAAGGAGAGAGAGGAATGGGGATATACACAACAGGAAATGGCGAACGCGATACCTATGAATCAGTCCAATTATTCCAAAATAGAGCGGGATCTGCAAGAGCCGAGCATAGAGCAGTTCAAGCGCATTTGCGAAATACTTAAACTCGACGCGAATTTTCTTCTCGAAATAGAAGAAACAAGAGATTTCCCTCAAAAAGACGCGGAACTTCTCAAAGCGATAAAATCGTTGATAGAAAAATTTAAATAAATTCCTGAAACAAGGCGGAAGACCTTGTTTTTTTGTTACGTCATTATAGGCTTTTGATTACTAAGTGTCAAGCGAAGTCGTAAGTTCAAGTCTTGTTTTTAATGGGAAACGCAAAAAAACAGTTGTAAAAATCAATCTTATTTTATACTTGATTTTTAACTTCAAAAT
>CADBUU010000096.1 GCA_902797945.1 uncultured Eubacteriales bacterium | reverse complement strand
TTGGCATCATGAGTTCTTCGGCAATCAACGGGTGTTCCTTTTCCCCCTCGAAAACTATACATCTGATACTGTCGGGGACGTCTACGCCTACCATTTTAAGAAGGGCTTTCGCGCTCCTTCCGACGCATTTTCTGTTAAGTCCCTTGGGAGTTAAAACGGTTTCGACGAGTTTATCCTGTATTTCCTTGGAAGCAAGATAACAACCCTGTTCTTCCACCATATACTTCATAAGGTCGTCGGCGATAGCGTCTACCGCTACGATTTCCTTTTCGGCGATACACGGAAGATTATTGTCGAACGTGCAACCGTTTACTATATCCTCCGCCGCTTTTCTCACGTCCGCCGTTTCGTCTACGAGCGCGGGAGGATTACCGGCGCCGGCGCCTATTCCTCTCTTTCCCGACGACAAAACCGCCGTTACAACGCCCGGACCTCCCGTCGCGACGAGAAGTTGAATATCTTTATGATGCATCATTACCGAACTGCTTTCGAGCGTCGGTTTATAGAGCGAGCAACATATATTCGCCGGTCCGCCAGCTTCGACTGACGCTCTGTTTATCATATCGACGGCGTAATTGGAAGTCTTTATTGCCGCAGGGTGCGGATTGAATACGACCGTATTTCCGGCAGCGAACATTCCTATCGTATTACAGATTATCGTTTCGCTCGGATTGGTGCAAGGCGTTATCGCTCCGATAACTCCGAAAGGTCCCATTTCTATAAGGGTAAGTCCTTTATCCCCCGACCATGCGGTCGTCGTTATATCTTCCGTTCCCGGCGTCATTTCAGCCGTGAGTTTATGCTTTAATATCTTATGTCCGACGTTACCCATTCCCGTTTCTTCTACGCCCATACGAGCGAGAATTTCGGCGTTTTCAATAGTCTTTTTTCTGATATTCGCAATTACCTTTTCCCTTGCGTCGAGAGGCATTTTGCGAACTATCTTCTGGGCTTCCTTCGCCGCCGCAATAGCGTCGTTCATATCTTCGAAAAGCCCCATCGAACCCGTCGGCTCGACAAGATTTACCTTCGCGACGACTTGTTTTACGATCGCGGAGATTTCGCTTTCGGTGTATTTCATTTCAGCCTCCGAAAATTATTTATTGAGTTGTTCGAGAACTTTTTTGGTTATCTGCGCTATAACTTCGCTGTCGGCGGAAGGAGTTTCGCTCTTGCAGCCCGCTCCGCAACTTCCGCAGTTATGACAACTCTTTTCGCCTTTCTTATTGTTAAGGCAAATATCCGCAGGGTGTTTACCCTTCATTCCGAACTGACGGCGAATTTCGTAAAGTCTTTCAACTTGCGCTTCCGAAAGTTCCTTCGGTCCACCCAAAAGTCTCGAATTGAAGAGAAGTTTTGCGTAAAATTCAACCGATTCCATTTTATGATAAGCGTTTAAAAGCGTATCCGAATAACTGAGCGCTCCGTGGTTCGCAAGAAGAACGGCGTCAAAATATTGGAGATATTTCGAAACGGCGTCGGGTATCTCTTCGGTCGACGGCGTGCCGTATTCGGCAATCGGAACGCATCCGAGCGATATTACCGCTTCGGGCATTATCGGCTGTGTAAGAGGTATTCCCGCAATAGCGAACGAAGTCGCGTAAATGGGGTGCGCGTGAACAACCGAATTTACGTCCGGTCTTTCCTTATATACCCTCATGTGCATCTTTATTTCAGACGAGGGTTTAAATCCCGGATTCGCCTGAATAACTTTACCGTTTTCATCTACTTTACAGATAAATTCGGGAGTCATAAATCCCTTGGATACGCCGGTAGGCGTGCAAAGAAATTCGTGAGCGTTGAGTTTTACGGAAATATTTCCGTCGTTTGCGGCAACCATTCCCTGATTGTAGATACGCTTGCCGATGTCGCAAATTTGCTTTTTGATCTCAAATTCGTTTACCATATATGTATTTCTCCTTAATTGTTCTTGATTTTATTGCATTTAAGGGTTTCCCCTCTTTTCCGCGTTTAATTATTTCGGCGTTCGCCCGTCCGTCTTTCGCCGTTTTATCCTTTTTATCAGCGCGCCTCGTCCGGCTCGTTCCAGCCCAAATAGGTTATCAGTTCGTCAAGCCCCTCTCTCGTTACGGAATCGACGAAAAAAACTTTTTCGCACCCCGCTATCCTCAGCCATTCCGCCGCAAGTTCCTTGTCGGCAAATTCGGAATTTATCTTGGTAACGATACCTATGACTTCCCTCGTCGCCGTAGCGGTCGTTGCCGGCGAATAAAGAGAAAAGGGTTCGTCGGCGGCGAGAATAAAACCGATTATATCCACCTCGTAAGAATACAGCGCGAGGGCAAAGCCGAATTGCTTATCCTCTATATATTCCCCCGGAGGGTCTATTATGTATTCGCTGTAATTGACGTATTGAGTTTTGTGATATTCTATATCCTCGCCGTATAGGGCTTGCGTTATCGTAGTTTTCCCGGCTCCGCTTCGCCCCATAAACATAATCTTCTTTTTCATTATTATATATATAGCAAAAAATCAAGTCTTGGTCAATTCGCAAGTCGTAAATTTAAGCGTCTTTTTCGAATAGTCCAAAACGGCGGTTATGGATTCGCTGACCTCGGATACCGTTCCGAGCAAAATGAGCGTTCCGCTGAATCTATCCACGAAACCTATCTCCGTTCCGCTCGCCTTTATCGCAATATCCGCCATTACGATAGCCGATTCCGCAGGCGTCATACAAACTATGCCGATAGCATTCTTCGAATAGTCGACCGAAGGGTTTAACCCGAGTTTACGATACATTATCGGATCAGGATTGGCTATGACGTGAGCGAGGGTTATCTGCTTTCCGGGAACGAGTTCCTGAACGATACGTAATTTCTCTTTAGTTGACACAATATCTTCCGCGTTCACTTTTTCACGCCCCCAACAATTAGTATTTTTCAGCTTTTTTTACGGCTCGATTATATTATATACTATATAAACGCAAATGTCAACACAAAACAACAAAAATTATTTAATTTTTTATTTGAAATTGTTGTTTTGTGTTGTTTTTATAAAACTTTTTTAAATTTTTTGTTATTTTTGTTGTTTTTTGCCTCGAAATGGTATATAATGACGGTATGGAAGCGAAAATAGATACTCACACCCACACCATAGCGAGCGGTCATTACACCGAAGACACGGTAGTTCAGATGGCGATACGGGCGTCAATGATAGGGCTCGAACACCTTTGCATAACCGAACACGGACCGGCGATGACGGGCTCGGCGAGCGAGAGTTATTTCAGAAATTTAAAATTCGGGGACAAGAAAAAATTCGGCGTGAAGTTGTATTACGGAGCCGAACTCAACGTTCTGGACGTAAAAGGAAACGTCGACCTCGATTACGATATTACGAAGAATTTAGACCTTTGCATCGCAAGCCTTCACAGACAGACTTTTCGCCCTCGGACGGAGAGAGAAAACACGCTCGCCCTTATAAACGCAATGGACAATCCCGACGTATTTATCATCGGGCACCCCGACAACCCCGATTTCGAAGTCGAAAGGTATATGCTCGTCGAGGCGGCAAAAGAGAAGGGTTGCGCGATAGAACTCAACGCGGCTAGTCTTTCCCCGTCGGGACACAGAACGTCCTCTTTCGATTGGCTGTTCAAAACTTTTATTCTCTGTAAAAAGAAGGGAGTTTACGTTACTCTCGGCAGCGACAGCCACGGCAGATCGAGAATCGCCGACTTCGAGGAATGTTATAACTTTCTCGACGAAATAGACTTTCCCGAAGAACTCGTCTTAAATTTCGACGTCAAAAAATTATTTCATCTCATTGCGGAAAAAAAGAGGTTCAGATGCCCGAAACCCTCTTCCCCCATTCCCTTTTAAAACAAAAAACCGAAAGCGTATAAAACGCTTTCTTTTTTTTGAGCAATTTGATATAATATATTCGAATATTTATATTAATACGGAGAAAAATTATGCATCTTGTAAAAAAAGTAAGTAAAGACCTTTACCTTATCGGAACGAACGACAGAAGGATCGCGCTTTTTGAAAACGTTTATCCCGTTCCCGAAGGCGTATCGTATAACTCCTATATGATTTTGGACGAAAAGAACTGTCTTATAGACACGGTCGACAAGTCGGGAGAAAGACAATTCAAAGAAAATATCCGTTTTCTCTTGGGAGATAAAAAACTCGACTATATCGTCGTCAATCACGTCGAACCCGATCACAGCGCCACTTTATACGAAATTACCAACGACTATCCCGACGCAAAAATCGTATGCAATCAGAAAATCAGGGCGATGCTTTTGAATTACTTCGATATAAAAGCCGATTTCATCGTGGTAAACGAGGGCGACGAACTTAACCTCGGAACTCACGTTCTGACATTCGTCAATACGCCTATGGTCCATTGGCCGGAAGTTATGATGACCTACGACAAAACGGACGGAACTCTCTTTTCTGCCGACGCTTTCGGCTCGTTCGGAGCGGTTTCGGGAGCGCTTTTTGCCGACGAAATAGATTTTAAGGGTAAATACACCGACGAAATGAGAAGATATTACGCCAACATCGTCGGTAAATACGGAACGCAAGTCCAAGCCGCGCTCAAAAAGGCTTCAACTTTGACGATAAACAGAATATGCCCTCTTCACGGCTATATATGGAGAAACAATTTCGATTATTTACTCGAAAAATATTCGCGCTGGGCGACCTATACGCCCGAAGTCAAAGGCGTTCTCGTGGTTTACGCCTCGGTCTATGGCGATACGGAAAACGCAGCCGAAATTTTAGCCGAAAATCTTCGCGACAAGGGAATTTCTCACGTCGCCGTCTACGACGTTTCGAAAACCGACTGCTCAACCCTTATTTCGGAGAGTTTTAAATACAGCCATATAGCGATAGCCTCGACGACTTACAACGCCGGCATTTTCGTCAATATGGAAAACTTTATTTCCGACCTCGTCGCTCACGCCATACAAAACAGAACTTTTTCGGTAATCGAAAACGGAAGTTGGGCGCCGACAGCCGGAAAACTTATATGCGAAAAATTGGAAACGCTTAAAAACACGAAATTTTTAGGAGATAAAATTTCGCTCATTTCGTCCGTCAAAGACGAAACGGTAGACAAAATCGAAGTTCTCTCCTCGCTCATCGCCTCTGATATATTACAAAAGGCGACGACGGAGGAAAGCGTTCAAGACGAAAATCCGCTCATCGATAAATCGGCGTTCTTCACTCTTTCTTACGGACTTTTCGTAATAACCACTTTGGACGAAAAACATAACGGCTGCATCGTCAACACTGTAATTCAACTTACCGAAACGCCGAAAAGAATACTCGTCGCCGTCAACAAAGCCAACTACACTTGCGGCGTTATTTCCAAAACCAAAAAATTCAACGTCAGCGTTCTTTCCGAAAGCGCCCCCTTTGAAATTTTCAAAAGATTCGGTTTCCAAAGCGGAAGAGATACGGATAAATTCGACAATTTCGAGGACTACCTCGAAAGCAAAAACGGGCTGAGATATTTAACCGCTCATTCTTCTGCGTTTATGTCGGCGAAAGTGATTTCCGAAAGCGATTACGGAACGCACGTTCTTTTCGTAGCCGAAGTCGAAGAGGCTAAAAAACTTTCCGACGAAAAAGCGATGACTTATAGTTATTACTTTGATTGCGTCAAGCCTAAGCCGAAGGTTCAGGAAGAGAAAAAACAAGGCTACGTCTGCAAGATTTGCGGATACGTCTACGAGGGAGAAGAACTCCCCGACGACTTTATCTGTCCCCTTTGCAAGCACGGAGCGGACGATTTCGAAAAAATAAAATGAGAATAGTAAATTCCACGCAAATAGAAAACGAAGTTTATCGGATGGCGCTAAAAGCGGGCGTTTATATAACCGAAGCGTGCCGTAAATGCCTTGAAAAAGCCGAAGAGAAAGAAATTTCCCCCTCCGCCCGTTTTGCGCTTAGGACGGTTTTGCAAAACGCAGACACGGCGAAAGAAGAAAATATGCCCGTCTGTCAGGACACGGGCGTTGCCGTAGTTTTAATGGAAATAGGACAAGAAGTCTTTATCGAGGGAAAAATTCTCTCCGACGCCGTAAACGACGGCGTTACGAGGGCGTATCACGACGGATTTTTCAGAAAATCGACTTGCGACCCTTTGACGCGAGAAAACAGAGGGGATAATTCCCCGGCGTTTTTACACACCGAAATTGTAAGCGGAGATAAAATAAAGATAACCTTTATGCCAAAAGGCTTCGGAAGCGAAAATATGAGCAGAATTTATATGCTTACTCCCGCCGACGGAAAAGACGGAATAGTAAACGCCATCGTCGAAACCGTCCGTATCGCCGGCTCTCGCCCCTGTCCTCCCGTCTACGTCGGAGTTGGTATCGGCGGAACTTTCGACGTCGCCGCCTTAAACGCCAAAAAATCTCTCACGAGAGAAATAGGGACTTTCAGCCAAAGAGAGGACGTAAGGCAAATCGAACAAGAGGCGTTAAAGAGAATAAACGAACTCGGAATCGGCGCTCAAGGCTTCGGGGGAAAGATAACCGCTCTCGGAGTATCGTGCGAAGTCGCCCCGACGCATATCGCCGGACTTCCCGTCGCCGTAAATATACAATGCCATTGCGTCCGAATGGAGAAGGGGGAAATATGATAAAAATAACTTCTCCCCTCGACAAAAAGGTCATTAAAGAACTTAAAGCAGGTCAGACGGTCTATCTTTCCGGCGTTATATACACGGCGAGAGATTGCGCTCACAAGCGTATATGCGACTATATAAAAACGGGAAAAGAACTTCCTTTTCCTTTAAAGGGAGCAACTATTTATTACGCCGGTCCTTGTCCCGCAAAAGAGGGAAAACCTTCGGGAAGTTGCGGTCCCACGACGTCGGCGAGAATGAACTTTTACGCCCCTACTCTTTTTGACGAAGGTCTTTCGGCGGCGATAGGAAAGGGCGAAATGAGCAACGAAGTTCTTTTATCCATAAAACGAAACGGTTGCGTCTATTTCGCCGCGATAGGAGGAGCCGGCGCTCTTTATGGCAACGCAATCAAAAAATGCCAACTCGTCGCCTTTCCCGACCTTTTGAGCGAGGGCGTTTACCGTCTCGAAGTCGAGAACTTCCCATTAATAGTCGCAATCGACAAGGATGGAAATTCTATTTATAACGCCTTAAAATGACGCAATATTTCGCTCGGATAATTTTTATATTAAAAAATTTTAAAAATTTTTAAAAAAGAGTTGACAAAATTTTTAAAATATAATACAATAAACGCAAATTTAACACAAAAAACGCAATGAAAAGAAGAGTAATTCGTTATTTTTCGCGCAGAGAAGCCCCGTAATCGGTGAAAGGGGTAAGAAAGATACGGATGAACATGGTCTTGGAGCGGCGTCGGCGAATATTTTAGTCGGCGACGGGTTCGCCCGTTAAAGCGAAGGCGCATGAAGGTTTTACCGTAGAGCGTCGTAAGGTCGGTTTTGTGAAAAACCGATAAAGTAAGGTGGTAACGCGAATCTTTCGATCTCGTCCTTATACGGACGGGATCTTTTTATTTTTTTCGGTAAAAATATGATAGAACTTATAAATCTTGAAAAAACATACCCCTCGGGCAACGGCAAGGTAGTCGCTTTAAGCGACGTAAATCTCACGATCTCGGACGGAGACGTATTCGGTATCATAGGGCTTTCGGGCGCCGGGAAAAGCACTTTGGTAAGGTGTATAAACTTTCTCGAACAGCCGCAAAGCGGCAAAGTCATCGTCGACGGCGTCGACCTTTCCTCTGTTTCGCAAAAAGAACTCAGAAAAATACGTCGAAATATAGGAATGATTTTCCAAAGTTTCAACCTTTTGGAACAACGCACCGTCGAAAAAAACGTCCTTTTCCCTCTGGAACTTGCCAAAATCCCAAAAGAAAAAGCCCAAAAAAGAGTTGACGAACTACTTGAAATCGTCGGACTTTCCGACAAGAAAAAAGCCTACCCCTCTCAACTTTCGGGCGGTCAGAAACAGAGAGTCGCAATCGCGAGAGCGCTCGCAACTTACCCCAAATATCTTCTGTGCGACGAGGCGACGAGCGCCCTCGACCCGAATACGACTTCCTCTATTTTATCTCTTTTAAAAAAGATAAATTCCGAACTCGGAGTTACGATAATCGTTATAACTCACGAAATGAAGGTCATCGAAAGCGTTTGCTCCAAAGTCGCAGTAATCGACAACAGCAAAATCGCCGAGGTAGGCGACGTTTCGGAAGTTTTTTCAAATCCCAAGTCGGAGATCGCGAAAGAACTCGTCATTCCCGACCTCATACGCTCGATAAAAAATCAGAACGGATATAAATTCCGTCTCGTCTTTAACGGAGAAAGTTCGAATACGCCGACTATTTCCGCTCTCGCCCTCGAAAAAGGCATTTCGGCAAACATAATCTACGCCGACACAAAACTTATCGACGGCAAGATTTACGGACACCTCGTATTCACCCTTTCGGGCGGACGGGAACAATTCGAGGAAACAAAAAAATTCCTCGAAGAAAAAGGCGTAAAATACTTTGCGGAGGCTGAATAATGAGCGCTGACCTTACTAAACTTATAGAAAGCGGAAATCTTTTTATCGGAATATTCGATACGGTATGGATGACTCTCTTATCTTCGCTTATCGGATATATAGTCGGACTTCCTCTCGGCGTTCTTCTCTACGCAACCGACAAAGGCGGTTTGAAACCTCTTCCCATAGTCAATAAAATTCTCGGTTTTATCGTCAATATTTTCAGAAGTATGCCCTTTATTATTCTTATGGTCGCAATGCTTCCCGTCGCAAAACTGATCGTCGGAACGGGAATAGGCAATAAGGCTATGGTCGTAATGCTCGTCATCGCTTCGGCGCCGTATATTTCGAGAATGGTCGAATCTTCTTTAAAGGAAATCGACGGAGGCGTTATCGAAGCGGCGAAATCTATGGGCGCAAGCGACTTCGAAATAATACTTAAAGTCCTTCTGCCCGAAGCCAAGCCCTCGCTTATCATCGGAGCGGTAATTTCTACGGTAACAGTTCTCGGCTACTGCGCAATGTCGTCGACGATAGGCGGAACGGGACTCGGTCAGATAGCGATAGTCTACGGACACAACAGGCACAACGACGATATTATATGGATATGCGTTCTCTTTATCCTTATAATCGTTCAGATAATTCAGGAATTCGGTATGGCTTACGCCAAAAAAACCGACAAGAGAATAAGACGTCAAAAAAAATAAAAAGGAGATAAAAACAATGAAAAAATTCATCACTCTGCTTCTTTGCGGTATTTTTTCCGCAATTTTAACCCTCTCGCTTTGCTCGTGCCAAGGCTCAGACGAAAAAACGATAACCGTCGGCGCTTCGCCTACGCCTCACGCCGTAATTTTGGAAAAAGTCAAAGACGAACTTGCTAAAAAAGGCTGGAACCTTAAAATTGTTACTTTCGACGACTACGTTCTCCCCAACACGTCTTTAAACGACGGGGAACTCGACGCCAACTATTTT
>CADBUU010000095.1 GCA_902797945.1 uncultured Eubacteriales bacterium | reverse complement strand
CGACGACGACAACCCCGCGACTTATACGATAGAAGACGCGGTTACTTTCAAAGCGGCGACCAAAGACGGATATGATTTCGTTAAATGGACTTCGGGCGGGAATAAGATAACGGGTATAGTGTTAGGAAGTACGGGCGATATAACCGTAACCGCAAACTATATTAACGACGGTCTTAAATACGTTTCTATTTCGCTCGACGGCAATATCGGCGTAAACTTCTACGTATATGTAAGAGGCGAAGACACCCTTACCGCTAACGGTAACAGTTTGCCGGTAATCAAAAGAACGATTGACGGAGTAGAATATTTTAGATTTACTTATGCGGTATCCGCGAAAGATTATCAAAACGAAATAGATTTTGCGGTTGACGGCAAGGATATTTCGGCAGACAATATCAGCGTAAGATATTATATAAGAAAAGAACTCGCTAACCTTAAAAAACTTGACGATGCGGCGTTTAATGAACTCGGCGAAAACGACTATCCGACGCTTACCGTCGAAGAAAAAGCATTGCTTAACGCAAAACAGCAAGCCGAATACGATTTGTTGATATCTTTGAAAGACTACTGCGAATCGGCGAGAATTTACTTCGCAAAAGAGCAAGCGGTGGCAGGAGCGTATAGCGATTTGTCCGACTATGCGGCGGACATCGAATTGGAAGAAGAATACAATGGCGGAATTACGCTTATCGGCGCTACGCTCGTATTAGAGAGCGAAACCGCGATTAACGTATACTTTACCGCAGACGAAAGCGTGAACTTCGACGACATAACGGTAACCGTAAACGAAGAGTCCGTAACGCCGGTTGCGGTCAACGAAAAAGGGCTTTACGTTATAAAGATTGCAAACGTTAAAGCGAGAAATCTCGGCACGGCGTTCGTAGTTGTAGTAGACGGATATACCCTTACTTATTCGGGTTACGGATATGCGTATTCCGCGATAAGCGGCGATTATGACGTGAGACTTAAAAACGTAGCGCAGGCGCTCTACGATTACGGTCAAAAGGCGGCGGGATACTTTGCCGTCGGAGCTTAAAATGCGGGGGGGGGAATATAATGAAGAGAAATTTTATTGAACCTACGATGCTTATAATAAGTCTTACTGACGATATTATAATAACGAGCGATAATTATTACGGCAAGACCTTTGAATTTGACGACGAATTACCGCTTATCCCGTTTGGGTCATAATATTTATGAAACGGATTATATATATTTTGAGCGCTCTGGTGTTGCTTGTTTGCCTTACTGCCTGTTTATCCGAAGACCCGCTTGGCGAAAGCGTTAAAGACGCAAGTGAAACGGAAAGCGTGAGCGAATCAGTTGAAAGCGCGGAGAGCGTTGACGATTCTGAAGAAAGCATAGACGACAGCGAAGAAGAGCCCGTTTCCATAACGGAAAGTGAAAACGAATTACCGCTTATGCCGGTATAAAACGGCAATACACATATTTAAGTGTTTTGCTTTTAAGCGACGCGCTTTTAAAGACATCTTGGCAATACTATAACATAATTAAAGCGGCGACCGATGGTTTCCACTCGGTCGCCGCCGTTTTTAAAATCTTTTACCGTATTACACGGTATAATATTTTGGTGAGAATATGGGAAAAACATTAAATATGAAAGGGATGTTCGGCGGAGCGATTAAATCCGCCGTCGACATAATAACCGAAAGGCAAATTAAAAACGTCGGGCTTTGGGAACTCTTTGTAAATCAATTTGCTATAAAGTCCGACGGTATAGACTTCGGCTGGCGGGGCGAATACTGGGGTAAAACCATGATGGGCGCGTGCGGCGTGGTGGAATTGACGGCGGACGAAGACGGCTATCGAGTTTTAAAAAATTCGGTAGAAGAAATGCTTTCCATTCAAGAAAAAGTCGGCAATTTATCCACGTATAGTGAAAACTGTTTTGACGGTTGGGATATTTGGTGTCGGAAATACGTGCTTATGGGGATGGAGAGTTTTTACGGAATATGTAAAGACGAAGACCTTAAAGCCAGAATAGTTAACGCTATGCGCAAACACATTGACGAAATTATCAAACAAGTAGGCAAAGGCGACGGGAAAATCGGCATCAACGACGCTTGCAACGAAAAGGAACTTATCGCAGGCGTTAATTCTTCCTCGATTTTAGAGGGCATAGTCGATTTTTATAATATAACTAAAGAAGAAAAATATCTCGATTTCGCAAAATACATATTGTCAGAAGGCGGCTCGACGAAATGTAATCTTATTGATTTAGCGCTTTCGTCCTCCGACTTGATTTGCTATTATCCCATACAAAAAGCCTACGAAATGTGTTCGTTTTTCGAAGGCGTTATGAAAGTGTATGAAGTAACGGGCGAAGAGAAGTATAAAAGAGCGGTTATAAACTTTGCGGATAAGATTTTGGAAGAAGAGTTTACCGTTATAGGTTCGGCGGGGTGTTCACACGAGTATTTTGATAACTCCCGTAGAACGCAATTTAACGCAAAGCCGAGAATGATGCAAGAAACCTGTGTTACTATTAGTTTATTAAGGCTGTTCAATAAGGTTTATAATGCAACAGGCGACGAAAAATACATAAATGCAATCGAAACTTCTTTCTATAATGCGTATCTCGGCGCGGTCAACTCTTACAGCGTAAAATCGAATAACGGTTTGCCTTTTGATAGTTACAGCCCGCTTATAGTGTGCAAAAGGGGAATTGCAACGGGCGGATATAAAGAAATGGAGAACGGAACTTATTATGGCTGTTGCGCGGCATACGGAGCAGCGGGTATAAAAGCGTTTACCGACGCTATGTTTTGCAAAAATGGTGGTTTAACTTTAAATTTCTATCCTAATGGCGAGTTTTCCGGCGTTTTAAATGGAACGCCATTAAAATTCGACATCTTGGGCGATTATCCTTATGGTGAGAATATTGTAATAAAGTTTAACAGTGATTTAAGCGAAAAACTTCGTTTAAGAATACCGTATTGGCTCAAAAATGCGGTGATAACCTTTAATTCTGAAAACTCTTATAATGTTTTAGAAAGTTACTTTGAGTTTGAAGGAGCAATAAAGAGTGGAGACGTTATAAAAATTACTGGCAAAAGCGATATAGTAAAGCATTTTGATTTCGGCATCGAATATTATACTAAAGGTCCTATTGTTCTTGCGCGAGACGCTCGTCTTGGCGATGTTGTTAAGCCGGTGGCAAACAAAAGGAAAGGCTTTAAGAAATCGGAAAAGGCAACTTTCCCCGTCAATCTCGAGTATACGTTCGGCGACGCGATAATGATAGATTATTCGAGCGCCGGCAAGACTTGGGAAGACGATTCAAAGCTTTCCATAAAAACGAATTGATTTTTTTAGACGGTTATTTTATACTTTTTATAGGAGAAATTATGAAAGTTTTACACCTTATTTGTAATTCACATATAGACCTTGCGTGGATGTGGAGTTACGACGAAGGCGCTTCTACCGCGCTTTCGACTTTTTACGCCGCGGTAGATATCGCAAAAGACTACGATTATATTTTTTGTCACAACGAAGTTGTACTTTACGAATATATAGAGAAGTATTATCCCGAACTTTTTACCGAGATAAAAAGGCTTGTTAAAGAAGGTAAATGGCATATAATGGGCGGTTGGTATCTTCAACCGGATTGCAATTTGCCGAGTGGAGAGAGTTTTGTAAGGCAAATAGGTCTCGGCAGGAAATACTTTAAAGAAAAATTCGGCATAGAGCCTACGGTTGCAGTTAATTTCGACTCCTTCGGACACACGAAAGGTTTGGTGCAGATACTAAAAAAGACTGGATACGACGGATATATTTTTTGCCGCCCTATGCCCGAACTTATGCCGCTCGACGACCCGTATTTTATATGGAAAGGTTATGACGGTAGCAAGATAAAGGCGTATAGGTCTATTCAAAAAGGGCTTTATGCAACGGGGCTTGGGAGAATAAATAAGGCGCTCGAAGAATACTCGAAAAAGTGGGAGGAACTTGGCAAAGACGTTGGAGTGTTGCTGTGGGGAATGGGAAATCACGGCGGGATCCTTTCTAGAAAAGACCTTGATGCGATAAAAGAGTTTTCTTTAAACGCGGACTATAAAGTCGTTCACTCAACGCCCGAAAGGTTTTTCGCGGAGATTTCACCTAGTTACGTTTATGACGGCGATTTGCGCCCGTGCTTTATCAAGGCGTATTCGTCTATGAGCAGGGTAAAGAAAAAGCACGCGGAAATAGAAAGTAAATTATTTATGACCGAAAAATTGTGTTCGCTCGCTGCTGCGCGCGGCAAATACGATTATAATTTTTCTGCGTTTGAAAGAGCGGAAAAGACGCTTGCGACCATTGAGTTCCACGACGTTTTGGCGGGGACTTGCGACCCGCAAGGCGAGCGCGACACTTTGCAAAAAGCAGATTTTGCGCTTGAAATTTTAAATGAAGAATTTTTAAAGGCTTTTTTTGCGCTCGTAAAAGATCATAAAGAAGCGGCGGCTGAAACTTTCCCTGTGTTTGTTTTCAATCCGAATGCTTACGAGACCGAAACGGTCGTTGAAACGGAATTTCTTATTCCCGAAGCGTCCCTGCACGAAACGCATTTTAAATACGTAAAAGTAAAACGCGAGGGAAAAGTTTTGCCCTCGCAAATAATCAAAGAACTGTCGAATATAAATTATGAAAGAAGAAAGCGTGTAGCGTTTAAGTGTAAACTTCCGCCGCTTGATATCGCTCGGTTTGATATCGAGATAGATTTCTTGCCGAAAAAGACGATAAAAGAAAATATTGATGAAGATATAGTCGTCTCGGATGTTGTGAAAAAAGTTGTTATAGACAGGCAAAGTGGGCTTATAAAAGAGTTTTCGGTCGGCGGGAAGAATTATTTATGCTGTAATGCGTTTTTACCCGTTTTATATTGTGACAACGCAGATCCGTGGGGTTGGGATATGGAAACGCTCGGTAAAGACCCGTCGCCTATGCAACCTTATGCGGATAATTTTGCCGCATTTAAAGGATTAAATCATTTGCGGATTATAGAACAAGGCGACGTTGTTACCGAAGTCGAAAGTTTATTTGTGGGCGGGTCGTCTGCGGCAAGAATAGGTTATAAAATTTATAAAGATTTGCCGTATATTGATGTTTTCGTAACGGTTTTCTATAACGAAAACGAAAAGATATTGAAATTAAAAATACCTACCGCATTAGGCGGGGAGTATTATACTCAACAAGCTTTCGGTATAAATAAGGAAAATGCGGACGGCAAAGAAAAGCCGATGCACAGATTTTTAATGAAAAAATGCGGAGATAAGGTACTTGCGATTTATAACGACGGCGTGTACTCCGTTTCTTACGACGGCGGCGACGTGTATCTGACTTTGTTAAATGGCTCGGCGTATTGCGCTCACCCGATAGGAGATAGACCGCTTATCCCGAGTGACCGTTTCGTTCCGCATATCGAGCAGGGCAAACATGAGTTTTCATTCCGAGTCGCAATAGAAAACGCCGATTGTGTTTGGAAAAATTCCGCTGCATTTTGTTGTAAACCTTACGGATTAAATTGTTTCCCGCACGGAAATGGAGAATTCCCGACGAAAAGTGTGAACATCATTGGAAATGTTTGCCTTGAAGCGTTTAAAAAACTAGACGATAATTTGTATGCGTTAAGGCTTTTCAATCCGACCGAACACATAGAAAGTGCGACTATAAGCGTTTTAAACGCGGAAATTTCGATTGGTTTTGCGCCGTTTGAAGTCAAGACTTTCGTCTTCGGTAACGGTAAACTTATTGAAACGGAAACTATGCTGTCTTAATTTGCGGATTTTCTTTTTCTGTATTCGAGCGGTAAATATCCCGTGTGTTTTTTAAACGACTGCGAGAAATGCGTCGAATCGAAAAATCCGCAGTCCTGCGCGATACGTGTAATCGAATAAGTCGTTGTTTTAAGTAGTTTTTTTGCGTTTCTAATACGGAGTTTATTTATATATTCTTTAGGTGAGCAATTACAGGTGTATTTGAATTGCCGTAACATTGTTGATCTTGACATATTGCAATATTTCGCCAAAGAATCGAGCGTCCATTTCTCCGCAAAGCGAACTTGTAACATTTCCAAGCATTTTATTATATCCGGTATATAACTCGTTCCGGAATTGTTTCGTTTTGCCAAATCGTAATCGGCTTCGTAAAAATTGAAAATTAAATGTAATATTGTCAGTGCGTAATGTTCGATAGCGAGATTTTTGCTTTTCAAATCAAGTGTTTGCAATGTTATAAGATTGTTTAAAATAGGAATAAGTGTGTTGAGATTTTTTGTACTTATGGTGTATATGTTTTGCAAGTTGTATTTATCCCTTATATACGGCTCAATATCAAAAAAAGTAGTGTAATTCGGCAACGATTTTATCTCATCGCGGTATTTTTCCATAAACGCAGACGAGAGAAGAATGTGATACACATCTAAATCTCCCGAACTTTTATATCCGTGTTTGAGTTGTGGGGGCAAAACAAATATTTGTCCCAAAGAAGTGTATATGCTTTTATTTTCAAGGATATGATATCCCGAGCCTTTTACGACTATGTTTATCTCAAAAAAATCGTGAGAATGTAGTGAGACAGTGCAGTTTTTATGAATGTAAGAAATCACGCGAGATGAATTGTTGGGGTTAAATTCGGACAGGTTTGGGTCGTTAAAGCTCCATGTTTTATTTTTTTCCATAGAAATATTATATCATTATTGAATAAAATTTACAATAAAATTAATAAAAAACATTAAAATAACATCAGGAGAAGTTGAATGCTTAAAAAAATTAAGGCAAAAGGATTTTTAAAAGATTTTTTAAAAACACAAATGTCAGGGCTTACCGGACATATATAAGAGGCGGGATTTCCGTTTGACCAGATAAAGTGGGGGGAAGAAGAGGATGTTCTTACTAATAATGAAAATCCGGGCTGGTGGGTTTACGAGCAGACCGCATATCATTTAGACGGTTTTACTCGTGCAGCCATACTTCTCGGCGACCGCGAGAACATAGCAGAAGCGGAGAATACGATTTATAAAGTATTAAACGCGCCTGATGAAGACGGCTATTTAGGTCCGCGTTTTTTGAAAGAGACGACAGGATGGAATCGATGGCCACACGTCGTGTTTTTGAAATGAAAAAACTGGAAACGGTTATTATTTTACCAAAGGCGTATTTACTTATTCGTATCCTATTGAAACGAGAACGGAAAAAGTCTATTCGGAAGATAAAACAAAGAATTTTCCTGCCTTGCGAATGTATCCCATAGGAGAGTGGAGATACTGTATTACAAACGATAATCCTATATTTGAAGATGCGGAGAGAAGTTTTGGAAAAGATTTCTTACCAAAAATAATGCTTAAAGCGAAAATAATTAACAACTATCGGCTTAAAAAATCAAAAAGCGTAAACAGATGTACTAATCTTTACGTCGGAAGATACGCAAAAGTCAAAGGTGACTTTACTTTTACGCCCTCGCTTATGAAAGATAAAAATATGATGATCGCCGATGAAATAAAGCATATCGAACTTATACCTTACGGATTTACTAAATTAAGGGTAACCGTATTTAACAAGGAGCAAGAATGAAAGAAGTTCATTTAATATGTAACGCACATATAGACCCTATTTGGCAATGGGATTGGCAAGAAGGCGTAAGCGCAGTATTGTCAACTTTTAAATCTGCGGCAGAACTCGCCGAGAAATACGATTATATTTTTTGCCATAACGAAGTTACTGTATATAAATACGTTGAAGAATACGCGCCCGAATTGTTTGAAAAAATTAAAAAGCTTGTAAAATCGGGGAAATGGATAATAATGGGCGGCTGGTATCTTCAACCCGATTGCAATATGCCGAGCGGTGAAAGTTTTGTAAGGCAAATCAATGTTGGGAAAATGTATTTTAAAGAAAAATTCGGTGTAGAGCCTTCCGTTGCCACAAATTTAGACCCTTTCGGACATACGCAAGGACTTGTCCAAATTTTGAAAAAGTGCGGCTATAATGGTTATTTGTTTATGCGCCCTTATAAATACGAACTCGAATTACCATCCGAGCAGTTTCTATGGAAAGGACTTGATGGCAGCGAGATAAAGGCGGTAAGGACAGGGTCTTATAATACTCCGCTCGGAAATGCTGCGGGCGCAATAGAACAGAAGGCGGCGGATGCTATGGGTGAAGTAGTGTGCGCGTTATGGGGAGTCGGAAATCACGGCGGCGGACCGTCCGAAAAGGATATCAAAGATATCGACGAGATGATGAAAAACGCTGCGGATAAAAAGTATATCCACTCGTTCCCCGAAAACTTCTTTGATAAGATAGAGCCTAAAAACGTATTCGATAAATCTTTGCGAATTTCTATGCCCGGTTGCTATACGAGTATGAGAAAAGTGAAGAGAAAGCATGCGGAACTCGAAAGCGAACTTTCGCTTGCTGAAATTATGCTTACTGTCGCGTACAATAATAAGAAATTAAATGAGTATCCCCATAAAGAGATAAGAGAAATAGAAGAAGATTTATTAAATGCCGAATTTCACGATGTTTTGCCGGGGTCCTGCGTAAAGTGCGGCGAAGATAACGGGCTAAAACTTTTAGACCACGGCTTATTAAACGCGGAAAGGTTGAAGACCAAAGCGTTTTTCGCTCTAATGAAAGAACAAGCACCCGCAAAAGACGGAGAGTTTCCGATAGTCGTTTTCAATCCCAATCACTATAAAACGCGAGAGAATATTGAATGCGAATTTTCGCTCGCCGACCAAAATTGGAACGAGAAGAACGTATCGAGCGTTAAAGTTTACGACGAAAGCGGAAAGGAAATAAAAGCGCAAGTAATTAAAGAAGAAAGCAATATAAATCTCGATTGGCGAAAAAAGATAATTTTTGAGGCTGAACTTAAACCATTACAGTTAAATAGGTTTAGCGTGTTTATAGAATATAAAGAAAAACCCGAACGCAAGAAAAGCACGGCTCTGCTGTTTAACGACGGCAGAAAACGGGTGGAGATAGACGGCAAAACGGGACTTTTGAAGAGTTATTCTATAGACGGCGTCGAATATATAAAAGACGGATTGCGCCTTTATTCCTTTGACGACAATGCAGACCCGTGGGGTATGGGATTATCTCAACTAAAAAGACTCGGAGAAAACGGGCAACCGTTTGATCTGTCCGAAAAACCGAGCGGTGTTTTTGCGGGAATGAAGAACGTGCAAATCGTCGAGGACGGCGAGATATATACGGGCGTTGAAGCGTTTTTTGAAAAGGATAACTCCCGTGCAAGAATATTATATAAGATATACAAGAACAGCGATTTTATAGACGTAGACGTAAATTTGTTTTTCGGCGACGCGAACAAGATAATAAAACTCGAAGTTCCCGTTTCATTAAACGGAAGATTGATAGGGCAAACGGCGTTCGGATCGGAAGAGTTGTTTATGGATGCGAGAGAAAACGTGTCTCAGAGATTTATTGCGATAGAAGACGGTGAAAAATGCGTTGCAGTAATGAACGATGGGATATACGGAAGTCATTACGAAAACGGAAATATATTTCTTTCACTCGTACGAGGTGTAACTTATTGCGCTCATCCGATAGAAGATAGGCAACTTTTGCCTGATGGTCGCTTTACTAAAAAGATAGACCAAGGCGAAAACGACTATTCTTTCAGAATAGGACTTATAAAACGGTCTGAATTAGAGAGAAAAACGCAGGAATTTATTAGAAAACCATACGCGTTAAACGTATTTCCAACAGGGACAGGCAAAAATTGCATCGTTAAATTTGATTTTTCAATGGACGACGAAGTAATTTCGTTAGTTACGGCAAAGCAATCGGTAAACGGAGAAAAACTTATTTTCAGGCTTTTAAATAATACGGAAAACGAAGTTACAACTGCGGCGTGTTTTTGTGGGAAAGAACTTGCTTTGAGGTTTGTAAAAAACGAAGTAAAGACTTTAGTTTTTGAAAATGGCAATCTATACGAAAGTTATGAATTGATAATTTGACTTTTTACGTAATGGTTGGTATAAATTATTTTGATTGTATATTGTGAGTAGGAGATGTTTACTATGAAAGTTTCATTTTTAGGTGATAGCGTTACGGAAGGTTGTGGTGCAAGTGAATTCGGTAATGGGTATGTAGAAATTTTGGGTAAGAAAACAGGTGTAGAAGTAAACAATTACGGCATAAGCGGTACGAGAATAGCAAAACAAAAAAAAACTTACATACCCTCATGCGTTTGATATGTATTTTAAAAGCCGTGTGGACTTTATCGATAAAAATTCAGATTTTGTTTTTGTATTCGGCGGGACAAATGATTATGGTCATGGAGATGCAGATTTCGGGCAAGAAACGGATAGAACAGACAATACTTTTTGTGGCGCTTTAAATATATTAGCAGATAAATTGTTGTTAAAATTTGGCAAGGATAAATTATGTTTTATTCTTCCGTGTCGGCGATATGACGATGAAAGAAAAAACATGCACGGCAAAACTTTAAAAGATTATGTTGATACAATTCGTAATATAGTTGTAAGAAAAGGGGTTGATTATATAGATCTCTATAATAATTTTTTTCCACAGCCAATTACAAATCAAGGCGATACATATACCGTGGACGGGTTACATCCAAATGATTACGGACATAAGTGTTTGGCTGAAGTCCTGGAGAAGTATTTGAAAGAAAAACAAAAGGAACTATTTAGCGCTATTGCCGAAAAGTGTTCAGAGTGCTTTTAGCGGATATTTCAAATGGTAGTATTTTATGAACTATCATATAATAAGGAATCTACATAGTAAACAAAAATAAATTCAACTATTTGCAGGTGATTTTTATGTTTGAAAATTTTTTAATAGAATATAAATATTTATTAGCGACACTTCTCTCGGTAGTTTTAGGTTTTTGTATAGGATTAGAGAGAAAAACCCGTGCAAAAGAAGCGTGAGTAAGAACGCATACGATTGTGAGTTTTGGTGCGTGCCTTTTAATGATAATTTCAAAGTACGGATTTTCAGAATCGAATGCGGACGTTGCGAGAGTAGCGGCGCAAATCGTGTCGGGTATCGGTTTTATCGGTGCCGGGATGATAGTATATAGGAAAAACACGGTACACGGCTTAACTACTGCCGCAGGTGTATGGGCTACTGCTGGGATTGGTATGGCTTGTGGTGCGGAATTATATTTCGTTGCGGTCGGCGGAACAATAATCATGGTTTTAGTGCAATGTGTTTTACATATAAACTGTAAATTGTTTAATCTGAAACGCACATACAGAATAAATATTTCCTTTATACAGACCGACAATGAAACGGAAAAAATAAAAGAGATATTCGGAACTAAACATTTTCAGAAATT
>CADBUU010000094.1 GCA_902797945.1 uncultured Eubacteriales bacterium | reverse complement strand
GATGTATTTTGATGTCATTTTTGGTGAGGGCGAACGGAATAGAATACAAATTCATTCCGTGAAAACTCGCCTAAAAGGGCGCAAAAGGCACGGCTTAGGCAAGTTTAACTTTATTTTCATTCGGCTAACAATTCATCTACGCTACAAACGAGTATTTTTGACAATGGAACAAGCAGCGCCGTTTCGGGAAAACTTTCGCCCGATTCCCATTTGGATACCGCCTTATTGCTTACGCCGAGTTCGTCGGCAATATTTTGTTGAGTAAGCCCTAATTCTTTTCTTCTTTTAAATAAAAAGTCTGCAAAATTATTCATAAATCTTCACCTCTTTCGTCTTATTTTAACACTTTCGATTTTTTCCGTAAAGAACTTACGGTTGATTAAAGAGGAAATTTTATCTACCAAAGGTTCAATTTTAAAAAACCGCCCTATAGGGCGGTTTTCTCTATTCTCTGTTTATTATGTAATCCGCAATATCCGTCATTGCCTTTTTAAGCGATAACGGATCGGGCAACATTACGACTCTGAAATGGTAAGCGTCCTTTTTATACTCGAAGCCGGAACCGGGAACAATGAGTATTTTTTTCGATTTAAGTAGCCCCATTCCGAATTCAAAGTCGTCGGATATTTCGCCGTATTTCGGGTTTATCTTTGGGAAAATATAAAACGCGGCGTCGTTTTCGGTATAAGACAAAGCGTCGGTTTTTTCTATCGCCTCCCTAACCGCCTTTCTCTGCTCGTAAAGCCTTCCGCCCGGTTGAAGCATCTTTTTCGTGCTTTCCTCGTCTTTTAGCGCCGCCGGAATTGCAACCTGCGTCAAAACGTTTCCGCACAGCCTTACTGCGCTTATTCTGAAAAGCGCCTCTTTTATACGCTCTCTTTCCCCGTTTTTCGAAGATACGACGAGCCATCCGCACCTATATCCGCAAATTATATGACTTTTAGAGAGTCCGTTAAACGTAAATACGGTAAGGTCGGGAGCAAGGGCGGCGCACGAAAAATGTTCTTTACCGTATACGAGCCTATCATATATTTCGTCGGAGAACACAACGATAGAATTTTTTCTCGCTATTTCGAGAATTTCAAGCAATAATTTTTTGGGGTAAACCGCGCCCGTCGGATTGTTCGGGTTTATGATTACGATAGCCTTGGTCTTAGGCGTTATTTTACTTTCAATATCTCTTACGTCAGGCATCCAACCGTTTTCTTCAACGAGAGTATAGTGGACGGGAATTCCTCCGGCTATATAAATTCCGTTGCTCCAAAGCGAATAATTCGGCGACGGGACCAACACTTCGTCGCCCGGATTTATAAGCGAAAGACAAGCGAGTTCGCTCATTTCACTTACGCCGTTTCCGATAAAGACGTCGCTTTCGTCGATATTTTTAATTCCCTTTTTCGTTTCGTATTCGGCTATTGCGATACGGGCGTTTTTCATTCCTTGCGGTTCGCAATATCCGACGGCGTCTTCCATACCCTCTTTTACTGCGTTTCGAACGCTGTCGGGCATAATAAAACCGAAGTTCGCCGGATTACCCGTATTGAGCCTTAATACTTTTTCTCCCCGAGCTTCCATTTTCGTCGCCTCGGCATAAAGAGAACCTCTTATTCCCGATTTGACGTAATTCATTCTGTCTGCAAATTCAATCATTGTTTTTCTTGCCTTTATAGTATATTCGTTCCGCCAACAAGACGGAACGGATCATTATAATTATTGATTTTCGCATTGCTATCGCAATGTTTTTGAGTTGTGAATTACCTACTTATATCTGCTTATATCTGCTTATATCTGCTTATAACTACATATATTTTATCTGCCGTGGCAGTTTTTTAGTTGTCGATATTATCTGCCGTGGCAGTTTTTATATTTTTTACCGCTTCCGCACGGGCAAGGGTCGTTAGACGTTTCGGGCAACCTCTCGGTTGCTTTTCGGCTCTCGCCGAAACCAAAAGTCATTATATGATTTGCTCGCAGTCGCTCGCGGGAAGAAACGCCCCTTGTTTTTTTTAGTTGTCAATATTGCCTGCCGTGACAGTTTTTATATTTTTTACCGCTTCCGCACGGGCAAGGGTCGTTTCTTCCGACCGTCGATACCTTTACGATAGGCCCGTTACTCGCCTCGCCGCTTCCGCCGTTTTCTATAAGTTCCTCTTTTTTCTCCTGTTTCGGAGGCTCGTTTTTCTTTAATTCCGATTTTAAAAGTATAAACGTTACGTCTTCTTGAATGCTTGCGGTCATTTCCTCGAACATTTCAAGACCTTCTTTTTTATACGCTATTACCGGATCTTCGTTGGCATATCCTCGAAGAGAAATTCCCCTCTTTAATCTATCCATAGCGTCGATATGGTCTATCCACTTATTATCGACCGTCTGCAAAAATACGAATCTCTCGAAGTTATGATAATCTATTCCCTCTTCGGCGTATCTTTCTATTTTTTGTTCGTAACAATCTATAACCTTGTCTATAGTCTGTTTTACGATATATTCGTAATCCCAATTATTAAGAACGCCTTCGGTAATAAATTCCGTTTCGGGAGGCAACGCTCTGTCTTCGAGAGCCTTGTTGAGTTTGTCTTTATCCCAACTCGACGGCTCTTGGTTTTTGTTGACGTTGGCGTTTATTATATCGGTAACGAAATCGGGTATAAGATTTAAGACGTCTTGATGAACGTTATCTCCGCGAAGAACTTTCATTCTCTCTTCGTAAATAACCTGTCTTTGCGTATTCATTACGTCGTCGTATTGAATAATATGTTTTCTTATACCGAAGTTCTTTCCCTCGATAGTTCTCTGCGCGTTTTCTATAGAACGGGAAAGCATTTTGGATTGAAGAGGAGTATCCTCGTCGACCTTAAACGCATTATAAATCCCTTGCAATCTGTCTCCGCCGAATCTCTTGGCGAGATCGTCTTCGAGAGAAATGAAGAAAAGCGAAGAGCCGGGGTCTCCCTGACGGCCGGCACGCCCTCTCAGTTGGTTATCGATACGTCTTGATTCGTGACGCTCCGTTCCTACGATATGAAGTCCGCCGAGAGCGACGACTTCTTCTTTTTCTTTATCTGTAACCTTTTCGTGTTTTTCCAAAAGGTATTTATACCTTTCTCTGACGTCTTTTACCTCGTCGGAAACGTTCTGAACATACGAAGTCGCAATATCTATGAGTTCTTCCGATACGCCCTCGTTTCTCAAATCCTGTTTGGCGAGATATTCGGGGTTACCTCCGAGCAAAATATCCGTTCCACGTCCTGCCATGTTCGTCGCTATGGTAACGGCGCCTTTCTTGCCTGCCTGAGCGATGATTTCGGCTTCTCTCTTATGGTTTTTGGCATTTAATATGTTATGCTTTATTTTATTCTTTAAAAGCCACCTCGAAATTTCTTCCGACTTTTCTACCGTTACGGTGCCGACAAGGACGGGTTGACCTTTTTCGTGTCTTTCTATTATTTCCCTTATTATGGCGCGGAGTTTGCCTGCTTCCGTCCTGAAAATAACGTCGGGCATATCCACTCTTTGAACGGGTTTATTGGTCGGAATTTCAAGAACGTCGAGTCCATAAATAGTTCTGAACTCTTCCTCTTCGGTTTTCGCCGTTCCGGTCATACCCGAGAGTTTGGAATAAAGTCTGAAATAGTTCTGGAAAGTTATCGTCGCATAAGTCTTATTTTCATTTCTGACGGTAACGTTTTCCTTCGCTTCGATGGCTTGATGAAGCCCTTCGGAATACCTTCTTCCTATCATAAGTCGGCCGGTAAATTCGTCGACTATGACTATTTCCCCGTCGCTAACGATATAATCGCTATCCCTCTTGAAAATATGGTGCGCTTTTAAAGCCTGCTGAATATGGTGATTGAGGTCAGCGTTTTCAACGTCGGCAAGATTTTCGATTTTAAAAAACCTTTCCGCCTTTTCCGCGCCTTGCTCGGTTATCTGAACGGACTTGTCTTTTATATCCACAGTAAAGTCTTCGTCTTTGACCAACGTCTTGACGAAACGGTTACAATCGAGATACAAAGTGGACGACTTCTCTCCTCTTCCCGATATAATAAGGGGAGTTCTTGCCTCGTCAATTAAAATGGAGTCCACTTCGTCGACTATGGCGAAATTCAGTCCTCTCTGAACCATATCTTGCATTCTCTTTTTGAGGTTATCTCTAAGATAGTCGAAACCGAATTCGTTATTCGTTCCGTAGGTTATATCACAATTATACGCATCTCTTTTTTGATCGTCGGTAAGGTCGTGAATATTTACGCCTACGGTAAGTCCTAAAAACCTGTAAACTTTACCCATCCACTCGGCGTCTCTTTTAGCAAGATAATCGTTTACCGTAACGATGTGAACGCCCTTGCCGGACAATGCGTTGAGGTATGCCGGAAGTGTTGCCATAAGAGTTTTACCTTCACCCGTTTTAAGTTCCGCGACTCTTCCCTGGTGAACGCAGATACCGCCCATTATTTGAACGATATAATGACGCATATTCAAAACTCTATACGCCGCTTCTCTGACTACCGCGAATGCGTCGAACATAATATCGTCGAGAGTTTCGCCCTTTGATAATCTTTCCTTTAAGAGAACGGTCTGATTTTTAAGTTCGTCGTCCGTCATCTTTTCGTATTTAGGCGAAAGAGCGGCGATTTTTTCCGCCTGTCCTCTTATTCTTTTAAGACTTATTCTCGAATCGGTATTTAAAATGTATCTTATTAGCCCCATTTCGCTTAGATCCTCCGTAAATATATATTTACTTGTATAAATATTATTTTACTATATTTAACGTATTTTTACAATGATTTTTTGTGATATTTAGGTAAAATTTGCCTAAATACGGGTTATCCTTTATTTTTATCGGAAGTTTTCGCCGTATATTTTCTTCCGACGCTGGCAACGGTTATAAGATAAATATCCGTCGCGCCGTGTTTTTTGAGTTGTTTTGCAATGACGTTGGCAGTCGAGCCGGTTGTTAAAACGTCGTCGACTATAAGACAAATCTTTCCCTCGATTTCTTTTCCGTGTTTTACGGCAAAACTTCCCGAAAGATTATTAAGTCTTTCTTTGGCGCTAAGCCCGACCTGATGCTCCGTTTCTCTCTTTTTATAGACGACGTCGTCATATATGGGAACGCCCGTTTTTTCAGACAGATATTCGGCAAGTATAAGGCTTTGATTAAAACCTCTCTCTTTCATTCTCTCTTCGGATACGGGGACGGGAATTATGCAGTCGCACGCAGGAAAAGATTTAAGATAAAGGGGAAAAAGATATTGGGCGAAAAACTCGCCGAAATATCTTCCGTTCTCGTATTTGAACTTTTGTATTGCGTAACTTATCGGAGCGTCGTAACAAAAAGCACTTCTCGCCTTTTCGACGAACCACTCTTTTCCCGAACAACTTTCGCAAGCCTCCGTCGGATTGGGAGTTTTCCGTCCGCATCTGAAACAGAAAAACCCGTCGTTATACGGAAGAGAGTTTTTACAGTCTTCGCACAGCGCCGTATTCCCGAAAACTTCTCTTCTGCAAAAATTACAGGTCGTTTTGCGTGGAAAAACCAATTCCAAAATATTCTTTTTAAAATCAATCATTGCCGTTTTCCGCCTTATAGCCCGATTTTTAAATAACCACCGTCGCAAAAACGGTGGTTAGAGATTTTTAATCGGTATATCCGTCGGGATTGTTTTTTTGCCATCTCAAAGCGTCTGCGCACATATCTTCGAGCGTTTTTTCCGCCTTAAACCCAATGAGTTTATACGCAAGAGCGGGATCGGCGTAACATTCGGGAATATCTCCGGGACGTCTCGGATCTATCACGAACGGAACGGGGCTGCCGTTGGCTTTGGAGAAAGCGTTTATCATTTCCATTACGCTATATCCCTTACCCGTACCGAGATTTACGATAAATAATCCCGAAGCGGTAAGAAGTTTATTGACGGCGAGAACGTGTCCCTTCGCAAGGTCGACGACGTGTATGTAATCGCGCACGCCCGTTCCGTCTTTGGTCGGATAGTCGTTGCCGAAAACGTGAACTTCTTTGAGTTTGCCAACGCACACCTTCGTAATATACGGGCAAAGATTATTCGGAATTCCGTTGGGGTCTTCGCCGATAGTTCCCGACTCGTGAGCGCCGATGGGGTTAAAGTAACGCAATATTGCTATATTAAACGACGGATCCGCTTTCGCTAAGTCCTTTAAAATATATTCTATAAATAATTTTGTGCTTCCGTATGGATTTGTCGTAGAAAGCGGAAAATCTTCGGTTATAGGAACGGTATGCGGATTTCCGTAAACGGTTGCGGAAGAAGAAAATACGAGATTTTTACAACCGAACTCCCTCATAACGTCTATAAGAGCAAGCATTCCGCCGATGTTGTTTTCGTAGTATTCTATCGGCTTTTTCACCGATTCTCCAACCGCTTTATAGCCTGCGAAATTTATTACGGCGTCTATTTCGTTTTCATTGAAAACTTTACGCATAGCGTCTTTATCGCATATATCGGCAATATAAAATTTAAGTTTTTTCCCGACGATTTTTTCCACTCTCCTTACAGCCGTTTCCTTGCTGTTGTAGAGATTGTCGACGATAACGACGTCGTATCCCGCCTTGACGAGTTCGACCGTCGTATGACTTCCTATATAACCTGCTCCGCCTGTTACTAAAACTGTTTTCATATATTTGCTCCTTTATTTTATTTGGTTTCTTCTAAATATTCGTCGTAAGTTACGGGGCGGTCGTAAACCTTACCCACGTCTATTTCTATAATTCTGTTGGCAACCGTATTCATAAGTTCCCTGTCGTGACTCGTTAAAAGCATACAACCCTTAAACGCCGTAAGACCGTCGTTTAACGAAGTTATCGATTCGAGGTCGAGATGGTTCGTCGGTTCGTCCAAAATCATAAAATTTCCGCCCTCTAACATCATTTTAGCGAGCATACATCTGACTTTTTCTCCCCCCGAAATAACCGACGCTTTTTTTAGCGCCTCTTCGCCCGAAAATAGCATTCTCCCGAGCCAACCGCGAACGAATTCTTCGTAATGGTCGTATGAAAAACGACTGAGCCAATCGACGAGCGACAAGTCGCAACCGTTAAAGTATTCGTCGTTATTTTGCGGAAGATAAGTCGGCGTTATGGTTTTTCCCCATTTGAAATATCCGCTCGTCGCCTCTTCTTTCCCCATCAAAACGTCGTAAAGCATAGTTATCGCCTTGCTGTTTTTCCCTACGATACCTATTTTATCCTCTCTGCCTACCGTAAAACTTATATTTTCAAAGTAGCCTTCTTTCGTGAGATTTTCAACGAAAAGAATATCGTTTCCTATCTCTCTGTCGTATTTGAAATTTATATACGGATATTTTCTCGAAGACACTTTTATATCGTTGATAGTTAGTTTTTCGAGTTCTTTTTTCCTTGCGGTCGCCTGTTTCGACTTCGAAGCGTTAGCCGAGAACCTCGCTATAAAGTCCTGCAACTCCTTCGCTCGCTGCTCCGCCTTTTTATTCTGCTCTTTTTGCTGACGGGCTATAAGTTGACTCGTTCTATACCAAAAGTCGTAGTTGCCGAAATAGACGTTTATCTTTCCGAAGTCGACGTCGCAAATATATGTGCAGACTTTATTGAGAAAATATCTGTTATGCGATACGATTATTATGGTGTTTTCATAATCCATAAGAAAATCTTCGAGCCACTCCGTCGTTCGTAAATCGAGGTTGTTAGTCGGCTCGTCGAGAAGAAGAACGTCGGGATTCCCAAAAAGCGCCTGCGCAAGAAGTATTTTGACCTTCTCCTTACCGTCTAATGCCGACATTTTTTCCTCATATCTGTCGGAAGGAATATCGAGAGCGGATAAAAGTTTTTCGGCTTCGGATTCGGCGTCCCAGCCACCGAGTTCGGCAAATTCGTTTTCGAGGTCCGCCGCCCTTATTCCGTCTTCGTCCGAAAAATCCTCTTTTGCGTATAAGGCGTCCTTTTCGTCCATTATATCGACCAATCTTTTATGCCCGAGCATTACGGTCCTTATGACGGTTTCGTCGTCGAACGCATTCTGATCCTGACGGAGAACCGACATTCTCTCGTTTTTATCCATCGTAACTTCGCCTTTTTGTGGCTCTATTTCGCCCGATAAAATCTTGAGAAAAGTAGATTTTCCCGCCCCGTTGGCGCCGATAACGCCATAACAATTTCCCTTCGTAAATTTAATGTTTACGTCTTCGAAAAGTTTTCTGCTTCCGAATTGCAGACTTACGCCGTTTACTTGTAACATTTTAACCTTCCGTTATGATTATTTTGCTTTCAATAGAGCGTCCGAAGTTTTCGCAAGAAAAGTTCGCTAAAACCGTTAGGTTTTGGTTATCGAAGATAACCCACGCTTATATTATATAATAAATTTACTTATAAAACAAGCGAAATCAAAGTTAAAAATTTTTTTCGACAAAAAAACAATTTTTTATTTTTTCGTCAAATTTATATACGAAAACTCCACCCTTAACCGGGTGGAGTTTTATTATCCGATTTTAATTATTTATCCTCTTTTAAACCTTCGAGATAAGTTCCGAAAGACTCGGCGTCGCTTTCGCTCATCTTTCCGAGCATCGTTTTAGCGACGGCGCTTACGGTTTCGTAAGTCGCTTCATAATCGTAGAAAGTTTCCTTATCTTCGTCGGTTGCCTCTTTATAGGCTTTTTCCGTTTCGGTAGCGTTTATAAGATAAATATACGATTTATAGTTGGAATCGGTATATACTACCGCAACGTAATCGTTTTCGCCAACGGTAAACAATTCGGGAGCATACCAGGAAGTATCGACCGAGATTTTGTTAAGTCTTACCTGTTCGGCGTTTTCTTCCTTCATATTGACGCGATAAACGTTATTTGATTCGGTGAAATACAGATAATCTCCGTTTACGCCGACTATAGTAGCCGTCTTTGCAGTTTCGGAATAATACAACGTCTTGACGCCGAAATCAGTATCGCTATCCTCTCTCGCCGTATAGTCGTATTTCAAAATGCCGTAAGTCGAATCCACGAAAATAATGCCGTCTTTAGCAAGATAATAAGCGGAAGTTCCGAATATTGCGCTTGCGTTTTTGTCGCCGTAATTTATTATTGCCTCTTTGGCGTTGGTCCACGTTTCCTTGCTGTCGGCGGAAATCTTATCATCGTCCAAAGCAACGTAGAAAGTGCCGCCTACCGTCGTGTCGAGCGATGTATACGAAAAATAGAGAACTCCGTCTTTATGCTTGATAAGGTCGATAGTAACGCCCGTAAAGCCTTCGCCATCGCCGGAAAGTTCTTTTCCGATATCTTTGTCGCCGGTTACGATGTATTTGCCCGCTCCGCTTAATACGACTTCGTCTTTTACTTCGTTTCCGAAAACGACTTTATGAACGTCCTGATAACTTACTTGACGAGCCTCAGAACTGTCTTCGTCGTAAAGGTTGGTATTTACGGGTTTAATCGTAAAATATACGCCGTCCGCGCCGTTATCGTCGAAGAGAACTTCGTCTATGGTCTTTTCGTAAGAATAAACCTGTTTGCAACTTTCCGTGTCGAAAACGTAGAGAGAAGAACTGTATACTACGAGATATACTTTATCTCCACTCTTTACGAATCTGAAAGACGCGTCGCTTGCAAAGTCGACGTTAGAAATCTTCGAAGAAGTCGAAGTTCCGTCGAGTTTAGTGCGGAAGAAATTGAGTTTATCGCTCTTAACGCTTCCCTTGCTGTCCTTTTCTTCGGAAGGAACCGCATAATAAACGTAATCACCGTAAATATAAATGCCCGCCGTCTTATCTCCCGACACCAAGAGTTTGGAAACGACAACCTCGCTCTTTTCCGAAGAATTTTCGGCAACGTCGCTCTTTTTTACTCTGGCAAGAGCGCCTTTTACGACGTCGCCCGTCTTATACGCCGTCGAATAACTTTCAACGCCGTTTATAAAATATACGTAGTCGCCCGTTTCCACGAGCGCTCCGCCGTTGGACGTAGCGGAGGATCCCGTCGTATCCATATCGACCTTAACGCTTCCGCCGCCGCAAGCGACGAGCGCAAACGCAAGGCACACGATTGCTAAAACACAAACAAACTTCTTTACCATCATAAAAACTCCTTTTAATGGAATATGTTCGCTTATTTCGGCATACTCTGTTAGTAGAACTCAATCGACCGACAAAAATTTTGCCTTTAAAAATAATTATGCTTATATATTATATACTAAATTTTTTAATAACGCAATGATTTAAAGACATTTTTTTAAGATAAAAGTTTAAAAGGAGATTTTTCAATGGAAAAATTCGGTCTTTTCGACCTCATAGAAAAGTTTAATCCGACCTCAAAACCCCAAAACGACTTTTCGCAACAGTCGGCAACGGGCGACAACGGCAAACAAAGGAGAGAGGCGCAAAAACAAATCAACGTTCCTCTTCAATACGCCATGAATAAAAAGACGGAAGATTTTATCCGCAAGCACGAGGAATTATCCAAACAAATCGACGTTTCCCTTTCCGCAAAGAAAAAAAGAGGTCGTCCATCGAAACAAACGCAAAATAAATCGCTATCTGAAAATGAAAGAACCAAAAAACGAAACCCCTCTAAAAAAGGAGGCGAATAGAATAATTATCCACCCACCGTGTGGGTGGTTTTTCATTTTCGGGCATAGCCCTAATACTACTGGCAACGCATTAATGCGTTTTTTATTGGCCTGCCAGCCACGCATTGTTTACTTGCCACCCGTAAACGGGTCTCTTGGATCAAATATACTTAATT
>CADBUU010000093.1 GCA_902797945.1 uncultured Eubacteriales bacterium | reverse complement strand
CTATAATCTTTAACAACGTGTTGCAGACGGGCAACGGAGCGTTCAGCGCAACGGGAATGCTCATCGTCGTTTCGGTCGCGCTCGAATTCAATACCGCGCTCGAATCGCAGATAATGATGAAAAACTATAAAGGATTCCTTAAATAAAATGAATATTCTTTTATTGGGAGCCCCCGGAGCGGGGAAGGGAACGCAAGCGGTAAGACTTGCCGAAAGATACGGAATTCCCCATATTTCCACGGGCGACATATTCAGATACAATATTAAGGAAAAAACGCCTATCGGGGTGATTGCCAAATCTTATATAGATAAAGGGCAACTCGTCCCCGACGAGGTAACCGTTCAGATCGTCAAGGAAAGACTTGAAAAAGAAGACTGCAAAAGCGGATATCTTTTAGACGGTTTTCCGAGAACGGTCGCTCAAGCCGAAGCTTTGGAAAAATTTTCAAAGGTCGAAGCGGTCGTAGATATAGACGTTCCTTTGGATAAACTTCTCAAAAGAATTACGGGCAGAAGAGTTTGCGGAAGTTGCGGTGAATCTTATCATATAGATCATCTCGACGGCAAGACCTCTTGCTCCAAATGCGGAGAAGAACTTATTCAGAGAGCGGACGACAACGAGCAGACGGTTGCGAGCAGATTGGACGTTTACGTCAAGCAGACCTCTCCTTTGACCGAATACTATGCCGAAAAAGGCATATTAAAGAATGTAAACGGAATGGGAAGCGTAGACGAAGTGTTCGATCGTATAATTTCGGTTTTAGGCTGATAATATGATACACATAAAGACGGACAAAGAAATCGAACTTATGCGTCAGGCTTGCGCGATAACGAGAGATACCCTCCTTTTGGTGGGCGACAAGATACGCGCAGGAATGACTACTAAGGAACTCGACGAAATAGCATACGACTATATAACCTCTTGCGGAGCGAAACCCTCCTTTTTGGGACTTTACGGTTTTCCGGCTACGGCGTGCATTTCGATAGACGACGAAGTCGTTCACGGAATACCCGGCGACAGGATAATCGAAGAGGGGCAGATAGTCAGTTTCGACGTCGGAGCGTATATAAACGGCTTTCACGGCGACGCTGCGAGAAGTTTTTACGTCGGTGATATAGATCCCGAAAAGAAAAGACTTATCGACGTTACGAGAGAATGTTTCTTTGAAGGTATAAAAGGTATTTGTATCGGAAGCCCGCTTGGCGACATCGGCGCTCAAGTGCAGGCTCACGCCGAAAAAAACGGTTTTTCGGTCGTTCGCGATATGGTCGGGCACGGAGTCGGAAGGCAACTTCACGAAGATCCGTCGGTCCCCAACTTCGGCAAGAAGGGAACGGGAATACGGCTTAAACGCAATATGACGATAGCGATAGAGCCTATGATAAATATGGGCGGCTACGAAGTTGAGATAGACGGCTGGAAATGCGTAACGAGGGACGGAAAGCCCTCGGCGCACTATGAAAACACCGTTTTAATAGGCGATAACGGAGTAGAGATACTCACGTTATGATAAAACGCCCGTATCGTAATTCTGATGGTAAAAAGTGTAAACTGTTTATTTGAAAAGGATGACGCTGGTGATACGGGAAACAACGAGAAATTGCGGAACACGTTTTCCGCGGTAAAATAAAATTGGAGGAATAAACTGTGTCAAAAGACGACGTTATCGAGGCTGAAGGCGTGATAGAGGAAGCGTTGCCGAACGCTACGTTCAAGGTAAAACTTTCCAACGGATACGTTATCACCGCTTACATTTCGGGGAAACTCCGTATGAATTATATCAAGATAATTCCCGGAGATTCGGTAAAGATAGAAATGAGCCCTTACGACCTTACGAAAGGTCGGATAGTCTGGCGTAGCAAGAACTGACAATTTTGTTCAACAAATCAAAATCGGAGGATTTAAAAAATGAAAGTAAGACCATCAGTGAAACCTATGTGCGACAAATGCAGAGTCATTAAAAGAGAAGGCAAAGTTATGGTAATTTGCTCCAAGAACAAAAACCATAAACAAAGACAAGGTTAATTGTTAATTACTTTTGAATTATCTAAAAAATTAATTTATTAAAAATTTCGGAGGATATTACAAATGGCTCGTATTGCCGGTGTAGATTTACCAAGAGAAAAGCGCGTTGAAATAGGCATAACCTATATTTACGGAATAGGAAGACCTACCGCGCAGAAAATTTTAAAGGAAACGGGAGTAGATCCTGACACGAGAGTTAAGGACCTCACCGAAGAGGACGTCGCTAAATTGAGAGAATATATCGAACATCATCTCAAAGTAGAAGGCGAGCTTAAAAGCGAAGTCAGCATGAACATCAAGAGATTGATGGAAATCGGCTGCTACCGCGGTGTAAGACACAGAAAGGGCTTGCCCGTAAGAGGACAAAGCACTAAGAGAAACGCGAGAACGAGAAAAGGTCCGCGTCGCACGGTCGCTAAGAAAAAGACCGCTACCAAATAATAGAGGGAGGATAGAATAATGGCTGTTAAAAAAGTTGTAAAGAAACGTAGAGAAATAAAAAACGTTGATAAAGGTCAAGTTCACATCAAGTCCTCTTTCAACAATACTATCGTTACTGTAACCGACGCTAACGGAAACGCCATCACTCAATGCAGCGCAGGCGCTCTCGGTTATAAGGGTTCGAGAAAAAGCACGCCTTTCGCTGCTCAACAGGCTTCCGAAACCGCCGCTAAGGCTGCTATGGAACACGGACTCCGTTCGGTTGAAGTATTCGTTAAAGGCCCCGGTCAGGGCAGAGAATCGGCTATAAGAGCGCTCGGAAACGTAGGCTTGGAAGTTACGCTTATTTCAGACGTATCCCCCATTCCTCACAACGGCTGCCGTCCGCCCAAACGCCGTAGAGTATAATTAGGAGGTAACGGAAATGGCTAAATATACAGACGCAAAATGCCGCTTGTGCAGACGCGAAGGCGGTAAGTTATTCCTCAAAGGCGACAAGTGCTATAAGACTTCTTGTCCTTTTGAAAGAAGACCTGTCGCTCCCGGACAACACGGCGCAGACAGAAAGAAGGTATCCGAATACGGATTGCAACTTCGTGAAAAACAAAAGACCAAGAGAATTTACGGAGTATTGGAAGGACAATTCAGAGAATATTACGAAAAAGCCGACAAAATGAAGGGAATTACGGGTGAAAATATGCTCTCTCTTCTCGAAAGAAGACTTGACAACGTAGTATATAGAATGGGCGTCGCTTCCTCCCGTTCGCAAGCGCGTCAACTTGTAACTCACGCGCATTTCACGGTCAACGGAAGATCGGTCGACATCGCTTCTTTCCAAGTTAAAGTAGGCGACGTCATCGCCGTTAAAGAAACCAAGAAATCGACTCCTTATTTCGAAGCTCTTAAAGGAATGGCAAAGAGCAACAAGATGCCTAAATGGGTAGATTTCGACAACGAAAAACTTGAGGGCAAAGTTCTTGCTCTTCCGCAAAGAGAGGATATTGATTCGCAGATTTCCGAACAGATGATCGTCGAGTTGTATTCGAAGTAATATATCCCATAAAAGAAAAAAAAGGAGGTATATTTTTCTATGATGGAAATAGAAACGCCCAAAATTGTAGCAAATGAAAGCGCAGATAAACGTTATGCCAAAGTCGTAGTCGAACCGCTTGAAAAGGGCTTCGGCCTTACGCTCGGCAATGCGCTCAGAAGAACACTTTTATCGTCGCTTCCCGGCGCTGCCGCTCAGGGAATTAAATTCGCAAGCGGCGTAAAGCACGAATTTTCTACGGTTCCCGGCGTCAAAGAAGACGTTACGGAAATAATTTTAAACATAAAAGGCGTTGCGTTCAAAACCGCAACTACGGACGACGGCTTCAAAAAAGTTTTAAAACTTTATAAAGAAGGTCCCGCCACCGTTTGCGCCGGAGATATCGCCGAAGACGCAGAAGTAGAAGTCTTGAATAAAGACGCTTATATCTGCTCGGTCGACGAAGGCGGCGTGCTCGATATGGAAATTACGGTAGGAAGAGACAGAGGTTACAAGGGCGCCGAACACAATAAAACGGACGAAATCGACTACATTGCGATAGACTCCATCTATACTCCCGTTAAAAAGGTAAGTTACAACGTCGAAAGCACGAGAGTCGGTCAGAACACCGATTTCGATAAACTTACTTTGGAAGTATGGACGAACGGAGCGCTTTCGGGCGTGGAAATCGTAAGTCTTGCCGCAAAATTGCTCGGCGAACACATTGCGTTGTTTACCAAACTCAGCGATTTGGGCAAAGACGGAACTTTCTTGGTCGACAAAAAAGAGAACGGCGGTTTAGACGATATATTGAAGAAACCTATCGAAGATATGGATCTTTCCGTTCGTTCGTATAATTGCTTGAAGAGAGCGAACATTCAAACGGTTGGAGATTTGACGAAAAAGACCGAGGACGATATGCTTAAAGTAAGAAACTTGGGAAAGAAATCTCTCGACGAAGTTATTTACAAGTTAGGCACCTACAATTTAAAACTAAAAGAACAGGAGGATTAAGAAGATGCCGGGAAAATTAGGTATGACCGCTACGCAGAGAAAGGCGGTATTGAGAAATCAGGCTTCTAATCTTTTGTGGTATGGCAGGCTTGAAACTACTTTAAGCAGGGCGAAAGAACTTCGTCCTTACGTAGAGAAGATTATCACGCTTGCGATGAATACTTACGAAGATACGGTAGAAACCACCGTTACGAAAACCAACAGCAAGGGCAAAGAAGAGACCGTAAAGATTTATAAAGACGGAGTTAAGAAACTTGCCGCGAGAAGAAAGATAATGGGACTCGTTTACGATTTGCAAGAGCAGAGAGGAAACGAAACCCCCGCCGAATTCAGAGAGAGAACGGCAGGCGTTCAGCACCCGCTTATCGAAAAACTTTTCGACGAAATCGCGCCCAAATACGCTCAGAGAGCGGAAGAACTCAAACAGAGAGGCGGATATACGAGAATATATCAACTCGGTGAGAGAAGGGGCGACGCTGCTTCGGTTGCTATAATCGAATTGGTTTAATTCAATAAAAAGTTTAACTTTTAATGCGTTAGCAATAATAATATTGCCGACGCATTTTTATTTGTAAAACGGAGAATAGGGATAATATATCAAGTCGGTGAGAGAAGGGGCGACGCCGCTTCGGTTGCTATAATCGAATTGATTTAATTCAACAAAAAGTTCAACTTTGTTTTCATTCGGCTAAATAAATCATCGAATAACCGTCCTCGACGTGAGGTAATTGAAAAGAAAGGGATAGTTTTGGGAGAGAAAGGAAATTATTTGCTCGAATATAAAGGCAAATCCGAAAAACGACTTATGGGGCGACTTTTAAAAAAAAGAACGAAAAATACTTAAAAAACAAGCGAAAGTAAAATATTCGCAAATTATTTGCTTTTTTCGGAAAATTTTTTCCTAAAACCATTGAAAATTTTTCAATATTGTGCTATTATATAACGTGTATATATATTTATATTAAATAATATATTCAGGAGTAAATGTTATGGCGTATTCGAAAGCCGAGAAAACCTTTGCAATATTCGCGACGATTGCGTTTTTGCTATGCGTTTTGAACTTTTTCGCTCCGATAAGTCTTACCGTTTCGGCGAAAGAAGGGTATTATTCGTCATACGACGAAAACCATACTTACACGAAGGGCGAGTTGAGCGAGATAGCGGACGATTTCAAAACGGATATAGAAACGGTTTACGGAAAACTTCCGTCGGGCTATACCGTCGACGAAAACAGCGACGAACTTCAATCGGTTTTGAGTTCCGTAAAAGCCAAAATCGAAGAGATGAGCGAGAATAAATTAAACGATTACGCTCGTGAAATGCTCGGAGAAAACCGCGGACTTAAAGGCATTAAAAATATAGCCGAAACGGCGGTTGGATTTTATGAATATTACGTTTCCGAAAGCGGAGAGTTTTATTCAATTAAAAGAAATGATTATTCGGAAAGCAATTGGAATAGTATCGTAGAAAAAGCGAAGAATTATTTTAAGGGTTTTGCGCTGAGCGGTTACAGGACGGACTATTCGGGCGACAAAGCGAAAGAATACTACGACGCATTCGAGGGGACTTTGCTTGAAGAAAATCAAGCCCAAAGCAAACTTAACGCCGCAGTTGACGAACTTATTGCCAAAATAACCGACGAATACGAAACCTATCAAACGGAAAAATACGACGCCGACACCGTCAAAAAATACGTTACTTCGAGTGATTTCGACAAGGCGAAAGCCGACCTTGAAAAATGCAAGGGAACGACGGAAACGGCGGCTAAAAAAGTAGCCAACGATTTTTTGGGAAAATTCATCGGAATACCGACTTACGTTGAAGTCAAGAACGCCGAATATACCGAAAGGGAAAATACGGTAAGGAATATGTCCTCCGACAGCGAGAGTAGGTTGACCTTAAAAGACGAGGCTTACGTCGAACTTTTAAAAGACTTTGAAGAGACGTATTCGAGATTTTATTCCTTGGACGAATCGCTTCAAAGCGAAAAGGATAAACAAACCCTTCAATCGATGACTTCGCTATATAGAAAGGTCGCCAAAGACGACGTTTCCATAAAGGCGGATATAAGGGACGCTCGATACGGAAAGTCTGCGGAAAGCGTGATAAGCGAAAACAAATCGCTTGCCGGGAAGATAATCGACAGTATCAATTCGAGCGGACAGATAGCGGACAGTTACAGTTACCGTAAAAACGGATACAATACCGTAAAAGTCGCGAGCGACGTTGTCAAGGCGTTTTACGACAGTTACGAAGTTTCGGGCGCTCTTTCATATAACGGAACGACTTCGAAAGCGGCGGCAGAAAAGAAATCGAGAGTAACCTATTCGGACGATAAATACGAAATTACGGTAGAGAGTTATTCTAAAAGCGGAAGCGTAATAACCGACTTCGACAGCACGGCGAGATTAACCGTCAGAGAGGGCGCGGCGCCTTCGATCAAGAGAAATATAAACGTCATTTTATCGAGAGACGATTTGGAGAAGTTTATATCGTCGAATTTAGGTTATAAGGACGCGATAATAAACGAAGTCAAAGGAAAGCACTTACACGCTTATTTTAAAATAGACGTTTATGAAAACGACGTTATAAGGGAAGACTTCGATGCGATTTACGAAGTTACGGTCAAATTCAAGACCGACGAAAAGGTAGCGGAATTCAGCGGCGGACTTAACGTAATAAATTATTATCACACAGAGATAACGGGCTTTGTAGCCTCGGAAAAAATAACTATGGATGGTAACAACGTCATGGTATTTAAAACTGAAAATTTCAGCGAATTCGCAATTTTGAGCGGCGTCGAATGGATGGATCTTGCAAAATGGATACTTATCGGCGTCATCGGCGTTATCGCCCTTTCTATCCTTGCGACGATAATTATAGCGCTCGTCAGAAACAGAAAGTTCACGATAGTATTCGACGCCAACGGCGGAAGGGCCAACAGATACGTTAAAGTCAAACGCGGAGAGAAATTCTCATATCCCAAGAACCCCGTTCGTTCGGGATACGTATTTATGGGTTGGTTTACGACTAAGAAATGCGAAACGAGATTTGCCTCTACCGAACTTCTCGACCGCAAGAAGGTAACCGTTTACGCTAAATGGATAACGCAGGCGGAATACGACAGATTGTCGGCTGAAAATACGACGGCGAAAAACAAATCGGCGCTCGACAAGGCGGAAACGGAGAAACTCGAATACGAACTCAAAAAAGCGGAAGAAGCGAGAAAGACCGAAGAAATAAGACAACAAACCGTTCAGCAGATAGAAGAAAGCAAGAAGAACGAGGAGGCGAGAGAACAAGCAGAGCGCGAAGCCGAAGAAGCCAAGGCGCAACTTGCCGAGGCTATCGCCGAGAAAGAAGAACTCGAAAGAAAGATGCAGGGCGACGGCGCTCCCACAGAGAGCGGAGAACTCAATCTCGTCGACCTCTTCGATAAGTTAAAGGCTGAAATTTACAGTTACGAAAAGGCGAACGACCTTCCTTACGGACTTGAAGAAAACGTCGCGGCGTGCGCTATGAGAATTGACGGCGACACGATCGTCCTCGAAGTCAATATCGACTTTGAAGAAGCCGTAAATAAAGGATATATAATTTCTAAAGGCGATAAACTTTCCGTCAAGAAGATCATAGCCTCCGAAGAAGATTATGCCGAAGCCGAAGAACTCATCGAAGAAACGATGTATGAAAACGGATTTAAGAAAACCCGTAAAGCAGTTGTAACCGAATCTACGGCAGAAACGAGAGAACAAGGTTTCGAATACGGATTTACTTACGAAAGAAAAGCCGAAACGGCGGAAGAATTCTTAAAACTTATCCGTGTTCACGCCAAGTCTTTCGTAATGGCGGAAGAGGGCGAATTTGAAGAAAAAGCGCTCATGAAAACTTTCGTCGGACACGGCAGAGTGTATATCTATCTTAACTATGAAGGCGAAGGAATGGACGCTTGCGACGACGCGATGAAAGCCGAAGGCTATAAGAGTTTCGTCGTCGTCAGAAACGCCGAAGAATGCGCCGTTGCGATAGGATATATTACCAAGATGATGAGAGCGAACGGACTCGTTCGTTTCCCCGTCGATTCGAATATAGCCGAAGAGGGAAGCGACAAGGGATTCACTTATACGCTTAAACGCTGATAACGACAGAATCCGTATTTCGGATAACCGAATACGGATTCGTCTTGTAACAAGTCAAATATTTTTAGAAGGTAGAAAAATGGCAGAAAAAGTTATATTGACCGAAGAAGGGTTAAAGGAATTACAAAAAAGACTTGACGAACTCAAATTCGTCAAAAGACCGGAAATAACCGAGAGAATAAAAATCGCGAGAGATTTCGGAGACTTGTCCGAAAACGCCGAATACGACGCCGCTAAAAACGAACAGGCGAGAATCGAGGGCGAAATCGTTGAAATAGAAGCAAAACTCAAAGTTGCCGAAATTATCAAGTCGACGGGAGCGAAAGACGTCGTGTCCGTCGGAATGAAGGTAACTATTCTCGACCTCGATATGGATGAAGAAGCGACTTACGAAATAGTAGGAACGACCGAAGCCAACCTCAACGAGGGAAGAATTTCCAACGAATGTCCGCTCGGTAAAGCGCTTTTAGGCGCGAAAGCGGGAGAAACCGTAACCGTCGTTACGCCGGAAAAAGCCGACGAATATCAAGTCAAGATACTTTCTATTGCCGACTGATAAAAAGCCCCGATTTAAAATCTCGGAATTTAAGGGGCGCGTATAATTTGAGACAGACACTCCAAAACGCGCGTCAGAAACGTTTCGGAGTGTTTTCACTCTTTGACTTTTTACGAGTTGTCTTTGCTTGTTCGGGGAAATACGAAGAACAAAAATCGAAGTAAAACTCGGCAAATTAAAAAGAAAGCATAAAGGCGAAGTTTTACGGCGAAATTAAAGCATAAAGGCGAAGTCTTATAGCAGAGTAAAAGCATAAAGACGAAGTCTTACGACAAAGTTAAAAGCATAAAGGCGAAGTCTTACGGCGAAATTAAAGCATAAAGGCGAAGTCTTACGGCAAAGTTAAAAGCATAAAGACGAAGTTTTACGGCAAAGTTAAAGAATAAAGACGAAGTCTTATAGCAGAGTAAAAGCAAACAGACGAAGTCTTACGGCAAAGTTAAAGAATAAAGACGAAGTCTTACGCCGAAATTCAGCCGTTTTAACAAGTTCAATCTTATTTTCATTCGGCTAACGGATAAAAAATATGGATATAAAGATAACCAAAAAAAGATTGTCAAATCTCATAAGTTACGACTTTTTAAAGATAATAATCGCGTCGCTTGCAGCGTTTGTGGTGTGGTCGCTTGCGTTTACGTCGCTCGGAACGAGGATAACCGACGGACAGAAGTTTTATCTCGTAGTTTACGAGGGCGTATACGGAAACGAAAATTTAACCTTTTTCCAAAAACTTAAACAAAAGGGAAACGGGGTAAACGGCGAAAGCGTGTTGTCTTACGACGTCCTTGAAACCGAAGTTACCGACATAAGGTCGGTGGGAAGTTACACCGCGTCGTATATGATGAATCTCAGAATGTCCGTAAACGAGGGCGACGCAATAATAATCGGCGGAGGGGATATTCCGTTCGACGAAGAAACCGGAGTCGGTTCAGACGTTCAGTCGCTCGTAACGAATCACGTTCTCGTGTCCGTCGATAAACTTTTGGACAGCGCGTATATCTATACCGTAAGGAACGGATTTATTACCGAAACCGAGGACGGATATAAAGTCAACGAGGATAAAATAGAGGAATATTTCAGAACTAAAAGGGTAAATTCCGAGAGGAATTACCGTAGGACTTATACCGACGAGCAAAAAATATCCGAGGGCGTTAAAAACGAAATAAAGAGGATAGAGGCGGTATATCTCAACTTTAAAAGCGTTAAAGGGGCGATAGAAAGAGCCAAAGAAAAGGGAGAAGATTTTCTTTGGTATTCGAGGTCGGCATTTAAGGATAACGACGAGATCGTCTACGGCGAAACGGGGGCGTTCGGAATAGATATTTCAAAACTCACGGCGCATTCTTCCGAGAATAAACCCGATATTAAATCTCTTTGGTATACGCTCGACGAAAACGGAAAAACTACGGTAGACGGACTTGTTTTCGGGGTTACGGATCTCTTTTCTGTTCAGAGCGACCTTCAATACGAGGGGCTTGCGGTGATGAATTACATTATAAGGACTTATAGCGATTATGCCGACTGATAAAGGACTGTTTATAACTCTCGAAGGGTGCGAAGGTTCGGGAAAATCGACGCAACTTAAACTTTTGGAAGAATATTTCAAATCTCATAATATTACGGCGGTGTTTACCCGAGAGCCGGGCGGGACGCCTCTTGCAGAGAAGATAAGAACTATAATTCTCGACGGAAAAAATTCCGAAATGACCGACGAATGCGAGGCTTTATTATATGCGGCGTCGAGAGTTCAGCACCTCGAAGAGAAGATAATACCGAGTTTAAACGAGGGGAAATGGGTTATTTGCGACAGATATATCGATTCGTCGTTCGCCTATCAGTCTTACGCCAGAGGGCTTGGATTTGAATTTGTCGAAAAGGTCAATTCTTACGCCATAAAACGGGGTATGCCGGACCTTACGATATTTTTCGATATTTCTCCCGACGAAGCCTTTTCCCGAAAAGGCGGAGCCGATAAAGGGGACAGAATAGAGCAGAGCGGAATGGAATTTCACAAAAAGGTATATAGCGGATATACGGCGCTATGCGAAAAATATCCCGACAGGATAAAGAAAATCGACGCAAAAAGGAGCGTCGAAGAAATTTTCGCCGACGTCGTAAAAGAGATAAAGAGAGCGGAAGAGAGGTTAAAATGTCTTTAAACGGACTAATTAAATCGACGGTCGCGTATAGAGTTATTGCGAGCGAAAAAGCCCGACGCAGACTTTCGCACGCCTATCTCATCGTCTGTAACGACGGGGCGTATTTAAGAAAATACCTTAAAATTTTCGCTAAACTCATAATGTGTGAAAGCGAGGAGTTTTGCGACGAGTGCAGGGTGTGTAAACTCATCGATAAAGAAATTTACGCGGATTGTTCTTTTTATCCGACTGAGGGTAATAAAATTCTGACCGCCGACGTCGACGATTTAGTCGCCAAGACTTTCGTAAAACCTTTTGAAAGCGATAAAAAAATCTTCGTTTTATGCGGCGTCGAGAATATGAATGCCGTCGCGCAGAATAAAATGCTGAAAACGCTCGAAGAGCCGCCCGAAAACACCGTGATAATAATGGGCACGACCAACGAGGCGTCGTTGCTTCCGACGGTTATTTCGAGGGTAAAGAAACTTACCGTCTATCCTTTCGGGGAAAAGCAATTATACGACGAACTGAAAGAGTATTACAGCGACGACGATAAGTTAAAAAAGGCGATAGCCCTTTCGAGCGGAAGCGCCGGACTTACGGACGAGATATATAACGACGGCAAGTGGGTAAAAATGTTAAAACTTGCCTATTCGGTTCTCGTGGAGATGAAGTCGTCGAAAGAAGTTTTGTATTACGCGTCGAAGATAGAGCGCGACGATATTATGGATTTTACAATGGCGCTTTTGGAAGAGGTCAGAATGCTAATGAGAAAAGCCGCCGAGTCGCAAGATAAAACGGCGGACGGGCTTAAACTTAAAACCATAGCCGAAATAGGCGCGATGGTCGGAAAATATCATAACGACCTTCATTTCAACGCCAATCCGACTATGATTACCGACGGTATTCTGTTCGGTATTTTGGAGGAAAAATATAAATGGCAAAAGTCGTAGGAATAAAATTCAAAAACACTTGCAAGGTCTACTATTTCGATCCTGCGGACAAGTTTTATAAGAAAGATTCGGGGGTTATCGTCGAAACGGCGAGGGGAATAGAATTCGGAAAAGTCGTAATAGAGCCTAAAGAAGTTCCCGATAAGGAAATAGTCCAGCCTCTCAAACCCATAATGAGAAGGGCGGGCAAGGAAGACGAAGAAAAGGTCAAAAAGAACGAAAGCAAAGTTCCCGAAGCCCTTAAAATCGCAGCCGAAAAAATAAACGCGAGAAATCTCAAAATGAAACTCATCGACGCCGAATACACTTTCGACGGCTCGAAGATAATTTTTTATTTCTCGGCGGCGAGCCGTATAGATTTCAGAGACCTCGTAAAAGACCTTGCGTCGGCGTTCCATATAAGAATAGAATTAAGACAGGTCGGAATACGCGACGAGGCGAGGATTTTAGGGGGTATAGCGCCGTGCGGAAGGGTTTGCTGCTGCGCAAGTTGTTTGCCCGATTTCAGAAAAGTATCCATTAAAATGGCTAAAACGCAGGGGCTTTCTTTAAACCCGACCAAGATAAGCGGACTTTGCGGAAGGCTTATGTGCTGTCTGGAATATGAAAACAACCATTACAGCGAAACGTTCAGAAAAATGCCTAAAATAGGAAGCGAAGTTGTTACCCCCGAGGGCAAAGCGACGGTTATCGCGAACAATATGCTCAAACTTCTCGTAAGAGTAAAAATCGAAGGCTCCGACGGTTCGCTCACTTATAAAGAGTTCAAACTCTCCGACGTCAAGGTCAAAAAAGCCAACAAATTGGAGGACGTCGAAGAAACGGCTCAGGAAGAAAAGGAAATGAAGGAACTTTTAGATTAAAAAGTTGCTCAAAATTATATACAAATTAAAAAAAATATGTTATAATATTATTAATTTACAGACAGCGCGGATTTAGAAGAGTTTCCGCTACGTCAAAATAAAATCGGAGGTAAAAACTGATGGCTTACAAAATTACTGACGCTTGTATTTCTTGCGGCGCTTGCGCTGAAAATTGTCCCGTTGCGGCGATTTCTCAAGGAGATACTCAATACGTTATAGACGCAGACACCTGCATCGGTTGCGGCGCTTGCGCGTCTGTTTGTCCTGTCGGAGCGCCCGAAGAGGAATAATCAAAGACAAAATTCGGCTCGCTAAAAAGCGAGCCGTTTTTTTCGCTTGTAAAAGAGACAAACGCCGAGCGTAAACTTGCCGTTTCAGCCGATAACGGCGATTGATTTTACCATAGCAAACATAAGCGTTTTTTGCGATAGCAAACCGAGCGGTTTATAGTAGCAAATAAGCGTTTTTGCCTAAGCAGACTAAACGGTTATGATTTTAAAATAAAGGGGCAACCCGTAAACGGAAAATAAAAATGCAACTTGAAAAAGACGAAAGACTTGAAGACCTTATGATAGACGGGCTGAAAATAATTCAGAACGTCAATTTATATCGCTTTACGAGCGACGCCGTTCTTCTTTCCCGATTTGCGCCTAAAATAAGGGGCAAGGTCGCGGATTTTTGTTCGGGTTCGGGAATAGTCGGGATAAATTATTACGCTATAAATAAAGGCGTTACCGTCGACGAATACGAACTTCAAAAAGACCTTGCGGCGCTATGCGAAAAGACGATAGAATATAACTCTCTCGGCGAGCATATAAAGAGTTACAATATGCCTATTCAGAATATTCCGAGCGAAAAAGACGGAACTTATTCGCTCGTTTTATGCAATCCGCCGTATAAAAAAGTAAATTCGGGCGAAAAAAATCCCGACGACCATATAGCGCTGTGCCGTCACGAAATTGCGGTAACGCTATCCGAGATAATAAGCATAGCCGCAAAAAAACTCAAATACGGCGGTAGACTTTGTATCTGCCAAAGGGTGGAAAGATTTACGGATATTATAATAAATATGAAGGAAAACGGCTTGGAGCCTTGCCGAATACAATTTGCGACTGCGGGAAAGGATAATAAACCGTATCTCGTTCTCGTGGAAGGGGCGAAAGGCGTAAAACCTCAATTAAAGGTTTTGCCGAGCATAGGTAATTAGTATGTTTTATTTTGTTTCGACGCCGATAGGAAATCTGAAAGATATGTCTTTAAGGGGAATAGAAGTTCTCGAAAGCGTAGATATTATCGCCTGCGAGGATACGAGGACTTCCCTTAAACTTCTCAATCATTATAATATAAAGAAGAGGCTCGTCGCCTACCATAAATTCAACGAGGCGAAGGAAGCCGAAAAACTCATCGAAGAGCATTTAAACGGCAAGAATATCGCCGTAATAAGCGACGCCGGCACGCCCGTCGTTTCCGATCCCGGCAACGTGCTTACTAAAATGCTTCGGGAAAGGGGGATAGAGTTTACGGTAGTCCCGGGGGCGAACGCATTTGCTCCGGCGCTTATTCTTTCGGGGCTTGACGCTACGAGGTTTTGTTTTATAGGCTTTCTTCCCGATAAGAAAAAAGAGGCGACCGACGTTATTTCGAGATATTCCGATATTGACGCGACTTTGATTTTTTACAGCGCTCCGCACGACTTGAAAAAGAATATAGAAAGACTTTACGAAGTTTTAGGCGACAGAAAAGCGGCGGCGGTCAAGGAAATTACCAAAATTCACGAGAGGACGGAACTTTTTAACCTTTCGGAAGGTATAAAAGAAGAAGAGCCGAAGGGCGAATACGTCGTGGTCGTAGAGGGAGCGAAAGAAAAAAAGAAAGATTTTTCTTTCCTTTCGATAGAGGAACACGTCGATATTTATCTTAAAGAAGGACTTGGCAAAATGGACGCTATAAAAAAAGTCGCGTTAGATAGGGGAGTGAAAAAATCGGAAATATATAATTTATTGAATAAAAACTCATAAAAATACTGCATAAAGGCATAAAAATGAATAAATATAAATAAAAATAAAAAAATTTTAAATTTTTATGCAAAAACGCTTGACGAAAAAAAATAATAGTGGTATGATAATGCCATAATTTTTGAAGGAGAAAAAATATGAAAAAAATAATCACCTTGTTGTTGGCATTATCTGTGGCTTTAATCGGAGCGTTCGCTTTTACTTCTTGCGGAGGCGGACAGGAAACGCTCGTAGTATATACGGAGGCGGGATTTGCGCCTTTCGAATACGTCAAGGACGGTAAAATAATCGGCGTAGACGTAGATATAATGGAACTCGTCGGAAAGAAACTCGACAAGAAAATAGTTTTCGAAAGCGTTGATTTCGATACGATAATCGACGAAGTTGCATCGGGTAAAAATACGAAAGTCGGTTCTGCCGGAATATCGGTAACCGAGGAAAGAAAGGCAAAAGTAAATTTCTCGACAGAATATTATACGGCTGCGCTTTACGTTATCTATAAGACTGCGGACGCCGCTCAATACGAAACTACGACTACCGACGGTAAAACCGGAGTGTATTGGGATAGTTTAGCAGGCGGCAACGTAGCGGTTCAGACGGGAACGACCGCAGACCTTTTCCTCGGCGACGAACTCGGAGAGAAGGGAACTTTGGAAGGAACGAACACCAAAAAAACCGATTTCAGCGAACTTGCGGCTGCCGTTGCGGACGTAAAGGTAGGAAACTGTAACGTCCTTATAATCGACGAACTTCCGGCTCAGAAACTCGTTGAAAATGAAGAAACGCTTACTTGCGCTCCTCTTTACTATCAAGGCGGAGAGGGCGAAGACGACGAATTGGCGGAAGACGTTTACGCCATAGCCGTAAATAAAAACGAGACCGAACTTTTAAAAACTATAAACGAAGTTATAGCCGAACTCGGAAAAGCGGGCATTCAGGAACTCGTAAATAAGCACTTGGGCGTATAAAAAATTAAAAAATTGAATTTTCGGAAAATCCTTTACCTTTTCGGGTAGAGGACTTTCCGTATGTTAGGTAAAATATGTTATTCGAAGATATCTGGAAAATTTTGACGAACGGCGAACTGATGGGCTATTATTTTCAAGGGTTTTTACATACGATAATAGTTACGTTCATAGCCGTCGGCATAGGACTTATTCTCGGCTTTGCCGTCGCGATAATAAAGATTTCGGCAGGCAATTATAAATTTATGAAAATACCTGCGGTCATTTGTAATTTATACACGACCGTTTTCAGAGGAACGCCGGTTGCGCTCCAACTTTTCATTATGGTGTTCGCGGTGTTCGCAATTCCCGGATTTAAACCGGCGGCGGCGATAATAACCTTCGGAATAAATTCGGGCGCTTACGTTTCGGAAAACATAAGGGCGGGAATAACTTCCGTCGATAACGGGCAAATGGAAGCGGGCAGAGCGATGGGGCTTAATTGGCTTCAAACGATGATACGAATAATACTTCCGCAAGCGGTAAAGAACATAATTCCGGCGATAGGAAACGAGATGATAGCCCTTTTAAAGGAAACTTCGATAATAAGTATGGTCGGCTCTACGGTCGGGACTTTGACTTTCGATTTGAACTTTGCGTCGAGGACGGCGTATAAGACGGTTACGAATTATCTCGCTACGGGCATTATTGCGGCGGTATTTTATCTCGCAGTCGTATATTTTATGGTATTTATTATAAAAATTATCGAAAGGAAGTTGGGAAGTAATGATAAACGCGGTAAACATATATAAAAACTTCGGCAAAAACGAAGTCATAAAGGGCGCGAGCCTCAATATAGAAAAGGCGGAGAGAGTGGTTATTATCGGCCCGTCGGGCGGCGGAAAATCTACTCTTTTGAGATGTTTAAATCTTTTAGAAGAGGTTACGAGCGGCGAAGTTATACTCGACGGAAAACTCATATCTCCTCCCGACGCATATCTTCACGAAGATATATTGCGCCTTTCGAAAACGTATAAAAGGCTTCAAAAAGAGGGAAAATCGGACGAAGATATAATTTCCGAAATAAGGGCGAAGCGCCTTTTGAAAAACGGAGAGGGCTTTGCGTTTAAAAGGGCGCTTAAAGAAACGTCGGCAAAATACGGGCAGGATATAAACGTCGCGAGGCGGAAAATGGGAATGGTTTTCCAGCAGTTCAACCTCTTCAATAATATGACCGTAATGCAAAACCTCGTCTACGTTCCCGTAAAACTCAAAGTTTTAACTAAGGAAGAGGCGAAGAAAAAGGCGGAAAACCTTTTGGCGAGAATAAACCTTTCGGACAAAAAGGACGCCTATCCGTCCTCCCTTTCGGGCGGACAAAAGCAAAGGGTGGCGATAATAAGGTCGCTTATGATGAATCCCGAAGTAATGCTCTTCGACGAGCCGACTTCGGCGCTCGATCCCGAAATGGTAGGCGAGGTATTGTCGCTTATAAAAGACCTCGCGAACGAGGGAATGACTATGGTCATCGTAACTCACGAAATGGGCTTTGCGAGAGAAGTCGCGACGAGAGTTTTGTTTATCGACGGGGGCAAAATCGCCGAGGACGACGTTCCCGAAGAAATATTCTCTCGCCCCAAAAACCCAAGATTAAAGGAATTTTTGTCGAAAGTGCTGTGATTTTACAAAAAAGCATTGACAAATTCTCACATTTCTTTTATACTATATAAAAGGGGTTCGGATATGAAATTGAAATTTATCACTCTTATTTCGGTATTGTGCGTAGGCGTATTCGCGCTTTGCTCGTGCAATATCGGCATCGCTAAAAAAGATTATTCCAAAACCGTTACGGACGTATCTCTTTTCGAGTTTACTTTAAATAGCGACGGAGAAACTTACGGCATAACGGTAAAAGAGGGAGCGGAACTTCCCGAAATTGTCAATCTTCCGAGCGCATACAGCGGTAAACCTGTTACTGCCGTTCTTACGGAAGGGTTTAAAAATATTTCTTCCGTAAAGGAAATATATCTTCCGGGCAGTTTTACTTTTATCGGCAGTTCGGCGTTCGTCGGTTGTAAAAATCTTACTACCGTAAAGGCAGAAAACCTGTCGAAAATTTCGGCTAACGCCTTTTTCGGCTGTTCGTCTCTACGCTATTTCGATTTTACGGACGCCGTAAAGGAAATAGGCGACTATGCGTTCAGCGAAACGGCTTTTTACGAACTTTCGTTCAAGGCTGTCGAAAAAATCGGAGCGAAGGCGTTTTATAAGTGCGATAAACTTCATAACGTCTATATCCCCGAAACGACCGTTTATATCGGCGAGGACGCCTTTTCAAAGACGGGCAACGTTCTTTTCGACGTGTCCTCGTCTAATCCCGTTTACCAAAAGGACGCAAACGGAAAAATAGTCGAAAAATAATTTTAGGAGAAAATACCTTCGACCGCTTTTTATAAAGCGGTCGAATTTATAAAATAAAATGAGTTACGATTTTTACGCTTATCTTAGCAGAATGAAACATATCAAGAGATGGTCGCTCATGCGCTCGCAAGTCGAGGAAAACGTAATGGAGCATAGTTGGCAAGTCGCGGTCATCGCCCATTCTCTCGCAATAATAAAAAACGAGTTTTTCGACGGAAAGGTCGACGCTTATAAAACGATGTGCCTTGCCGTCTATCACGAAACGGGCGAGGTCGTAACGGGAGATCTTCCGACGCCTATTAAATATTATAACGCTCAGATAAATTCGGCGTATAAGGACATAGAAAGGCTTTCGTGCGAAAGGCTCATCGGAAAACTTCCCGAAAAATTGAGGGATAAATACAGCGAATTTATATTCGACGACGAAGAGTCGGAAGAACATAAACTTATGAAGGCTGCCGATAAAATTTCTGCGTATATAAAGTGCGTCGAAGAGATAAACGCCGGCAATAAGGAATTTAAAAAAGCAAAGGCGAGCATAGGAAAAGAAATTGCCGCCATAAAAGACCAAGCGGTTTGTTATTTCGTCGAAAACTTCCTGCCTTCTTTCGAAAAGAGCCTCGACGAGTTAAGTCCGCTTGCAGATTAAATTTTTTGTCTTTTAATTGACATAAAAGCGCTTTTTAGGTATAATATAATAAAAGGCGGTGTGCTTATGGTTTACGAGATTGCGGGATTAAAAGTTCTATTTAAAAACAAATACAAATTTACGAACGCATATTGCGAAAAATATCTTGCCGAAGACCAAAATAGTTACGACCTCGTAGCCGAGGCGACGGACGAAGAGTTTGAAGAAGAGAAGAAACAATCTCCTATTAAAAACGACGGATATATCGAAAATATCTGTCTTTATCGTTCTTTATGTTTAAGACTTCCCGATTTCGACAGGTTTTTGCTTCACGCCTCGATCGTCGAAAAGGACGGAGTCGCTTACGCTTTTTTGGGTAAAAGCGGCGCCGGTAAATCTACGCACAGCAGACTTTGGCTTAAATATATAGACGGAGCGAGAATACTTAACGGGGACAAGCCCATAATCTTCTACGACGGCAAGGAATTCATCGCCTACGGGACGCCGTGGAACGGCAAAGAGGGTATGGGCTATAACGGCTCGGCGAAACTTAAAGCGCTTTGCTTTATAGAACAGGCTAAAGAAAACAAAATAGAGAGATTGACGACGAGCGAAGTCGCGACGAGGGTGTTTACTCAACTTCTCCTTCCGTCCGACGAGAAAAACGCCGCCAAAACTCTCGAACTTGTAGATAAATTCATAACGAATATTCCGGCTTTCGTATTAAAGTGCGATATATCGGAAGAGGCGGCGAAACTTTCTTATAGGGAACTTTCGAAGGCTGAAAATTTTTAGGAGGGAAAAATGAAAGTAAAGAGCGGATTTGTTGTAAGGGCTGTCGGCGACGAACATATCGCGGTCCCGATAGGCGACAGAGCGAAGGAATTTCACGGAATGATAAAACTCAACGAAACGGCTGAGTTTTTATGGTCTTTCTTTAAAGACGAACACACCGAAGAAGAGGGCGTAAAGGCTTTGACCGAAACTTACGACGTTTCGGACGAAGAGGCGAAAAACGGAGTTTCGAATTTTGTCAAGACGATGACCGAACACGGATTTATGGAATAAAATGACTATCGAGGAACTGCTTAAACAAGAGGGAAAATTCCTCGGACCGACTAAGGGCGTCAGTATGCTTCCGATGCTTAAAGAGGGGAGAGATACAATAGTCGTATATCCCAAAAAAGAAAGGCTCGCCCCTTACGACGTCGCCCTCTATAAAAGGGGAGAAGATTATATTCTCCACAGGGTAATAAGCGTTACCGATTGGGGTTATATAATAAGAGGGGATAACTGCTATTACGACGAGAAAATCAAAGAGGACAGAGTTATCGGCGTTCTCGGCGAATACTTTAAAGGCGACAAACACGTTTTGTTGACCGATAAGGAATATATTAAATATTCGAAAAGAATCGTAAAAAACTATCCGATAAGAAAATTCAAAGTCAAAATCAAAGGGTTTATAAAATCGGTTATCAAAAAGGTCTTTTTCAAAAAAAGACAAAATAAAACTAAATAATGCAAATTTCGCCGCGTTTTACAGATGATAAAAGTAAAACGCGGCATATTTTATTTTATAAAGAGAATACTAAATATTACCTTCAGGAGGACAATATGGGACTTAAAGTAGATATTTGCGGATTAAATACGTCGGGGCTTAAAAGGCTTACTTTGGCGGAAAGCGACGAACTTATGTCGAGGATAAAACGAGGGGAAAAAGAGGCGAGAGAAGAGTTCGCTATGGCGAACGTCCGACTCGTTCTTTCGATAATCAAGAGATTCCCCAATTCCAAAGTGAGCGCCGACGACCTTTTTCAAGCCGGAATGATAGGACTTATAAAGTCGATAGACAATTTTGACCTCTCCGTCGGCGTGCGTTTTTCCACCTACGCCGTGCCGACCGTTTGGGGAAGTGGAAATCCCGCAAGGCTTACGCTTTTTAGCGGTTATTAAATATTTTAACTTTCCATCGCTTGACGAACGCCGTCGCTTGTGCTAAAATTATTTTATGAAAGAATTTACTTGCTGTTTTACGGGGCATAGAGAAATAGCCGAAAACGAAATCAAAGCAATTTGGGAAAAGACGGAGAGAAAAGTCCTCGAACTCTTTGAAAAAGGAGTAACCGTATTCGAGGCGGGCGGAGCGCTCGGCTACGATACTCTCGCCGCCGAAGTCGTTCTCTCTTTGAGAGAAAAATATCCGCAGATAAAATTAAGACTTATACTGCCTTGTAAAGATCAGGCGAGGGGTTGGACGACGGAAGATATAATACGCTACGAGGGAATAAAGGATATGGCGGACGAAGTTATCTATACCGCCGAAACTTATTATAGGGGCTGTATGTTCGTTCGCAACAGAAGACTCGTAGACGACAGCGCTTATTGCATTTGTTTTAAGAAGAGGGCGTCGGGCGGAACGGCGTATACCGTCGACTACGCATTAAAAAAGGGGCTTACGGTTTTCAACGTCGTTTACGGATAATTTTTCCGCAATTTATATTAAAAAATATACGCTGTTTTCCTTAAATGGAAAACGAGCGTATTTTTTTATACTGATTGTATGTTTATTTAGTTTTGACGACGGGGCGACCGTCTTTTGATTGTATGTTTATTTAGTCTTGACGACGGGACGACCGTCTTTTGGCTGATTGTATGTTTATTTAGTCTTGATGACGGGGCGACCGTCTTTTGATTGATTGTATGCTTTTTTAAGTCTTGACGACGGGGGAACGCCCGTCTTTTTTTTGTATAGCAAAGAGAAATATTTCGGATCGTTGAAGCCTGCAAGAAAAGAAAGTTCTTCGATTTTATAATAACCGCTCTTTAAAAGTTTTTCGGCGTAGTCCATTCTCATATCGTTCAAGACTTTTAACGGCGCGGAGCCGAGTTCTTTTTTGAATATTTTTCTGAGATATACGGCGCTCGTTTTGACGTGTTTAGCAGTCGTTTCTACGGTGGTTTCGGGCGAAGTGAAATTGTCGCGCATATATTGAAGCGCTTCGCTGAATTTTCTCGGCTTTGTTGCGAGTTTCTTTTTTTCGTCCTGAACGGCGATTTGCCATACAATTTCGTAAAATAGCGATTTCAGCCTCGCGGGGTAACCTACCGACTTTTTCTTCCAGACTTCCGCCATTTCGGAAAATAACCTTTCGAAAACGTCGGGGTTAAGAGGTGTAAATACGTCGAGGTCGTGAAAAGAAGAGCCTTCTATATAAAAATGCACGACGAAAACTTCCTCTTCTTTAAGAGCGTTAAGGCGGTAGCCGAAATTTGCCGGCACGAATAAAATATCGTATTTATCGATTTGAATGGTCTTTCCGTCGTATTCGTATTCGGCTTTTCCCTTGACTCTGAAAGAAATAGCGTCGAATTTCCTTGGGTTTGCCGTTGCCGTCTTTTTTTCCCAATCCATAAAAAAGGCGGAGTCTATCTTGATATTGTATTTCGTAAAGTCTATCATACGCATATTGTAACCTTACTTTTTTTATTTGTCAACCGTTTTCGTTCAGTTTCGAAATTTCTACCTTTTCGTTTTGATTTTTCATTTTAAGTATAGGCTCGTTTATTGTAAAATATATATAGCAAAAAAAATTGATTTATTTTTGCTCGGCAATAGGAGGAAAAAATTATGGCAATTAAACACACAGCCGTAAGTTATTACGGTTTAAACTACGTCGAACACGCGGAGAAGGACTTTATTGAAATGAAAGAGCACGGTTGCGATACGGTCATTCTCGCCATTACCGAGTTCGATATGGACTTTTGGTTTCCGAATATCGACAACATAGTAAAGACCGCTCATAAAGTAGGACTTCGCTGTATCGCCGATACTTGGGGAATAGGTAAATATTTCGGTGGAGAACAGGTTTCGCTTTTCTTGCAGAACAATATCCACCACAGACAAGTTTCCGCGTATACGGGTGAAGTATTGAACGCCGCTTGCTTTAATACCAACTCTTTCAGGGATTACTTTACGAATATTTGCCTTAAACTTGCGAGGGAGACCGAAATAGACGGATTTTTCTGGGACGAACCGCATTACGCCTATCCGAAGTCTTACGCTTCGATAACTGGGGGAGCGGGCGACGACTGGGCGTGCAGATGTCCCGAATGTATGAAGAAATTCGAGGACTATTACGGCTACGAAATGCCGAAGTTTATGAACGACGACGTAAAGCAGTTCAGGTGGAGAGAGGCGCTTAAAACTCTTGCCGATTGCTCGAAGGCGCTCAAAGAATATAATCCGAAACTCGAAATAACTTGTTGCGTTCACGCCACCAAAAACACCTATTACGTTACCGAACTTCGTGGCTACGATAATTGGGAAATGGTTGCGGCTTGCCCTTATTTCGACGTATTTTCCACGACGATAATAAATTGGACGCTTCCCGAAAGTTTCTTCAAAGAAATTACGGAAAGAACTGTTAAAATCGCCAAAAAATACGGCAAACAGTCCGAGCGTTGGCTCATGGGGTATAACGCTCAGCCCGAAGATTTCGCTCAGATAGACAAAGTCGTCAACCTCTACGAAAGTATGGGGGTAGACAGACTTGCGACCTGGACGTATAGAGGGGGCTTGGGAACGAGCGTTTCGGCTCCCGACCCGATAAAACTTTGGGACAGAATTGGCGAAAATTATAAGAGAGTTTTGAAAAAGGAGAAATAAAATGGATACGACTTATTTTAAGAAAATAGTTGCAAATCTCGAAGAAGTCAACGAAAAGCAAGCCGAGAACATTAAAAAAGCGGCTTGCCTTATGGCGGACGCTATCGAACAAGACAAACTCATAAACGTCTACGGCGGAGGCGGACATACTACGCTTTGCGTCGGAGAAATGTTTTTCAGAGCGGGAGGACTTGCGAATATCAACCCCATCGTCGAAAACGGACTTACCGTTTTTAACAACGCTTTAAAATACCTCGAACTCGAAAGAACGCCAAACTACGGCTCGGCGATAATGAAGTATTATAAACTTAAAAAGGACGACCTTCTGATCGTATTCCATAATATCGGTATAAACCCGGCGACTATCGACGCCGTAATGGAAGCGAAGAAAGCGGGAGCGAAGATAATCGCCGTTTCGTCGTCGTATTGGCAAAAAGAAATGCCCAAAGACCACTTTATCCGCCACCCCAACAAGACAAACCTCTTCGATTATGCGGACGTTTGCATAGACGACTATAACCCCGTAGGCGACGCGGTAATAAATATCGAGGGCTTTGAAACGCCTATCGCCCCCATTTCGAATATCGTCGATTTTTATATCGCTCACGAACTCGAAATAGAGTGCGTCAAAGAGTGTCAGAGAAGGGGAATTAAAGCGCCTTGCTGGTCGAGCGCCAACACCCCCGGCGGAGATGAAAAGAACGCGGCGTATCTTGAAAAATACAGTCCGAGAGTAAAACTTTTATAAGGTGAAAAAATGAGTGAATTGCAAAAATATTTAGATTTTTTAATTGAAAAATACG
>CADBUU010000092.1 GCA_902797945.1 uncultured Eubacteriales bacterium | reverse complement strand
CCTCTTTAACCGTAAAAATAGATCCCAAAGACGATGTGGCAACAAGCGTATTCGAGGTAAGTCAAGTTGACGAGAACGTGCAGGAAGTTCAATCTTATGACGTTCAGGTTCTTTTGCAAAATTTGACGACGAACGCCATTTCTGAAGATAACTCCACTGAAATTGTAGTCAACATGTATGTAGGAACCGGACTTTCCGGCGTTAAATTGTATCATACTCACAACGACGTTACAAACGAAGTTACTAATGCGACTTATGACTCGGAAACGGGATACATTACGTTTACAACGAACAATTTCTCGGAATATACGGTAGTTTATAATAAAGATTACGTTTACGAAACCGTTGATGAAAACGGTAAGGCGGAGGTAGTGCTTTTAAAGGCGAGCGAAACGCCCGGCGTATACGTTGATCCCCAAAACTCCGAAAAGACCGTTACGGTCGAAAAGGACGGGGAAGGCAACGTAGAACTTCAAGAGTTCGTCGAAGTGTTTGAATATACCGTTTCTTACGGCAATACGGAAAAAGGCTTCCATGATTTTGCCAAAGCGCTCAGATTTGCGCTTTCAACAGATGAAAGCGCGCTGAAACTTGACGCAGACGCAACGGCTCCTTCCGAATTTATAAGCGTTTTAAAAACTCTTACTCTCGACTTAAACGGTCATAATATGACAGTCGGAACCGGTCTTACTCTGACAGAAGGCGGTGATACACAGAAACATTTGGGAGTAATTAACGTAACAGGCGTTCTTACCGTAAAAGACGATTTGAATCAAGGGAATTTGCGTATAGAGCAAACTCAATACGGACACGTTATTCGTGTTAAAGAAGGCGGAACGTTTACGCTTGAAGGCGGCTGTTTATATGCAAATCAAGCCGTTTGGGTTGAAAACGGTGGTAAAGCGACAATAAAAGGCGGCGCCTTGCAGGCGGAAGGGGTTAGCGGAAGCATAGAAAACAGTTCGGCTCTCCATAACGAAGGAGAAGTAAAGATTGAAGGCGGTGAGTTTTGCAGTCCTGTAAGCAATGCTATTGTTTTCAACAACGGAGAAATGACCGTTACAGGCGGAGAATTTAATCAAATTGTTAAACATTGGTGGGATGTACCGTCGCAGTGCACGGCAATATATAACGACGGGGATTTAGTTGTCAATAAGAGTTTATATAAAATCTCAGCCAATAGTAATAACGACAATAAAGTTACTATCGGCGACAATTTACAATTTACCGAAATTAGTTCAAACGGCGAACTTATTTTGGGAGACAATGTGACCGTATCCACTTTGAATATTTCCGGCGGTAAGCCCGTCTTGAACAACGTAAAGATTACTTCTTTGACGGTTAGCGGCGGAGAACCCGTATTCGGAGAAAACTTGACGATTGGTAATTTAACCGTAAACGGAAGCGGAAAAGTTACCGTAGGAAACGACGAAACCATTAGCGGAACTATAAGCGTCGGCGGCGGAGAAATCATCTTCGGAGAAAATGTTGATTTAAATTATTTCAACAATAAGTTTTATAATGCATACAATAGTTTAACAATTACAGGCGGTTCGATAGATTTCGGTAACAGCGGAATTACAATTTCAAAATTAGAATTAAAATTAGGTGGTTCAGAGCCAAAACAACTTAAGTTTAAAGGCAATGGAAGAATTGAAGAGTTAGTTATTAAAGGTAGCACAACGTCGTGGCCCGGTGTTATTATAGCGGTTGAAGGCAATGTAATAGGAGATATTACTTATACCGGGAATTATAGAGCCTATGCAAAAACGATAAGTGTTCTTACATTGCAAGGAGACGGAGAGGTCGGAACTTTAACTATAAACGACTATGGCAACGTTACGATAAAAAATGGCGTTGTCGTAGGAAGCGTTTCCGAAAACCCAATAGAAACTCCCGCAGAAGGGGTTAAGACTCCTATTACAATTACTTATGAAAACAACTAAAAGTAGGGAAGTTCTTTTGCCGAAAGAAAAGAATTAAACTATTGCGTTGTTATTAATAAGTTATATAAAAATTATTCTTGCTTTAAAGTTATAGATAAAGTAAAATTTCAGATAAATAACACTCGTATTTTGCATTATTATCCTATAAAACAAGTAAAGAGGCGCCGCCCGAAAGAGATTTTCTCTTTCGGGCGGCTGCTTTCTGATTTTAAAAAGTTATTGTGTAAGTCGTTATATAAATAATTTCCTCTTTGCGTCGAAATAATAAAAATGCGATTTATACGGCATATAAAAGGTTTTGATTTCTTATTTCGGGATCGGAAATAAAGTCGTTTACCGAGTTGGCGTGTTTGCCGAGATCTCGGCAAGTTGCTTTGGTTATGTTTTGTGATTTGAGTTCTTCGGTTACGGCGAGGGCTATATCGTCGATTATTTTGCTCTTTAACTTGGCGTTTTCGTCCGAGTTGTCGGTCGTTATCAAAAATTCGAGAGAGTCGTATAGAGAAGAGAGTTTTTCAAGTTTCGAAAGCGCTTTGAACGCCCATTTATAATAAGGACGGTATTTACCGTTAAGTAAAAATATTACGCTCATTATTTTATCTACGAACTCGTTCATACACAGCGCGGCGCCCGCTCTTTCGCCTCTTAAAACGCACCGCATATAATTATACTGTCCCGATTGCGAAGATAGAAAAAGATTGCCGGCGAGTTTTTTCAGTCTGACGTCTTTGGGATAGGTCGATAGGTATTCCCTTATCGAAGTAAAAACGCCGTTCCCGTCAAAAAACACTTGTCCGTTAGTTGCTTCGGCTAAAAAAGTTTCGGGAACGGTAAACCATTCGTTGCCCGAAATAAGGCCGTCCGCCCTTCCTACTTTGTCGGTAAAGAATTCTTCCGTTCTTATAACGCCTCGTCTGTTTCCCCCTGCGGGGTTGAGGTTGCCTCTGTTTATCCCCATAAACGTTTTGGGCAGTTTAGAATACGCTCTTTCAAGGGCGAACGCCGTTTTTCTGTCGACTTCTTCTTCGGAAGGGAGCATAATGCAAAATCCCGCCTCGAAATCGTGGTCGCGCGAAAAATCGTCGTCGAAGCCGTAACACTCCGAGCCGCTACCGAAAAGTCCGACGGCGATTTTATCCTTTATTCCGTCGAAGCCCTCTTCTATCATTTGTTTTCCGTATTCTTCGTAAAATTTTCTCGATAATTCAAGTCCGTTCATTATTCTACCGTCGCTGAAATTTCTTTTTTATGATTATAACATATTTATATCAAGAATATCAACGAATTTTCAAAAAGAAAACTTTTCTTACGGGCTTGGTTTGACTTTGGTAAAACTATATTATATAATATACACGTCGCTTTATCTTCGATAATACGTTAAGAGGAGAGAAATATATGCTTATTCTCGGTTTTCAAAAAATGACTTTACTCGATTTCCCCAACAAGGTTGCCGCCACCGTCTTTACGGGCGGTTGCAATTTCCGTTGCCCTTTTTGCCATAACGCTTTGCTCGTTACTGAAATAGATAAGTCTACGGCGTATTCTGCCGAAGAAGTATTGTCTTTTTTAAAAACGAGAAAGGGGCTTTTGGACGGAGTTTGCATAACCGGCGGAGAACCTATGCTTCAACCGGACATAGCCGACTTTATGAAGGAAATAAAAGATCTCGGCTTTTTGCTTAAACTCGATACTAACGGGTCTTACCCCGAAAAACTTAAAAAGGTGGTCGAAGAGGGGCTTATAGACTACGTTGCGATGGACGTTAAAAATTCCGCCGAGAAATACGGTGCTACGATAGGCATTGAAAATTACGATCTTTCCGCCGTCGATGAAAGTATCGATTTTCTTCTCAAAGGTAAAGTCGACTTCGAATTCAGAACTACCGTCATTAAAGAATTCCATACCGTAGAAGATATAGAGAAAATAGCGCAAAGAATAGCGGGGGCTCCGAAGTATTTTATTCAGAACTTCGTCGATTCGGGAAATCTTATCGGAGAGAATTTGCATCCCCATTCTCGCGAAATTCTCGACGAAATGCTTTTCTCGGCGAAAAAAATCATTCCAAACGCCGCTTTAAGAGGCGTTTGATTGGTTTTTTGGGAAAACAACACTATACAACATTTAGTAAAATTTAAAAAAATAAAACACAATATATTGTGTATTTCCCTTGACAAGGGACAATATGTATGTTAAAATAAAACCACTACGATTTCAGGAGAACATTATGTATAGAGTTACCAAAAGAGACGGCAAAGTAGTTGACTTTGATTTGGGGAAAATCAGAAAGGCTATCACTAAGGCGTTCGACGCCTGTAATACGGAATATCTTGACGACGTTATAGATTTCCTTGCTCTTAAAGTTTCGGCGGATTTTCAGCCGAAGATAAAAGACGGGAAAATAGCCGTAGAAGATATTCAGGACAGCGTTGAGTCCGTGCTTATCAAGGCGGGCTACGACGAAGTATCCAAAGCCTATATACTTTATCGTAAACAGAGAGAAAAATTGCGTAACGTCGGCGGAACTTTGCTCGACTATAAAAAGGTCGTCGACAATTACCTTAAAATAAACGATTGGAGAGTTAAAGAAAACTCGACGGTTACTTATTCGGTTGGAGGACTTATTCTCAGCAACTCGGGCGCGATAACCGCGAATTATTGGCTTTCCGAGGTTTACGACGAAGAAATCGCAAACGCTCACAGAAACGCCGATATTCATATTCACGACCTTTCAATGCTTACGGGTTACTGCGCCGGCTGGTCTTTGAAACAACTTATTCAAGAGGGACTCGGCGGTGTTACCGGCAAGATAACTTCTTCTCCCGCCACTCACCTTTCCACTCTTTGCAATCAGATGGTAAACTTCCTCGGAATAATGCAAAACGAATGGGCGGGGGCGCAGGCGTTCTCTTCTTTCGATACTTATCTTGCGCCGTTCGTAAAGGCGGATAACCTTTCGTATAAGGAAGTCAAGCAGTGCATTCAGTCGTTTATCTACGGGGTAAATACGCCAAGCCGTTGGGGAACTCAGTCGCCGTTTACAAACGTAACTTTGGATTGGACGGTTCCTAACGATCTCGCCGAACTCAACTGTATAGTAGGTGGAAAAGAGCAGAACTTCAAATATAAAGATTGCGTAAAAGAAATGGCGATGGTAAACAAGGCCTTCATCGAAATAATGATCGAGGGCGACGCTCACGGAAGAGGATTCCAATATCCCATTCCCACCTATTCCATTACGAGAGATTTCGACTGGTCGGATACGGAAAACAACAGACTTTTGTTCGAGATGACCGCAAAATACGGAACGCCTTATTTCTCTAACTATATCAACAGCGATATGGAACCGAGCGACGTAAGAAGTATGTGTTGCAGACTTCGTCTCGACCTTCGCGAACTCCGCAAAAAGTCGGGCGGTTTCTTCGGAAGCGGAGAAAGCACCGGTTCCGTCGGCGTAGTTACGATAAATATGCCGAGAATCGCTTATCTTTCGGCTAATAAAGAAGAGTTCTTCGCTCGTCTTGACAAGATGATGGATATTGCTGCCCGTTCGCTTAAAGTAAAGAGAACGGTAATTACAGAACTTTTGGAAAACGGACTTTATCCTTATACTAAACGTTATCTCGGAACTTTCAACAATCACTTCTCGACGATAGGTCTCGTCGGTATGAACGAAGCGGGACTTAACGCTTGCTGGATAAAGAAGGATATGACGCACAAGGAAACGCAGGATTTCACTATCGAAGTTCTCAACCACATGCGTGAAAAACTTTCCGACTATCAAGAGATGTACGGCGACCTTTACAACCTCGAAGCGACTCCTGCGGAATCTACCGCTTACCGTCTTGCAAAGCACGACGTCAAGAGGTATCCGGATATCATTACCGCTGCTAAAACGCCTAACGACACTCCCTATTACACCAACAGTTCGCACCTTCCCGTAGGCTATACCGAAGACGTATTCTCGGCTTTGGATATTCAAGACGAATTGCAAACTCTCTACACTTCGGGAACGGTATTCCACGCCTTCCTCGGTGAAAAACTTCCCGATTGGAAAGCGGCGGCAACTCTCGTTAGAAAGATTGCGGAAAACTATAAACTTCCGTATTATACTCTTTCGCCGACTTACTCGGTATGTAAGAATCACGGATATATTCAAGGCGAACACTTCACTTGTCCTCATTGCGGAGAGAAGACGGAAGTATACAGCCGTATAACCGGATATTATCGTCCCGTTCAGAACTGGAACGACGGAAAGGCTCAGGAATACAAAGACAGAAAGGTTTACAATATCAATAAATCCAAACTCGGACACAGCGGACCTCTTTCTTCTTGTCCGTGCGATCAAGCCGAGCCGAGCGAAAGCGTTATAAACGGCGCCGACGTAGAGCAACAAGCGGACGCAATATTGTTTACTACGGCGACTTGCCCCAACTGTAAAATCGCTTGCGCAATGCTCGATAAAGACGGATATAAATACGAAAAGTTGCTTGCCAACGAAAACGTAGAACTCGTCAATAAATTCGGCGTAAAGCAAGCCCCGACTCTCGTAGTCGTGAGCGGCGATAGTTTTGAAAAATTCGTCGGCGTATCCGAAATTAAAAAATATTTAGGGAAATAAAATGTTATACGACGTAATAATTATAGGCGGCGGACCTGCGGGACTTACCGCCGCCCTTTACGCAAGGAGAGCGAATAAAAGCGTTCTCGTGATAGAAAAAGCAACCTTCGGCGGACAGATAACCTTTTCCCCGAAGGTTGAAAACATATCGGGATTTATCGAACTTTCGGGCAATGAATTTGCCGAAAAGCTCGTCGACCAAGTTTTAAACCAAGGCGCCGATACAGAATTTTGCGAAGTTACGGGGTTAAGAACAGACGGAAATATAAAGGTCGTGGAGACCGATTCGGGAGAATTTACGGGTAAAAGCGTAATAATTGCGACGGGCGCAAAACATAGACTTTTAGGACTTCCCGAAGAAGAAAAATACGTTGGCAACGGTCTTTCTTTCTGCGCCGTTTGCGACGGGGCGTTTTACGCCGGTAAAACCGTCGCCGTAATAGGCGGAGGAAATTCCGCTTTACAGGAGGCGTTGCTTCTTTCCGACCTCGTTAAAAAACTTTACGTCATACAAAATCTCGATTTCTTTACGGGAGAAGCAAAACTTTCCGAACAACTTCTTTCCAAACCAAACGTCGAAGTGATTTTCGGCTCGTCGGTTGAAAAATACGAAGGGGAAGGAGAGGTAAGCGGCTTAAAGATAAAAAATCTTAAAACGGGCGAAATTTCCGACTTATGCGTCGACGGAGTTTTCCTTGCAGTAGGACTTATTCCGCAAAACGACTTGTTTAAAGACCATATAACTCTCGACGAAAGAGGTTACGCCGATTCGGGAGAAGATTGTATGACGAAAAGCCGAGGAATATTCGTTGCGGGAGATTGCAGAAGAAAGAAAATAAGGCAAGTCGCCACCGCCGTTTCCGACGGAGCGATCGCCGCTTTGGCTGCTTGCGACTACGTCGATGGCGAAAATTTCGATTGACGGACGGAGATTATGAAATTAAAAACCCAATTATTTGACGCTGTCGCCGTCGAAAGAGCGATGACGAGATTGTCATACGAAATAATAGAGAGAAGCGACGATATAGCGAACGTCGTTTTAGTCGGCATAAAGACGAGGGGTGTTCCCCTTGCGAAAATGATAAGGGATAACGTCCTTAAAAATTCAGGAACGGAAATTCCTCTTTACGAACTCGACATAACCCATTTCCGCGACGACAATCGCAACGAAGTTATGGTCAAAGTTCCGCCCGCTCTTCCGGTTGAAGGAAAAGACGTCATTTTAGTAGACGACGTTTTGTTTACGGGCAGAACGACGAGAGCGGCTATCGACGCCGTTTTTGAAGCGGGAAGAGCCGCAAGCATAAGACTTGCCGTTTTGATAGATCGAGGGCACAGAGAACTTCCGATAAGGGCGGATTTCGTCGGTAAAAACGTTCCGACTTCGACGAAAGAAAAAATAGTCGTTCATTTAAGCGAACAAGACGGCGAAACGAGCGTATCGATTTATGAAAAATAAAGATTTAGCCGAATGAAAACAAGATTGAACTTGTTAAAACGGCTGAATTTCGGTGTATTTCAGCAAATTCTCACTCGATGTATTTGTATACACCTTCGCTCGCCTTTACTAAAATCCCCTCGAAATTGAGGCGTTTTAATG
>CADBUU010000091.1 GCA_902797945.1 uncultured Eubacteriales bacterium | reverse complement strand
TTATTCTCTTATATGCCGACGGAGTGTATTTCGTTATTTTTTTGAACGTTTTAGAAAAGTAATTCGGGGAGTCAAAAGATAAACTTTCGGATATTTCGGCAATCGACATATCCGTTTGCCGAAGTTTTTTCTTCGCCTCTTCGATTTTTAACGTTGTAAAATATTCGACGATCGTCTTTCCCGTGGCATTTTTAAATTCTTTAAAAAGGTAAGATCTGCTATATCCCGTCTGATTGCAGATATCGTTTACGGAGATTTTGTCTCCGACGTTTTTTTTCAAATATGAAATAAGGTCTTTTACAAATTTTTTCTTGTATTCTTCGGTATTGAGAAAAACCGTGTTGGCGTTTAAGTTTTTAAGTTCCGAGCGCATAAGTTCTATGAGAAATATTTCGAGAACGTTTTTCAGAATTTGCAAGCCGCCGAGTTCGGGGTTCTTTTTTAGGTTCATTTTGGTTACTTTGGGGTCGGAATAGGGTATATCGAAAACCCTTCTCGCTTCGTCCATGATCGTATAGACGTAACTTGCCGACGATTTTTCGGTTTTGATAAGTTTTTCTTTAAAAAATTGCATATAATCCGATTTGCAATCGAATGAAATTATAAAGACGTTTGGAGCATTTATTCCATTGGCTTTCAAAACGTGAAATTCCCCGGGTTTATGGAAGTAAACTTCGCCTTGCTTTAAAGAAAACTGCTTGCCGTTTGCTATACAGAAAATCTCTCCCTTATCGCAGTATACGAGTTCCCAAAAATCGTGGCTTTCGCCCTCCGAGCAAAAGTTTTTTCCGAATTCGAAATAGTGGACGGTTATTATTTTGTTGACGTTTAATAGGTTTTCGATTTTGTATTTAAAATACTTTTTCATATTTAAAATGTAACATAAAACATTAAATTTGTCAAGTGGATTATTTTACTCTTTTTGGATATAATTTACCATTGTATTTTCATTAAGATAGTTATATAATATAATTTAGAAATAAAAAGAAACGTTGAGCTTGTAAAAAGCGATGACGATTCTATCATTTCAGGAGGAATGTTTAATGAACGTTTTGGTAATTACCGCCCATCCCGACGATATGGAGATCGCATGCGCCGGAACTTTGCTTAAATGTAAGGAAAGGGGAGATAAAGTGGTTGTTTGCCATTTGTCGTCCGGGAATCAAGGACACGAGGTAATAATGCCCGACGAGTTGTCGGTAATGCGTGAAAACGAATGTCAAAAAAGCGCCGCGATTGCCGGATTCGATATAATATGGGGCGGGTTTGACGACCTCGAAATATACGACGGAAACAGAGAATCGAGAGATAAAGTCGTCGACATTATAAAAAAAGTAGATCCCGATTTTATTATAACTCACGATCCCAACGATTATATGCCCGATCATACCGCCGTTTCAAGACTTGTTTTCGACGCTTGTTTCACCGCGACTTTACCTCACTATAAGACTAACGTTGAAGGAAAGGCAAGGCTTGTCCCGATATATTATATGGATTCTTTGGCGGGGGTTAATTTCAATCCGACCGAATACGTCGACGTTACGGATTATATAGATACGAAACTTAAAATGCTCAATTGTCACGAAAGTCAAGTCGTTTGGATGAGAGATCACGACGGTATCGATTTTCCCGATATGGTCAAGACGTGTTCGAGATACAGGGGATTTCAATGCGGCGCTCAATATGCCGAAGGTTTCCGTCAATGCGACGTCTATCTTAAATTGACGACTAAAAGGTTATTACCGTAATAAATAAAAGGAGATATAATTATGAATTTGAATTCAACTATCAAAGGAAGTTTGCTCGAAGGATTTTATCCTGAAGGATGGGATCTTGAAAAAATTGACGCTTGCTGTCAGCATGCGCCCGAAGATATTACTAAGCGTCAGTCTTTTTGGAATAAAGATTTCCAACCCGTAGAGTGCGACGCCGTTGCTGACTTCGACGTAAAAATGGGACACGAAATTGCTAACGAAATAAGAAAGGCTAACGCCGAAAACAGAAAACTTGCTTTTATTCTTCCCGTAGGACCTATGGGAATGTATAAGTGGGCAGTATATTTCCTTAAAGAATGGAACGTATCTTGCAAAAACGTTTGGTGCTTTAATATGGACGAATGGGCGGACGCCGAGGGAAATACCATAACCGGTGAAGCTTCTTTCCAAAGCGCTATGGAGAACGCGTTCTATAATCCTCTCGGGGAACTTACAGTTCCGAAAGACCACAGAAATTTCGCATTGAAGGACAACCTTCCGACTTATCCCGAAAAAATCGCCAAATTAAGAGCGGAAGGCGCAAAACTCGTTCTCGTTTACGGAATAGGCA
>CADBUU010000090.1 GCA_902797945.1 uncultured Eubacteriales bacterium | reverse complement strand
TTTATAACTTAATTATAAAGGCAAAGCAGCCTTTGAAAAAGTAAAAAGTGTTCGGATAATTAACGGAAGTTTCACCAGCGAATGAATAAAAGCGTCTATTTTGCATAAAAATGGGCGCTTTTGTTCGTTTTTTATACATTTTTGACAGTTAAAAATTCTTTTTTTCTTTTTTAGTTAGTAAAACGTTAGTAAAAAAAAGTTTCTAAAACGAGATAGTTTCTGCGATTTTTAGTTGGTCTTCTTTCGGATAATGTAAGTATACCCGGTCCGTCGTGCTTTTTCCGATGACGTGCCCGGCCCAAAGATTGACCATTCCCTCGTCGGCATATAGTCGGCAATACGTTTGAAACGTATGCCTTAACCATTTTAGCGATCCGCCCGGAACAAGTTGCGGAAACGCTTTGCCGACTTCATCGATATAAACGTCCTTCCAGTTTCCTTCTTCGATTTCCGTCCGAAGCGCTCTGAGCGCCGGCAATATCGGAATTTCACGATAAAAGTTCTTTTGATACTGTTTCAGTTTTGCGTTTTTTACAGTCAAGAAGCCTTTTTCAAAGTCAAATTCGATACTCTTGTATTCGGAACGTCTGACTCCGGTATAGAGAAAGATGAGGAAGGGAAGGCGATACGTCGTTCGGTTTTCAATATCCTTTTTGAATTTTTGCAGCTCATCTCGTTCGAGCGCGCGTCCGTTTTGGCGCTCGTGACGTTTAACGATGACTGCTCTCATCGGATTGACGGTTATTATACCGTTACCGACGGCGTATTCGAGGACGCCTTGCATTATCGTTTTGACTGTTTCAGCATTACGACTGCTCTCTTTTGATAGTTCGGCAAAATACTTTTGGAGAAAAATCGGAGAAAGGTCCTTCACGAGTTTCTTTTTGAAATTCGGCTTAACGTGAAGATTATACACGGATAATAGAGACTGATAGTATATTTCGCTTACGAAAGGTTTCTTGATAGTGTTGAGCCAAAGTTCCGCCAGCGAGTTAAACGACGTTACGTTTACGTTCTCCCCGGTGCGAAGCTTTTCGGCGCAGATAAACTCTTTAACTTTACTTACAAGTTTCTTTTTATCCTTATAGGTAAAGCATTTTTTTATCTCGTTTTTGTAGTATACGGCTTGAAAGTAGCCGTTTTTTCTTTTATAAATATGAACGTTTTGAATTTTTGGCATAATATCCTCCTCTTTTTTTTGAGAAAATACCTTAAATTCTGCGTTACTATTCAATTGTAAAGCTTCTATTTTCGGAAAAGCCTCCGAAGTGTTTGGGATCTCTCTTCGATAAATCTCCGGGAACTGTATGACGTTACCGTCGGCGTGCTTGACGTCAAGTGCGTCGGCAAGTTTGTTGAGCGACAAGGTCAAGCGTTGGACGTCGAGCAAAATCGCTTGAAGAGAATCGACGCTTTCTAAAACCGTTTCTTTGACTGTTTTCATTAAAAACCTCTTTTGTTTTATTTCCGAACAAACGGATAATAAAATTATAGAGGTTTTTTTAAAGCGTGAAAATTTTGCTTTTTTTCAATATTTTTTTCAGATTATATAAAATTTATCATTGTATTATGAAAAAAATATTGAATTTAAACGGCTGCGCGGGCGCAGGCAGGCGCTCACGCGACTTAAAATATAGTCGAAAAAATAGGTTGAATTTTTAAAATTTTAGGAATCATAATTTTTAGTTGAAAAAGTTTTATAAAATACTTGATAATATGTGATATATCACATATAATATTAGTGAAGATAAAATTTTTAATGAAGGAGAAGATTAAAAATGGATAAATTTGATAATTTAACTAAATTTGATGACTTTTTGAAGGATCAACTTAAAGATCCCAACGTAAAAGCAGAATATGATGGGCTTGAATCTGAATTTGTCGTTATACGTTCCATTATTGAGGCGCGTCTTCAGAAGGGACTAACGCAAAAAGAACTTTCTAAACTTTCCGGAATTTCTCAAGCGGATATAAGCAGGATAGAATGTGGAACAGCAAATCCCTCTTTAAAGACTTTACAACGTCTTGCTACTGCATTGGAAAGGAAAGTAGTAATTGAATTTGTTTAATAAAATATTTTTAAAGGCGTAACGATCTGTTACGTCTTTTTTTTATGCCCGATGAGTTTCGTCGGGCTTTTTATATTTTTTTGCGAAAGAGGCGGGTTGCATATTACGGACGAAAAGAAGGAAAAGGGTTTTATCACGCTCAGACGTAAGAGATCGGAAAGTTTCGATGATCTCCTCTTCTTCTAACGTTAGATAAGTTGTGGCGAGAGTTGCGTCTATTCTCTGTTCGGGTAAATCCAAAGCCCGTAAAATTGCTTGAATTGTATCCAATCTCGGATTTTTCGATATTCCTGAAAAAATATTTCTTAAAGATCCAATAGGAATCCCACTTTTTTCAGATAAAGTTAAATAAGAAATTTTGTGTTCTTTTAAATATTTTTTTATCGCTTCAATTTCAGGATTTTCTATTATCATAACCAAATACCTATTATGATTTTTACATAAAAATCATTTTTTTGCAATTTTTTCCATAAAATTGCTTGACAAAATCACTGAAATATGATTATTATATAAATACAAAGTCATTTAAACGTGATTTTCACGTTGTTGTAGGCTATAAAAGGCACGAAAAAAGGCTTGCCAAAAAAAGAGGCAAGCGCAAAAAAGTCCTTTTATAGGCACTCAGATGACGTGAGATAAAAAACAAATGGAGGATCAATCAATGAAAGAAGTAACAGTAACATTAAGTTTTGACGAAGGGACAACTCGTCAAGAAGTCGCAAATTGCATTGATGAGTTATGTAAAAATGGTATAGGTCGCGGGTGTTTTCAAGATTATAGACTTTTGTCTATAGTTCTTGAAAACCTTTCGAGGATAGAACGTGCTTTAAGCGAAAATGGTCAAGAAAATGGACAATGAATTTGTGCTTGACGTATTGATAGATTTACGCCAACGAGTTAAAAGTCAAATCAAGCGAGCGGAATTTTATGAGTTGCACGAAGCCAAAATAAGCCTTTACAAGATCGACGATCAACTCGTGAAATTCGAAAAGGAAGAGGCGAAAAAAATCGACTTTTCACAACCGCCGAAAGACGGAAGTTTTTAGATATAATCGCCGAAGGCGTTTATATAACCTCTCGGAGCGTGTATGATTGATCCCGCGCTCCGAAGAGGGTTTAAAAAAAGGGATCAAAAAACTTTTGGAGGATCAACCAAATG
>CADBUU010000089.1 GCA_902797945.1 uncultured Eubacteriales bacterium | reverse complement strand
CGTAACCTCGCCGAGTTTGGTATATTTATAGGTCTTGAAGTTTTCTTTCTTTTCCTTTTCGTTCATCCAACGGGAATTTTCGAGGTTGGTATCGTTGACCTGTTTGAGTTTTCCGTTGCCGTTTATGCCCGAAATGGAAAACACGCTTATAAAACTGCGGTTTATTACAAGACAATAGACCAAAAACAATCCGGCAAACACTCCGCCGAAAATTATGTAAAAAGTCCTCGACGTCATAAGCCCTACGAAAGAGCCGAACCAATCTACCACCTTAAAGTCAAATCCGCACTCTATAACGGTAAACAATATATAACTTATAATCTCCGAAAGCAAAAGCAAAGAGGATACAACGAATATTATCTCTCTTAATCTTCCGGACGCGAATTTATGCGAAGCGACGACCGAAGAAAATAAAAATATCGTTAAAAATATAAATATTTCCCACTTTAAATAGTCTTGGTATACGAAATGACCGCTCCCGTCAAATAGAAGCCCCATTGAAAGCAATACGGGTATTACGATGGCGTTACTGATTACCAACGCTCCGAATATGGCGATAAAAAACGCCGCGCTTTTTTTCATCTTCTTTTCCTCTTGATTTTTAATGTTTTTTCCGCGCATACGCAAATTCTTTACACACGTCGACTTCGCCTGCAATTATCGTATGCTCTTTACCGTCGTAGACGACTTTATCTTGAAACAAAGCCGAATAAGTTAATTTTCGCCGTCGTTTTCAGAAGTTGCGTTCTTAAACTATTTCTTTCTCGCGATGAGTATAATTCCCCGTCGCGTCAGACAAACGAATACTGTTATTGAGATTTTCGTCTTTAAAATAAAAGGATATGGAATAACTATACGTCTTGCCGACTTTAAGATTTCCCCAGTCTATTACCGACTGTTCGCCGTTGTCGTCGTTTGAATAAAATTTAAAAGACCTTATCCCGTATACCTCTTCGTCAAGCCCTATAAGACGCATTGTTTGCGATTCTTTGTCGTAATACATATCCTCTTCGGTAATATCATGCCCGTCTATCTGAACGTAACCTCTTATTTGATTTATTATAAGAAACGCCCGTATCTCTTCGAGGTCCACGGTATCGTTCTGCCCCGTTGCCGAAAAATGCGCGACGACTTCGTATTCGCCGGCGTAAATATGGTCGTTGTTTTCAAACGACACGCTTACACCCTGAGGCAGATTTCCGCTTAACGACAAAGAATGGACTTGTCCGTCGTAATTTACCGTAATATCGTCCAACGAAAGGGTATCGGATATCTTTATCACTCTGTTACAGACGGTAAGTTTTGCCCTTTTGTCCGAAATGAGATTATAATTAGTTTCGTTTCCCTTAAAAGAAGCGACTATTTCGTATTCTCCCGCATTGGCGTTGGACGTCACTTTTTCTCCGTCTTTATAAACGGCGTAACTTACCGTAACGCCCTGCGGTAAAACGGAGCCTTTCTCCAACGACGGCTCGTATTCGAATCCGTCGTAATTCTTGGTTTGGTCCGAAAAAGAAACAGCCGACATATCGTAGTCCGCCTTTTCGATATGAAGAGTCGCCGAACGGTCGGATATTTCGTTGTAATTGCTGTTAGTCGAAGAAAAATGCGCCACGACGCGGTAGTCGCCGGCGTTTATCGCCCTGCTTACTTTTATATCTCCGCTATAAACGTCGTAAGTTACGCTTACGCCTTCGGGAACACCCGAAACTTCTATCGCTTTCGCTTCGCCGTCGTAAACGGCAACGCCGTCTTCCATTTTTATAAGCGACTCGTCGTAATTGGCTTTCTCTATTACGAGCGTCGTCGTCAACTTCTTCGAAACGTATCCTTCCTTGCTTATTACGCAGGATATTTCGTAAGTCCCGACGTTCGTAAAAGTATTGCCGTATTCGAATTCCGCCGTCGCCCCTTCGGGAAGTTCCCTGTTTAAATTCACTCGGTGCGGATTGCCGTCGTATGTAACCGTATATCCGTCAAGTTTAAAGACGTCGTCGAATACGCGCCTTTGAACGTTGACGTTAAAAGAAGTTGCGTATCTTTCGTTGTATATCACCCTTATTTCGTGAAGTCCGACTTTATAGAATTTAAGCCTGTCCGCCACCGGTATCATATCCTCGGTAATATCCACTTCGCGACTGTTCCCGCCCGAATACTCGACTATTATCTTCTTCCCTTCATACGAAAAATCTCCGATAGCAATATCAATCGTTTCGGAATCCTTCATTCGTATACCGTCTATAACGACGAAATTTGCGCAACCGCAAATAATAGCGGTCGAAAACAACGCTAATAAAAATATTAAAATTCTGATAATTTTATTCTTCATCGAATCTGTTCCTTTTTTTGAATTTTCACGACTTTTTTAAAACGACAAATTTATTCTGCGTCTCCGCCTCGAAAGGGCTAAATTTAAAGACTGTGAAAATTTCTACTCCTTAAACATCGCCCACGGAAATTGCGTCATATATTCCCCTCTATACATTCGTATTGCGGCAGGATTATTATGCTGATATTCATACGCGTCGCAATCGACTTTCGTTACGTCCACGCAACATTCGTTAAACCTCTTTATTATCACGTCGGGCGCGCCCGCTTTATTGAACGTATCTTTAAGATCCGCAATAAGAACTCTCAAATACGACTTATGGTCCTCTTCCCACAAAACGGCGTTCAACTCGTTGACGTTTATCACCGCCCCTCCTCTGTCGATAAGATAGGCAAACAACTCTTTCGTTTTAGTTCGCTTAAATTTGAGCGGTTGTCCGTCGCAAAATACTTCGAAATTGCCGAAACACTTGACGTATATCTTCTTCGAAGTCTTAGGAAGGACGGGATAGCGCAACCCGTCGAGTTCAATTCGCAACTTTTCTTCGCTTACGGGTTTTAAGACGTAACCCGAGGCGTGAATTCCGTATGCGTCGACAGCATAATCTCCATACGCCGTTACGAAAATAATATTTATAAGAGGATTTCTAGACTTTAATTTTTTCGCAAGTTGCAAGCCGTTTATAACAGGCATTTCAATATCGAGAAAGGCTATGTCTATATTTAAATTTTTATTTTCCTCAAACGCCGCCGACGGATTCGTATAACTTTTAAGCGTTGCGGTCGGAAACACCTTTTTTACTACTTTCTCCAACCTCGTCAGTTGCAATTTTTCATCATCTACCAATAATATCGTCATCTTATACTTCACTAAGATAAATTTATTGCCTTTTACAAAAAACAAATTCGCAAAACCTATCGGTTTGCCGATTTTAACTAAAACACCACAATCACATTATATCATATAAAGCGCTACAAAAGTGCTACAAAATCACACTTAAAAAATAAAATCATAAAAAAACTTAAATTTACCCCCTTTTTATCGGAATAATAAAAAACTTTCTATGATATTTTTCACAGAAAGTTTTTAATTAGCCGAATGAAAACAAAGTTGAACTTGCCTAAGCCGCGCCCTTTTAGGCGAGTTTTCTCGGAATGAATTTGTTGAAAATATTAAATTTTTCTATCAAGCGCTATTCGGTAATTTTCTCTCCACGGCTTTAACTTCTCTATCTTTCCGCACAAAGACAGCAAGTCCGATTCGCAATACTTTCTCGAAATCGCCTGAATTCCGAAAGGAATATTTTCGCCGATAAATCCGAACGGAATCGACGCCGACGGGTGCCCGGAAAAATTAGCGAGGAAAGTTTCGCACCAACCTATCAAAGACTCGACCTCAACTCCGCAAATCTCGCTCGGACCTTTTGTATTGCGGTCGCCTGCGTTCCTTATTCCCGTAACGCACGTTACCGGCGACAAGACGTAATCGTATTTTTCGAATACCCTTTCGAATTCGTCCAAAACCTTCGTCCTTCCGAGATTGAATTTATACATATCCATTATCGTCGCTTTATCGCATATTTCTTTCCAATATATAAATTCTTCGGGAAATTCCTCTCTATGCTCCTTTAATAAATCTTTGCCTTGTCGTTTTAACAAGTTGAGTTCGATTGCCGGATCCACCGTTATCCCGAAACACCACAAACGGGCAAGTTCCATTGCCGTATGCCCGAACTCAAAAGACACGGGGGAAAGATCGAAACCCAACTCTTTTAACTCTTCGATTGCGGACGAAAACTTCGATTCGACCTCTTTTTCAACGCTGAAAATTCCGAAATCGAGAGTATACGCTATCTTCTTGCCTTTTATATCTTTTTCGAAAGAATAATCGCCGCTTTTAGGTCTGCTTAACGGGTCTTTACCGTCGTAATAATTCATAGCGCCGAGCAAAATTGCGCTGTCTTTGACGGTTTTGGTAAGTCCGCCGTTAAAACAATAAGGGTGCGACGCAGAAAACGCGTCGGGACGGGAAACTGACGGTATAGTTCCGACTCCCGCCTTAAACCCGAACAAATTATTAAATGCCGCAGGCACTCTTATCGAACCACCGGCGTCTCCGCCTTCGGCTATCAATACCATTCCGTCGGCAACCGCTACGGCGGAGCCTCCCGACGAACCGCCGGCATTATACTCGGTATTAAACGGATTTTTCGTTACGCCGTATAGTTTATTGTCCGTAGTCCCTCTGAATCCGTAACTCGGAGCGTTGGTCTTACCTATCGCAATTCCGCCGAGCGATTCCATCGCCTCGCAAAAAACGGAATTTACGGTATCGGTCGCAATCAGACATTTTACGCCCCCGTGAGAACTCTGCCAACCTATTTTATTCGGCAAAAAATCTTTTAACGCAAACGGAACTCCCGCAAACGCCCCCAAATACTCGCCGTTTTCAATTTTTTTATCGTATTCTTCGGCTTTTTTCAACGCGTAATCGAATTCGGTAAACGTAAACGCGTTGACGCTTTTATTTCTCTTTTCTATTCTGTCTATAAAATATTTTATTACCTCGCTCGGCTTTATCTCCCTTTTATTTACGAGTTCGCCGACTTCGCTTGCGGATAAAAGTTCAAGTTTCATACTTTACCCTCTTCGACGCTTTTACGATATTTAAAATAATCTTCGCCTACCTTTTCGCCTTCCCAATTTTTACACACTTTATATCCTATCGGCGAAAAAATCACTTCCATTAAAAGTTCTATTACGGCGCCCAATACCGCCGTCCCGATCGCGCTCTGTATGGTATACCCGAATGCCGTTCCCACGCTCAATTTGAAAAACACCAAAAAAGCAAGGCTTACAAACACGAAATTATCGACGAACTGCCCTATAAACGTCGAAACGTATGACCTCGTAAAATACGCGAACGCCCCGTCGGGCTTATTCCTAAACAGTTTTCCAACCGAATAATTCAAAAAGTTATTTATTATCCCCGACGCCAAAAACGCAATCGACGACGCCGTAAATATTTGCCACGTCTGCGAAAACGTTCTATCAAACGCCGCATACGCCTCCCCGTCTCCTCCTATCTGCACGGAAGAAACGAGTTGAAACAAGCCGACGAAAAACAAATTGACCAATAAACCCAATACGTTTAATTTATTTGCCGCCCTCACACCGAACACCTTTACGACGACGTCCATCGTTAAAAACGGTATCCAAGATATCAACAGTCCGCCCGTAATTCCGAAAAATTCCGTTTGAATTATGACTTTCGACGCCATTAAATTCATAACGACGACGGAACTTATAAAAAACGCAGTTACTATCCCCGGTATACTTCTTAAAAGATTTTTCCAATCCCTAAAATCAAAGAGAGTTTTTATAGGATAAGATATAACGTTTAATAAACTTCTTTTCTTTTCATTCATAATAACACCTTAAAAAAATGAACTGAAAAAGAAAATAAAACAATAAAAAAAATAAGGTATAAATACCCCATCTTCTTTAAACAATCCCTTAGTTTTGTTTATAGACAGGATGGTCCCGAACTGTCTTATTATCTTTTAAAATATAATACAACTTTTTAAAAATAATGTCAAACGAAATAAAGCGG
>CADBUU010000088.1 GCA_902797945.1 uncultured Eubacteriales bacterium | reverse complement strand
ATTACTTTCCTTGCGGTTGATAAATATCGTTCTGAAGTTACGATTCCGGAAGGATGTAAGGATATTCCCGACGTAAATTTCCTTTGCGGACACACGATGAACGAACTTATAACGGCGGAAAGGATTGCGACGGAATATGCTCTTTGCCAAAAAGGCAGAATAAATAAAACCATTTATCTTCCCGAAATCAATGCTTTTACCATAGGGGAACTTATCTATTTCTTTGAAATGGAAACGGCGTTTGCGGGAGAAATGCTCGACATAAACGCATACGATCAGCCGGGCGTCGAAAACGGCAAAAACGCAACTTACGCGCTTTTAGGCAGAAAAGGTTACGAAGGCAAGAAAAACGAACTTGACTCCGCTCCTGCGAAAGACGTTAAATATATAATCTGAAAGATTAGATCTTTCCCTTATTTTTTGGGGAGAGATTTTTTTCGTTGGCGAGACGAGTTCGGATAATTTTTTACAAATTCATTCCGTGAAAACTCGCCTAAAAGGGCGTGGCTTAGGCAAGTTCAACTTTGTTTTCATTCGGCTAACCGTAAAATGCGAAAAAAATCGTTTTAATTGCGGTTTTTCGTCATTTTTATTTGCCGAAAAGAAATAAAAACCGAAAATTTTCGGCAAAAACAGAAAAAAAGTGATTTTGTCTTGAAAAATACGCAAAATTATGGTAGAATATATAATGTGATATTATGAGAGAAGATATAGCCGAATACCTTTTTCATCAAGGAACGAATTTTAAGAGTTACGAATATTTGGGCGCTCACCTTACCCCCGACGGTAAAGGGGTTATTTTCAGAGTTTGGGCGCCGTCGGCGAAAGGAGTTTTTCTTACCGGAGATTTCAGCGGTTGGCAAAGACTTCCTATGCGTAGGATAAACGACGGAGGAATACACGAACTTTACGTTGAAAACGCAAAAGAGAGAGATAAATATAAATTCGTCGTTTCGTCAGATAAAGGAGACGTCGAGAAATCGGATCCGTTCGCCTTTTATTCCGAACAGGCTCCGGCTTCGGCTTCCATAATTTACGATCTTTCGTCTTACGATTGGAAAGACGGAGATTATCTTTCTTCCAAAGGTAAAATATCTCATCATAATCTTCCGATGAATATATACGAAGTCAATCTCGGCTCGTTTATGAGGAAGGATAACGGGGATTATTATACTTATAAAGAGTATTCGCATATTTTGGTAAATTACTGTTTGAAGAACGGCTATAATTACGTCGAATTTATGCCGCTTACCGAATTTCCGTTCGACGGATCTTGGGGTTATCAGGTAACAGGATATTTTTCGGCGACTTCAAGGTTTGGCGAGCCGAAAGATTTTATGGCTTTAATCGACGCGTTTCACGCCGTAGGAATAGGCGTTTTGCTCGATTGGGTGCCGGCGCATTTTCCCAAAGACCTTTTCGGACTTTATGAGTTCGACGGCGGACCGTTATACGAGGCTCACGGTTGGGACAGAATCGAGCATAAGACGTGGGGAACGAGAAAATTCGATTTCGGAAGGACGGAAATTCAATCGTTTTTGGTTTCGAGCGCCTGCTTTTTCCTTGAAAAATTTCATATAGACGGAATAAGAGTAGACGCCGTTGCGTCGATGATATATCTCGATTACGATAAAAAGCCGGGAGAGTGGATACCGAACATTTACGGCGAAAATAAAAATTTGGAGGCAATAGCCTTTTTACAGAAGTTAAATGCAACCGTTCACAGATATTTTCCGAATGCGATAATGATTGCGGAGGAATCGACGGCTTTTGCGAATATAACGAAGTCCGTCGCCGACGGGGGCTTGGGTTTCGATTATAAATGGAATATGGGTTGGATGAACGATATACTTTCTTACGTTTCCACAGATCCGTATTTCAGAAAATACGAACACGGGAAATTGACTTTTTCGATGGTTTACGCATTCAGCGAAAAGTTTATACTTCCTTTTTCGCACGACGAGGTCGTTCACGGTAAAAAATCTCTTCTTGATAAGCAGTTCGGTTCATACGAGCAAAAATTCGCGGGTAATAGGGCGCTCATAGGGTTTATGTTCGCTCACCCCGGGAAAAAACTCAACTTTATGGGGACTGAGTTCGGACAGTTTAAGGAATGGAATTATAAAGAGGGCTTGGAATTTTTTATGAAAGATTATCCTCTTCATAAAAAACTTTCGGTCTTTTATAGGGATATAAACAAATTTTATCTTTCGACGCCGGCGCTATACGGAGACGACGACGGTTGGGACGGATTCAGTTGGCTGGACGCCGATAACAGCGATTATAATTCTGTCGCATTCGAAAGGAAGTATAAAGGTGAAAGCGTCGTTGCCGTCGTGAATTTCAGCGGCGTTGATTTCGGTTATAGAATCGGCGCCGACGAGGGGAAATACGAGGTCGTATTTAATTCCGATTTGAAAAAATACGGCGGATACGGCAAAGTCGGGAAAAAGATTTACAAGACTGAAAAACGGGAGTGGGGAGGAAGAGAAAATTCTCTGTATATCGAAATGCCATCGCTTTCGTTCGTATATTTGAAAAAGATAAAGGGGGTTAAATAATTTGAACAAGAAGGAATGCGTCGCCATGTTATTGGCGGGCGGGCAAGGAAGCAGGTTATACGCGTTGACAAATAAAATAGCGAAGCCGGCAGTAACTTACGGGGGAAAATACCGAATAATAGATTTTCCGCTTTCAAATTGCGTAAATTCGGGAATAGATACGGTAGGCGTAATGACTCAGTATCAACCACTCGTATTAAACGATTATATCGGTAACGGCGAACCGTGGGATCTCGACAGGTCTTACGGCGGAGTTCACGTTCTTTCGCCGTATCAGGCGAAAAACAGTTCGGAATGGTATAAGGGAACGGCTAACGCCATATATCAGAACATTCCGTTTATTAAGAGATACGATCCCGAATTCGTTCTTATTTTGTCGGGCGACCATATCTATAAAATGGACTATTCCAAAATGATAGAAAGGCACAAGGCGACGGGCGCGGCTTGCACGATAGCGGCGATAAAAGTTCCGCTATCCGAAGCGTCGAGATTCGGAATATTGAACGTCAAAGACGACGGTGAAATTTACGAATTCGAAGAAAAACCGCAAAAGCCCAAGAGCGACCTTGCGTCTATGGGGATATACGTTTTCTCGGCGGATAAACTCTATAAATATCTCGAAGAGGACGAGGCTAACGCAATGAGTTCAAACGACTTCGGAAAAGACGTTTTACCGAAAATGCTTTCGTCGGGAGAGAAGATGTATTCATATACTTTCGAAGGTTATTGGAAGGACGTCGGAACGATAAATTCGCTTTTCTCGTCAAATATGGATTTGTTAGAAGGAAGAGCGTTTGAGACCGACGACGATATTTGGAAGATAAGGTCGAGAAATCCGATAGCGCCGCCTCACTATATAGGCAAAAACGGAAAAGTAGTCCATTCGATAATTTCGTCCGGCTGCGAGATAGACGGAGAAGTCGTAAACAGTATTTTATCTCACGACGTAGTGATCGGCAAGGGAGCGAAAGTCAGAAACGCCGTTATTTTCGCAGGGACTAAAATAGGCGAAAACGCCGTAGTCGATTATTCGATAATAGACGAAAACGTCCTTATCGGCGACGGGGCTAAGATAGGTAAAGAAAATTCCGAGGATAAAATTGCCGTTCTCGGAAGAGATATAAAGGTAGAGGACGGCGCAGTCGTCATTGCCGGAGAAATGGTAGACGGCGACGTCAACGGAGGTAGTTTATGAGCGCTCTCGGATTGATTTTTTCGAATATACACGATAGCAGTATGCCTGAACTTACCGCTAAGAGGACGGTAGCTTCGATACCTTTCGGCGGAAGATACCGCCTTATAGACTTTGCGCTTTCGAATATGGTAAATTCGGGCGTTACGAAAGTCGGCGTAATAACGAAAAGCAATTACCGTTCGCTTATGGATCATCTCGGCAGCGGTAAAGATTGGGACCTTGCAAGACACCACGGAGGATTGTTTATACTTCCACCCTTCGAAGGGCAGAACGGCTCTTTATATACGACGAGGCTCGAAGCGCTCAAAAACGTAGCGGGATTT
>CADBUU010000087.1 GCA_902797945.1 uncultured Eubacteriales bacterium | reverse complement strand
GGCTGTTTCAGTTCAAACCCTGCAAGTTCAGGAAAAATCGAAAATGACAGCTCTAAAATGAAACATTTTTGTCCAACTTTTTCTATACAAAAAATATGAATAAACGCACAAATTATGCGTAATTTGGCAATAAAAAAGACGAGATTTGTAATAAATCTCGCTTTTTTATTCACTGACAGCTTTTTGCTGAGTGAAACATGGCTCCCCGTGTAGGGTTTGAACCTACGACCCTCCGGTTAACAGCCGGATGCTCTTGCGCTCGGCATAAATTATAACACAATTTCGTTAAATTTCATTTTCCTTTAAATACTCAAATTCGCTTGGAAAAGCAATACCGCTTAACTCAATTCCCTTCGCTTTATATGTAATCTCGCTATATCTTAAATCCGAAAATTCCTTTCTTAAAACACATATTATTCTCAAAGGTTTTATCGTTATACTTCTTATATCGTAATAGAGTAGAGTGTTTGGATAATACGCACCGGTTTCTTTGTCTTTAACAAACCCAAGACACCCTTTAACTCCGCCCGCAAGTTTTTCCGTATACAGCTTCGGAAAAGACGAATCATAATCCCCTATCATTTTCGCCGACAAATTACCGTTTAATAATGAAGATATAACTTTCATCTTTAACAACGTAGTTCCGTCGCTTGCAATGTCAAAGTCATTTTCTTTAATTCGTCCACTTAATGCTGCGGAATAAAACTCGCTTGCATTTTTCTCTGTTTTAACTCCTGTTAAATGCAAAAAATTAGTGCCGGTAAACGACACTTCTAACGTCTTTACGCTTACACCGCTATCTTGATAAACAATAAGTAAATTCCTACCGTTAAGATTTTCACAATATTTTTTTGCAGAGTCATGTATTATGCGTATAATCTCTTTTTTTGTCATTCGTTTGTCCTTATGCAAAAATAAAAGAGAGGTTATAATGCCTTGACATTATGCACCTCTCTTTACGGCTGGTTTTTCCGTTGCCCGCCAACTCGCAGTCCATTTCTTACTGCTTTGATTCCAAGTTTTTCCGTTGCTTGTCAACTCGCAAACCCTTACGTTTTGCTTTTATTTCGAGTTTAAGTGCCAGCCCACTACAACTTTATTTGTACCTACAGTTTATCACTATAAGGAAAAATTGTCAATAGTTTTTATATAATTTTATAACTTTCTATATATTTTATGTTTTATATCGTAAATATGTGCTTTCTACAACTTAATTATACCACAAATTCTGAATTTGTCAATATTCACTGACAAAAATCAACCTGTAAATTGCTCGTAATTCATATTTACAACTAACCGAACTTTATATCCCGCGCTTATTTCTATACGTTCAATGAGTTTCCCTATGATCATCTTTTTGCGCTCTGGTGTCGCCTGATTAAACTCGTTCGACCAACTGATAAATCTGCTAAAATACACGTCAAGTCCTTTAAGCGTTTCTTTATCGTCGCTCAAATCCTGTAACGCAAGGGGTATTTTTGTCTCATATTCAGCCAATGCGATCTTGGCGTTTTCAATTGTGCTATTTAATATATCGGCGGAAAATTTGGATTGCCCTATCATCGCAAGACCGACTTCTTTGATTAGTCCGTCATAAATATTTTTTTCTTTATCGTATTTTCTTTGAAGTTCTTCGTAAAGTCGTTTCTTTCCCTCTACGATTTTCATATATTGTTTTTTTACGAGTTTTTCCCTATTTGCGCCTTTTATTTTTGATAATATTTCTTCTACCGCCCCTATAACCTGCGGGTCTATATTTTTTGCGGAATATTGAGTTTTCCCATTGCATTCGCCGCGGTTTCTGCCCCTATTCGGACAAATATATTTGATACCTTTATATACTTTTTGCGTCCCGTCGGACGTTGTATACGGATCAACGTATGAAATTGCATACATTTTTGCGCCGCAATGCCCACAATATATATTTCCGCTTAATAGCGACCGTCCGCTCGTCATTCGCGGAACGCTCGACTTCGCCCTGTTCACTGCTTGGCGTTCTTTAATTAGTTTTTGGACTTCGTTAAATTCCGATTCTGCTATAATTATCAAATCTTTTTGCACGGGCGATTCCTTGCCGCCACGAGCATATATCCCTATGTATAATTTGTTCTTTAACACTCTCATTACATTGTTTGGTTGAAACTTTGCGCCTTTCTGCGTTTTAGTACCTTTCTTGTTTAACAATTCGGATATACGGAAAAATCCATATCCGTCAAGTCGGTATTTATCGAAAATAAATTGCACGACTTGCGCCTCTTCTTCGTCTATTTTAAGCGCAACGAGTTCTTTGCCTTTTTTGTTCTTTTTCCCGCTCGGAACATATCTGTATCCGAAGGGTCTTACACCTCCCGTATAAAACCCTTCTTCCACAAGTTGCCCAAGTCTCGTCTTTACACGCATTGAAGTCTTTTTGCTCTCTCCGCCCGCCTGCCAAAAACGAATATAATTCATTAAATAGTCCGAATCGTTTTCAAACACCTGTTGACCCTCTTTCGTCGACCAGACTTCTATTCCGCTTTTAACAAACCACTCCAACACGAACGGAGTTTCGTTTTGTATTCTGCCGAGCCTATCAAACATAAATACGAGTAAAACGTCGAATTCTTTGTTTTCCGCAGCAAGTTTCAAATCTTGTATAGCGTCGCGCTTTTCGGCTGAAACCTTAAATCCGGATATACCTTTTTCATAAAACTCTTTGCAAATTTCCCAATTCTCTTTATCTGCCGCAAAATCGTGGCAGGCTTTCTTTTGCATAGGTATATCGTCTTTATCTACTTGCCCTTTCGTTGAAACTCTATATAACGCATAAACCCTTTTCTTCAACCTTTTCTCTCCGCTCCTTTTATCCTTTCGTCATATGATTTTAACAACGTTTCGACTATACTTCCCATTACGTCCGTATCCGTTTTCTTAAATGCTAAAATTACTTCCTTACCTTTAATAATTAGTTTTATTTCTTTGTT
>CADBUU010000086.1 GCA_902797945.1 uncultured Eubacteriales bacterium | reverse complement strand
TTTGCTCTTCCCGCTACACATTTTTCTTCGAGCGGTGGTAATGATCCTTCTTTATTGTAACCCTTAAAAGGAGCTTTCCTGCATTTATTGATAGCTTCTCTCTTATATTTCATATATGGATCATTCTCATCTTCTTCAACGTTTTGTGAAATATCTATAAGTGAAAGCGTAAAAGCAAGCTTTTCTTGATTTCCTAATTCCTCTTTTTGCGACTCAAAGTCTAAGCCATTTTTCTCCAAAGTTTCTTTGTACTTCTCAATGAACTTAGCATTTGCGTCTTTATCATATATTCTTGCCCTATAAAAAACATCTCCCTGTTTATAATCAATTGCCATTGTTTTCGCATATTTCTCTATTTCCTCAAAAACAATGCTTTCGGCAAAAAAGCGGTTATTAAAAATAACATCCCTTTCATAATTTTCCCATATTTTTTGATTATCAGCACGTTCATCAAGAAGAAATGAATATAATAGGATCGTGATATATGGATCTGTATTCATAGTGTCTTTCGTATCCATATGTTTACTCCATTGGTTTAATCATTGACTCGATGAAGGCGATTTCGGATTCGTCGAGATTGTATTTGGCGTAAAGTTGCTTGTCGATTTCGGGAACGGACTTCGACCAATCTATATCTGATTTTTCAGTAAAGTCTTGCATCGGAACATAATGATATACCGCTTTTGAAGCACCTTGATCTTGCTTTCTAATGCCGACCATTGCTCTAAAAAATTTCGACTTAACATAAGCCCAACAATTCATCATTTCAATTTCATCGTTAAATGGCCCTACTACTACAAATGTTTCTGTACAGCATTCTTTAGGTTTTGCAAAAATGGGCATACTAAATTCTTCCCCCAAGATTCCTGTTCCTTGATTTCTAGACATAAATAATTTATAACCATCAACATAATCTGCTTTGGGCAGTGGATAATTTACAGGAACATATTTTTTTACTCTTCTTAATTTCTCATCAAGTCCCCATATAATTAAGCCATTTTCAATTATTTCATCGCTCATTTCGGGTAGGTTATATTTTTTTGTGTCTTTAAAGACATCTCCTCTTAACCCAAAAGGTTTCATTGAAGAAACAATGTTTTCAAAAGATTCCTCTTTCAATTGTTGCACCTTTTGTTTAATAGGAATCAAACGACTTTCGCGAATAAAAATTTCTTCTCCATCCTCGCAAAGTTTTCTTTTCGATTTATAGACACCATCCTTTGTAAACGATACGACTTCACACAGATCTTTTGTGGATTTATCTCTCAAAAAATAGCAAACACCGCCTTTAATATCTACATTTGTAAAGCAATCTAATGCGTTTGCGTGATCACAAAGTTTCAATATGTTTTCGTCATGTATCATTTTATAGCGGAACTCATCTAAACCTTTTCCGCCCGTCATCCAACGTGAAGGCATTATAATTGATACATACTCATTAGAAACAGTCTTTGCCATATCGACAAATAAATTATAAACCGGCGTTGCGCTTGCTTGCGCTCCTCCGTCACTAATTTGATACGGCGGATTGCCTATGATTGCATCGAATTTCATACGTTCACCTTCCTTTCCCCAAACTACGGGGTTTGTGATTTTTTTAACTACCCAATCCATATCTTCTTGCATACGCTCTAAAAGGTGCGGTTGATAGTGGGTATTCGTCTGCTCTTTTGTAAAACCTGCGAGCGTGCGTTTTGTTATCTTTTCCGCCATAGTGGTTTTACAAAGCACGAAAACGTTATTCTCTAAAACTTCGTTCCAGATAGCCGACTGTTCTTCAAAAGTTAAATCTTCTTCCTTTTTCGGCAAGCGTTTTCGGTATAGAGAATAGGCGACGTATAAGGGGTATAGCCCCGATTTTGAGTTTATCTCTAAAATCTTACTATCTTTATTCCCGAATAAATTTTCCGTAACGCTGCCTTGAGAAACGTATCTCGGCTCTTCCAAAGGATCTTTTGCGTTGAACTGTTCGTTTAAGAAACAATAACCGCCGATAGTATCGGATAAGTGCATATTTACAACTCGCCACGGCGTTAAAACCGTTTCTTTATCGGGATTGCGGAAATGCCCGATTATATCGGTTATACGCTTAACTCTTTCTGTCGGCGGGTATTCGTCGGCTTGTTTGGCAAGTCTTCTTATACGCAATCCCGCAGCCATTAAAACGTCTTCATCAAAATACTTTATACTGCGCTTGAAAAGATCTTTATCGACGTCTTGCGGCATAAATTCTTTCCAAGATTCATCGTCCACAATTTCGGTAAACCTTATAAGCGGCAAACTTTCGGTTATATCCACGTCCGCGCCGTAAATAAGTAGCGGCAAACGGATAGATATGTTTCGCAGTAAGCCGAAAAACGCTTGCTGTTGTTTTCTTTGTGCTTTAAGTTTTTCTCTTAATTCAAGTTGTTCGGGCGTAAGGTTTTTAGCGGGTTTATGCTCGACAGCGACCGCCTTTTTATAATCTTCTTCCGAAAGACCGTTATCGGCAATGGTAACTTTTGTTTCTCTTTTCGTTTTTGCGTGCGCGTTTAATCGTGCCTTTAACGCTTCAAAAAACTCTTTGTCGCGCTCGTCCATAACGATACCGGCATCGACTTTATAGATGGAATCGTCTTCAAAACCCGATTTGATAGCCGCGTCAATGCTGATACGTTTGATTTGGCGCATAAGAGAGTTGGCATTATACGGCTCCATTTTCGTGCCGTTTATCGCTATAACGGGGCAATAGTTCATAAAGATAGTCAAAGTATCTTTTAATTTGTCGTCCGACGATTTGCCTTTTTTAGTTAGATTATGCGATTCGGAAATGACCTTTAACGCTCTATCGGGGGCAAAGTCGAAAACATAGCAATTTTCTTTTTGTTTGCCGTCGATTTGTCCTGCGGACTGCACGCGGAAAATAGTCTGCATATAACCTTTCGCGTCGGTCGTAGCAGAACCGGTAAGCATCATAACCGCCGTCCACTCGCGAACGGTTACGCCCGTCGTTAGTTTTCCGCAGGAAATAGTTATCGTATAATCGTTTGTTTTGATAGCGTCTTGAACGAGTTTCAAGGCGTTGTCATAAGGCAGTTCTTCGTCGCCTTCGCCCGCGACGTTTACGACTTGATAGTGCATAAACACGGGGTGCGTTTTCAAAACTGCGGAAAGCGCTTTCGCTTCTTTTACGCCAGGAACCATCCAAAAAGTATGCTTGAATTCCTTTCTGAATTCGTCGGTAGCGAAAGGATATTTTGTATCTTTACTTTCCGTCGTGATAAGGTTAAGGAAAGAGCGAACATCGTCTTCGTGAACGAAATCGCCTATTCTTTTACCTTCCGGGACAGGGCGATAGTCTTTTTCAGCGTCGCCCGTCCACACGCGGAAAAACTCACGGAAGTTAAATGCCGAAGTTTCTGTTTCATAGCGGTAAGACGTAGGAATAGCCTCGCTCATATCAAAAGTAAAAATATTCATTTTCGGCATATCGGCATAAGGATTTTCTTCGCCGGGGTGATTATAATCCCATTCTTCTTTGGCTCGCTGTTCCATAACGTAGTCCCAAGTGTAAACGTTATCGTCGAACTTGTCCATTATGTTGTAGGGCGTGCC
>CADBUU010000085.1 GCA_902797945.1 uncultured Eubacteriales bacterium | reverse complement strand
GGGCGTAAGTTTTCCGCCGAGATACAATACGTTGAATATTTCGGCAATTAAAACCTCGAACGCAGCGGAGGACGAAACTCCGGCGCCTTTAAATACGTTACTCGTTATGTAAGCCGTAAAACCGCCTATAGGCAGGTTTTTTTCTTTTAACGCATTGGCGACGCCTCTGACAAGGGCGGTCGAAGTCGCCTTTTCGCTCGCTTTATAGGAAAGATCCGAAAGTTTTACTTTTATCGGAGAATATCCTTCGGAATTAACGGTTATCGTTTCGTCATCGGTTTTCCCTACGGCGGCTAAAACGTCGCAGGAGATGGCGGCGACCAAAACTTTACCGTGGTTGTGGTCTGTGTGATTTCCGAGTATTTCCGACCTTCCGGAAGAAGAGAAAATATATTGAGGTTCTTTGCCTTCTCCCTTTTTGTAAACGGCGGAAAGGGCGTTTATTCTGTTTTGGGCGGAAACTTTGTCGCAACCAGCCCCGTAATAATTTTCAAGATCCATTTTTATCCTCGTAAAATTTTATCATAGATTATTATACCATTTTTATTTTTTTTTGCAAATATATAAAAGGCATTTCGTCAATTACTTTAAAATATTTGAAAAAAATCAAAGATAATGTTATAATTCTTAATATGAAGAAAAAATTTACGATTGCGATTGTGTTTGCCTTGTCGTTACTTTCGGCGACTGTTAACGCAAAAACCGCCCGAGCGTATGAAAAAACGGTTGGCGAAATGATAAACGGAGTTATAGAGGTCGAATTTTCCGATACGACGGACGGGTTTACGGAAAGGGAAGAATCTCGTCTTAACACCGTTCTCGAAAGCGATGAAAATTCTTTGAAAAGTTTTATTCGCGACAATTCGGACGGTAAATTGTCGGTGAGTTCCGTCGTGGTCGGGAAAGTCGTTCTCGACGAGCCGAGTTCATACTATATGCCTGCATATAAGACGATTAACGGCGTTTATGAACTTGTCAACGAAAACGGATACGACAACAGAAAACACGCCGAAAACGGCGAGATCGACGCGGAAAACGGATTGATTTCGATCGATTACGTTTTGAGAGAACAGGATTTTATAAGAAAGGTTTTCGATAAAGCCGAAAAGTCGGGGATAAAGGCGTGGGAAGAAAATAAATTGAGGTCCGTAACTTTCGTCGTAGGAAGTCCCGTGGAAATAACGGTCGACGAAGGCGATTATTGGGGAGATATTTTCTGGCCGCATAAAAGCAACGTCTATTACGGCGAAGTTTCTCGGCTTTCTTCTTCGTATTACGTCGACGGTAATAGCGAAAAACTCGAAAAAGTCTATTTCGACGGAAGCGAGGTCGAAAATTATCTTCTCGTCGCGTATTCGTCTTTGTTTTCGGGCGGAAAACCCTATACGTCGGTTTTGTGTCACGAATTTATGCACGTTATCGGCGCTCCCGATTATTACCGCTACGACGTAGGAGACGAACCCGTAGGCAATACGGATATTATGGGGGATACGGCTAAAAGGCTAAATCTATCGTTATCGTATCTCCGTTATAAAATGGGGTGGCTCGAAGAAGGGGAAGATATTCTTGCGGTCGAGGAAGGGGGAGAATACTCGCTTTCGCCGACCGAAACAAAACCCGAAGTCAAGGCGTATAAAATAGTTCTTTCGGACTATCTCGTTTCCGACGGCGAAAAAACCGAAGTCGGAGATTGTTATTATATCGAATGCCGTAAACTTTCGGTAGGAACGGGGCTTATTGTTTACAGAGTCAACGAAAAAAACGGCTTTATAGGTCCGGACGGAGAATACTGTTCGGTCGGTTACGGAAACGCATACGGTGAGCCGGAAGTCTACGTTTTCAGAGATTGGGAAAAACAGCCTTTTTCTTCGATATACCGTCCACGTTCGGAAATAAATATAGGCTCGCTGAATTTCGCCGTTATATACGCCGACGGACTTTTGAAAAAAAGTTACGGCGGAAGGGGCGAGACCAAAAATATAATTACAAATTCCGACGGCGACAATACGGAAATATCGGTCAGAATAACGGGTTACGACAGATTGACCGAAAAAGTATATTTCAGCGTTGATATTCCCGAAAAACACGAGGGGAGCGTCGGCGATCTGAAATTCGACTTTTCTCCTTCGGGGGTGTTTTTTAAGGGAAACAACAGAAAAGGCTTCGCATACGTTCTTGAAAGCGAAGAAGAAATAAAAGACGTGAGTTACGAAAGCATTTTAAAAAATCCCGACGTAAAAAAAATCCCCGTATCTTTTAAGAGGGCGGAAATATCCGGTAAAGAGGGCTACGTTTACGCTTTTTACGACGACGGCGAAGAGAGGGGAGAAATCAATTCCGCCTTCTATCGCAGAAGCGACGGAACTAACGGTGGTATTCTTCTTTTCGGAGTAGGGCTTCCCGTATTTGCGGTAATCATATCGGCGGCGGTGATAATATTTCTCGCAAAAACGACTAAAAAAAGCTCTTAGCGACAATATATAAAGGAAAAAATATAAAAAAGGCTTAAAATCATTTGCCAAGAAGTCGATTTTATGATAAAATAGACAGGCTATAAAATTCACACCCGATACTCGGTTTGCCCTTCGTGCCTTCGAAAATACTTTCAGTCGGAGGTTTTAGGCAAATCAAATAAAGGTTCGGGGAGGAATAACGGAGGAAAAATTATGGCAGTAACTTCTATGAAGCAACTTCTCGAAGCAGGCGTTCATTTCGGACACCAGACGAGAAGATGGAACCCCAAAATGAAAAAGTATATCTACGGCGAAAGAAACGGTATTCACATTATCGATTTGCAGATTACCGTCGGACTCGTAGAACAGGCTTACGACTTTGTCGTAGACGCGGTGAAACAGGATAAATCCGTCCTTTTCGTCGGAACCAAGAAACAGGCTCAGGAAGCGATACAGCAAGAAGCCGAAAGATGCGGAATGTATTACATCAATTCGAGATGGCTCGGCGGAACGCTTACCAACTTCAAGACCATAAAGACGAGAATCGACAGACTTAACAAACTCGATAATATGGAAAAGACCGGAGAGTTCGACCTTCTTCCCAAAAAAGAAGTTTTAGGACTTAAAGCCGAAAGAGATAAACTCCTTTACAACCTCGGCGGAATAAGAGAAATGAAATCTCTTCCCGGAGTTATGTTCGTAGTTGATCCCAACTGCGAGATAAACGCGGTAAAGGAAGCGAGAAAACTCAATATCCCCGTAGTCGCTATCACCGATACCAACTGCGATCCCGACCTCGTCGATTACGTTATTTCGGGTAACGACGACGCTATCAGAGCGGTAAAACTCATCGCTTCGATAATCGCCGACGCCGTTATAGAGGCTAAACAGGGAGAAGACGCAGTTCGCCGTAACGTAGTAGACGACGAACCCGTAGACGTCGAAGGAGCGGTAACCGAAGAGGCTATTGCGGAAGAACAAGCGACCGAAGCGAAAGAAGCGACCGAAGAAACCGAAGTCAAGACCGAAGAAAAGGTCGAAGGCTGATAGGAGGATATTATGAATTTTACAGCGCAGGACGTAAAGACGCTCCGTGAAAGAACGGGCGCGGGAATGATGGATTGTAAAAACGCTCTCGTCGAAAACGACGGAGATATGGAAAAGGCGATAGATTACCTTCGCGAGAAGGGAATCGCCAAAGCCGCTAAAAAGGCAGGAAGAATCGCCGCCGAAGGTATTGTAGACAGTTATATTCACATGGGCGGAAGAGTCGGCGTTCTTCTCGAAGTAAACTGTGAAACCGACTTCGTTGCGAAGGGAGATATGTTCAAGGCTCTCGTTCACGATATTGCTCTTCACATTGCCGCGGCTAATCCCCAATACGTTACCAAGGAAGAAGTTCCTACGGAAGTTTTGGAAAAGGAAAAGGCTATTCTTCGCGCTCAGGCTCTCGAAGAGGGTAAGCCCGAAAAGATAATCGACAGAATGGTCGAGGGAAGGATCAATACTTTCTACGAAGAAAATTGTTTGCTTTGCCAGAAATTCGTCAAGGATACTTCCAAGACGATCGAACAGGTGGTTATCGAAGCGACCGCTCAGATCGGCGAAAAGATTTCGGTAAGAAGATTCGTTCGTTACGAAATGGGCGAAGGACTTCAGAAGAAAGAAGAAAATCTTGCCGATGAAGTTCAGGCTCAAGTAGACGCAATGAGAAAATAATTTAACCGAAGGCTGTCGTAGGTCTTTTCCTCGACAGCCTTCGCATAATTTTAAGTTCCGCTTTTGGCGGAAAAAATAATTTTGAAATCATCGGAGGCGTATATGAAAGCGGCGTATAAGCGTATTCTTCTTAAAATCAGCGGCGAGGCTTTGTCGGGAGATAAAACTCACGGGTTTGACACGACGGCTTTAAAAGGAGTCGCGAGGCAAATCGCAGACGTTATGAAACTTGGCGTTGAAGTCGGCGTAGTAGTCGGAGGCGGTAATTTTTGGAGAGGTCGTCAAGGCGACGAAATGGACAGGACTACCGCTGATTATATGGGAATGCTTGCTACCGTCATAAATGCGCTTGCCGTTGCGGACGCTGTCGAAAGAGAGGGCGCCGAAGCGAGAGTTATGACTTCTCTTTCAATAAGCGGAATAGGCGAACAGTTCAACTACAAGGTTGCGGACAGATACTTAAAAGAAGGGAAAGCGGTCATTTTCGGAGGAGGAACGGGCAATCCTTATTTCTCGACCGATACGGGCGCTTCGCTTCGCGCCGTCGAGATAAAGGCGGACGCTTTATTGCTTGCAAAGAACATAGACGGTATTTACGACAGCGATCCCAAAATCAATCCGTCCGCAAAAAAATTCGACAAACTTTCTTATGACGAATATATAGATAAGGGACTTAAAGCGATGGATACGTCCGCAGTCGTTATGTGTAAAGAAAACGGACTTAAAATTCACGCTTTCGGTTTAAAGGGCGACAATTCGGTATTAAACGCCGTTAAAGGCGATGAATACGGAACAGTTATTTATTGATTTTTTACCTTAAATTATTGCAAAAATAAAGATTATATTATATAATTAGAAAAAACGGAGGCATTTTATGGCGCTTGATATAGAAAAAGTCGAGATGATAATGATGGACGCCGAGGAAAAATTCGAAAAGTCGGCGGAAGTGTTTAAAAGCGACCTTCTTCAGGTCAGAGCGGGCAGAGCGAACCCGCACGTTCTCGATAAAATAAAAGTAGATTATTACGGAACGCCTTCCCCATTGAATCAAGTCGGAAACGTGGCGGTCCAAGACGGTCAATGTCTTGTTATTTCACCTTGGGATAAATCTCTTCTCAAAGAAATAGAAAAGGCTATACAAGTTTCCGAAATAGGAATAAACCCCACTAACGACGGAAACGTTATCCGTTTGGTTTTCCCGACTCTTACGGAAGAGAGGAGAAAGGAAATCGTTAAACAAGTCAAGAAAATGAGCGAAGACGCCAAGATCGCCGTCAGAAACGTTCGCAGAGATTGTCTCGATTCTTTAAAAAAGATGAATAAAGCGAAAGAAATGACCGACGACGAATATGCGGGTTTCGAAGAAGAAATAGAAAAATCGGTTACCAAAGCGATCGAAGAGATCGAAAAGGCGACCTCCGATAAAGAAAAGGAACTTCTTACCGTATAATGGTTAAGGAAAATATTCCGCGTCACGTCGGGTTTATAATGGACGGGAACGGCAGGTGGGCGAAAGAACACGGCAGACCTCGGACTTACGGACACAAAAAAGGCGCGGACGTGATACACGAGATTGTTTCGGCTTCCTTTAACGGAGGGATAAAGGCGGTAAGTCTTTACGCTTTTTCCACCGAAAATTGGGCGAGGCCGAAAGAGGAAGTTGATTCGATTTTCGAACTTTTGCGTAAATTTTTAAAAAAATACGCCAAAGAACTTATCGACGAAGAGATAAAACTTATCATTTCGGGAGACCTTTCGGCGCTTCCCGAAAATTTAAGAACGGAATGCCTTGAAAGAATTGCCGATACCTCTCGGTTTTCCGACCACGTTTTGAATATCGCAATAAACTACGGCTCCAAAGCGGAGATCGTTCATGCGGTCAACAAGGCGCTCGAAAAAGGGAAAAAACAAATTTCCGAGGAAGATATATCCGAAAATTCGTATACAAGCGGATTGCCCGACATAGATTTAATAGTAAGAACGGGCGGAGAACAAAGGCTCAGCAATTTCTTTTTATGGCAATCGGCATACGCCGAACTGTATTTTACAGACACCTATTGGCCCGATTTTCATAAAAAGCAACTTAACGAAGCCGTCGAATGGTATTCTCTAAGACAGAGGAGATTCGGAGACGTTTCGCCTAAACAGGGATAAAAACTTATGTTAAAAAGAACTTTGACAAGTATAGTAATAGTCGGGTTTATAGTCGGATTTTTATTTTTAAGGACTATAGACGTAAGACTGTTCGATATATTTTTATGGGGAATGGCGCTCATCGGCACTTTTGAATTGCAGAGAGCGTATGGAAACAGGACTACTAAATTTCACAAGATCCTGTCTCTTATATACTGCGCCGTGATTTTCCCCGCATACGTCTTGACGGTTGCATACGGAAGGGCGTATATTATCGCTATACTTATCGGGTTTGCGCTCATAGCGATTTCGTCGCTCGTTTTCAGCCATAACGACGCAACGATAGAGGGTATAGGACTTACGCTATTGTCATTTATTTATCCTACGGCTCTGCTTATTCTTATTTCCGAACTAAGTCATCAAGGACATCAAGGAGCGCTTATACTTGCGTTCGTCATAAGTCCTTGCGCGGACGCCGCGGCGTATATCGTCGGCTCTCTCGTTAAGGGACCTAAACTTTGTCCTAAAATTTCGCCCAATAAAACGGTAAGCGGAGCGATAGGCGGAGTAATTGCGGGAATACTCGGAAGCGTTGCGGTCTATCTCGTATTCGGAAATAAGATGTGGAATTTCGGACTCGATTGCGCTTATTATGCGCTTATAGGTCTCGTTTGTTCACTTCTTACGATTTTCGGAGATTTGGTGGAGAGTCAGATAAAGAGAAAACTCGGCGTTAAGGATATGGGAAAACTTCTTCCCGGGCACGGAGGAATGCTCGATAGGATAGACGGATTGCTCTTTTCGTCCACCGCTCTATACGTCGCTTTCTGCGTAATCGTAAAAAATACGGTTTTCGTGATATAATTTAAAATAATTTGAATAAAATAAAGAGAGAGAATTATTTTTCTCTCTTTTTTAGACTGAATAGATACGGAGATTTACCGTCCCATAAAGGAGAGAAAATGAAAAGGATTGCGATTTTGGGTTCGACAGGTTCTATCGGCCGTCAGGCGTTGGAAGTTATCGAAAAATATCCCGACAGATTTAAAGTCACAGCATTGGCGGCGGGAAGCAACGCAAAACTTCTCGAAAAACAGATAAATAAATTTCGCCCCGAAGTCGCGTGCCTTTACGACAGCGAAAAAATTTCTCTCGTTAGGGAGATACCGAAAGAAACGACTTTATATACGGGAGAGAACTCTTCTTTACACGCTTTTGAGAATTGCGACCTTGCGCTTATTGCGATAAGCGGTTTTGCCGGGCTTAAACCGACGCTGTATGCGGTTAAAAACGGCATAGACGTGGCGCTTGCGAATAAAGAGGCGTTGGTAGTTGGCGGAGAAATGGTAATTAAGACCGCCGAAGAAAAGGGCGTAAACATAATACCCGTCGACAGCGAACATTCGGCAATTTTTCAATGCCTCGGTTTTGACAGAAAAAAGAATTTTAAAAAGATTCTCATAACTGCGAGCGGAGGGGCGTTCAGGAATTTAACGAGAGAACAAATTTCGCCCTTAAAAGCGAGCGAAGCGCTTAAACATCCGAATTGGAATATGGGCAAAAAAATTACCATAGATTGCGCAACTCTTATGAATAAAGGTTTGGAAGTTATCGAGGCGTGTCGTTTGTTCGGAGTCGGACTTGATAAGGTTCGCGCGCTAATGCACCCCGAAAGCATTATACATTCTATGGTAGAATTCGACGACGGCGCAATAATGGCGCAGATGGGCTATCCGTCGATGAAAGTTCCTATCGCGCTTGCGTTTACTTATCCCGAAAGATTAAACGTCGGAGTCGAAAGTCTTGACCTTGTGGGAAGAAGTTTGAATTTTGCGGAAATAGACGGAGAAACTTTTCCTTGCTTCGGACTCGCTCTTAAATCTTACGAAATCGGAGGTATTCATCCGTGCGTTCTGAGCGCGGCGAACGAAGAAGCCGTATCTTTGTATTTACGGGATAAAATAGGATTTTACGGAATTTCCGATGCGGTTGAATATGCGCTCGGTAAATTTAATAAGGCGGAAGTCGACGAAAAGTCTTTATATGAAGTCGACTTCGAGGCAAGAAGATTAGTTAAAGAGAGATTTGATATATGACGATAAACCTTTTGGCTTTTTCCGACGTTATGAGAAACGTCGGTTACGGAGCGCTCGCAATACTTATACTTATGGTTATGATTACCATTCACGAATTCGGACATTATATCGTCGGGAAACTTCTCGGTTTTAAAATAAACGAATTTGCGGTCGGTATGGGGCCTGCGATAATAAAAAAAACCAAAAAAAACGGAGAAATTTTTTCGCTGAGGGCAATTCCGGTCGGAGGATATTGCGCTTTCGAGGGCGAGGACGAAGAAAGCGATAACGAGGACGCCTTTGACAAAAAAGCGCCGTGGAAGAGAATTCTCGTTCTTCTTGCCGGGGCAACGATGAATTATCTTCTTGCGCTGATAGTTATTATAATTTCTATGAACGTCTATGGGCAATCGACGCTCGGAGTAACGCTTGTAAAACCGTATACCGGTTTGGATTCCGTTTATGCCGAACAAACGCTTCAAAACGGCGACTATATACTTTCTATTAAAAAGGGAGGGAAAAACTCGTCGATATATATGACGACCGACCTTATTTCGGCTCTCAACCATTCCAAGGAAGGAGAAGTCGTCGAGGTTGAAATAATAAGAGACGGAAAGACCGAAAATATTCCCGTAAAACTCCGTAAGGACGTAGAATGTTCTAACGTTACGGAAGTGGGAAAAGTATACGGCGCTTTGGGTTTCGCTTCGGCGTTAAAAGTCGTAAAAAGCGACGAAAGGATATTTAAGCCCGAAGAATATTTCGTAAGAATAGGGTTTGACGGTAGTGATTTCGACGACAGTATAATAGTTTACGACGAAGAGGATATTAAAGTTGCGCTTTCGGCCGCGAAAACGGGAGACAGCGTTTCTCTATGGACTTCGAGGTCGACAAAATACGATTGGGTATTGCCTGCCTCATGGGAAAACGTCGATAAAAACGACGTTGGCTCGGTCCTTGAATTTTTAGGAATAAAGGAATATGATTACGGATATTACGTCACCTCGGATTACAGAAAAGTTGGCTTTTTCCGTTCTATAGGCAGGTCTTTCGGCTATTCTTTCAGAATAGGAGGAACGATTTTCAGAACGCTCGGAGAACTTATTACCGGAAGGCTCGGAATAAATTCAATGGGGGGGACGGTTACGACAATTATTACGGCGACCAAGGTAATACAAATGGGACCTTGGTATGCTCTTGAAATAATATCTTTTATAGGCGTAAATCTTGCCGTATTCAATTTGTTGCCGATACCTGCGCTCGACGGCTCGAAAATAGTTTTCTGCGTCATTGAATGGATAAGAAAAAAGCCTATCAACCGAAAGGTCGAGGCTATAATTCACGCCGTAGGGTTCGTCTTGATACTTGCGTTCGCGATCCTCGTCGACGTTCTGCAATTTATTTAACAAATAAGGGAATACCTTTTAATCGGTATTCCCGTTTTTTTTCGGAAAATCGTTTAATTTCCACTCGTCGAAAATAGACGAATAATCGTTTTTAAAGAATAATACTGCGAGGATAGCCGCGCATATTACAGAAATGATTATAGTTAAGACGACGTTTTCAGCAGTCCATAAAACGCCTTGCCCGAAATAATCGGACAAAAAGCCGCCTGCGTCGAAAACGAAGTGAATTATTATCGGATACCATAACCTTCCCGTAAAAAGCGCAGTAAGACAGCACATACAGCCGATTAAAAATGAATATCCGACTTGCAGGAAAACCACGGGCGAAAAACCGCCGAAAAGATTGAGGAGATGCGTCGCTCCGAATATTGCCGACGAAATGATCACGGCTAAAAAAGTTCCTCTCTTATCTCGGCTCGTTTTATATAAGCACAGGGGAAAAATTATCCCTCTGAAAACACTTTCTTCCAAAAGGGCTATTGAAAAGCAGAATAACAGGTAGGTTATTATTTTTAAAAAAGGGCCGTTAATCGACATATTGCCGAGGATTATAGGCGCGAAAGGGAAGTTGTCCACGGCAACGACAAGCGCCGGTATGCAGAAAAGTAAGCCCTTTGATTCGAGAGGTTTTATTTTCAGTATTTTAGAAAATCCGAATTGAAAAATAAGATAAACGGGCAATAATGAGCAAATAACCTTGCATATAAACCCGAACGCAAATACCGTTTCGTCCGTTCCGCCGAACAGTTCGGCTATTTTTTCATAGGGAACGGAAAATGCGCCGACTGCGTATAGCAATACCGTAAGTATCATGCTTACGGTGCTTTTTTTTGCCGAAAGTTCGAGTCCTTTCATTTTGTCGACGCCTTATACCAAAGTATTGCGACGAGGGTTTTTGCGTCCTTTATTTCGCCCGAATCTATCATTTCGTATACTTTTTGTTCGTCAACCCACTGCGAAGTCAAAAATTCCGTGTCGTCGAACTTCAGTTTGCCTTGCTTAAAATTGTCGGCAAAAAATACTCCGATTATTTCGTCCGTATATCCCGGGGAAGGATAAAGAGTTAAAATTTGTTTTAAATTAAGTGGAATAAGCCCCGTTTCTTCTTCGAGTTCTCGCTTTGCGGTTTGAATAAACTCTTCGTCTTTGTCTCGTTTGCCCGCCGGGATCTCCCATATTTCTTCGCCGTAAGGATAGCGGAATTGCCTTTCAAGGAGTATTTTTCCATCCTTTACCGCCAAAACCGCCGAGCCACCGTTGTGAGAAATTACCTCTCTTTCCCCCTTGACGTCTCCTTTGGTAATTATTTCGTCGACTCTTAACGATATAACTTTACCTTGAAATATTTTTTTTGAAGATAACGTCTTTTCTTTCATTAACTTATTCTCCGATTTGTATTTTCTTTATAAGGTCCGTGATTTTATTCAAGTCGATTCCTGCCTGCTTATTGTTTTTTACCGCATATTTAAGGGCGATAAACGAAAGGGCGATATCTCTTTCTCTGTTTTCTTTGAGAGAAGAAATAAGTTCGTCTATGATATATACCAATTCGCTCTCTTCTTCGTCGGTAAGTTTCGGATTTGCGGCGAGGAGGTTTCTCTCTCTCGAAAGATATAATATAGCCTCCTTCAAATTGACGTTTAAAACGGCTGAATTTATAGACGACGAGGGTTGTTCTGTTTTGTTTATACGCATTCCGCCTTCATCTTTTTTTTCGGCGGAATCCTCGTTAATGAGCATATAGGCGTATTTTTCGACGAGAAGTTCAAACGGAATAACGACTTTTGTGACGAATAGAGCATAGCTTGCTTGTTTTCCTCCTTCCGAAGGAAAATAATCTTTTAAAAGTTTTATAAGGTCGGTTTTTTTATCGTCTATTTCAACGAAAAGAAGAAAAATAAGAGCGAGAGAATCTTCGTCTTTTGCCGGCATGGTAAATACGCCTTTCCCGTTTACGGAACGGGCGAAACACACGTCTTTGAAAGTCGCGTAATCGAAATTTTCGGTAACGTGTCTGAAAAGTTCGTAAAGCATTTTCGAACTTGCGATTATCTTTAATAATTCGCTTATTTTTTTGTCGGCGAGAATATACTTTGCGCCTACTATATTCGCCGACGCTTTTTTAAAGTTTTCTATCGTTTTTTCTCTCGTTAACATACTAACCCTATAAAAATTTTATCGTTTACGCCTATAATTATATCATATATTTTTTTTATGCACAATTATTTATTTAAAACTATTGATTTTTTTTATTTTTTTTTGTATAATATATTCGGCGAATTGTAAGAGAAATTTTACGTCGCAAATAATATAACTCGGAGGTAGTAATTATGAAATCGGTTCAGATTTCCCTTCAAATGGCAAGTCAAGTTAAAAACTTCGTCGCTATCGTTCAAAAATACGCTTATGAAATAGATCTTCGCAGCGACAGATACGTCGTTGACGCTAAGTCTATTCTCGGAATATTCAGTCTTGACCTTGCAAGACCTATAACCGTAGAAATTCATTCGAACGATTGCTCGGATCTCTTGGAAGAACTTAAACAGTTCGAAGCCTGATCCGTAGGCCGTCTATAACACTTCGGAGGAAATATGCTGGTCAAAGGCGACGCTTTGGTAAACAAGTTAATATTGCTGTTCGTCTTTGACAAAATGGAAGTCCCCTTATCCGAAAATACGATTTTGGATATGTGTTGCTCGTCGAACAGTTGGATAAACTATATGGATTGCAGACCTCTTTTGTCTACGCTTTTAGACCATTCGTTTATCTATAACGTATCCACGAGCGGAGAGCCTTTATACAGCATCACGCCGGACGGTAGGATATGCCTTGCCGATTTTTACGTTCAGATACCCTCTTCTTTGAGGGAGGAGATATCCGTATTCGTAAAAAACAACAGGGCAAAATACCGCAAGCGTCAGGAATGTGTCGCAGATTATTATATGAATAAAGACGGGACTTATACGGTATATTTGAAAATACTTGAAACTTCTCAACCCATGCTCGAAATCAAACTCGTCGTTCCAAACAGACAAACGGCGAAAGACGTCTTTAAAAAATGGGAAGAAAAGGCGGGCAACGTATACGCGGGCGTTTACGATTTGCTCGTAGACTGAAAGGAGAAAAAATGCAAACTTATTTAACCAAAGGAACTTGTAGCAGGCAAATACTTTTCGACGTTACCGAAGACGGGCGCGTAGAAAACGTTAAATTTATAGGCGGTTGCAGCGGAAATTTGCAGGGTATCGCAAAACTCGTTCAAGGTAGAAAAATAGACGATATTATCGATACTCTCAAAGGAATCAAATGCAAGGCTAATACCTCTTGCCCCGACCAACTTGCCAAAGCGCTTGAAGAATACAAAGAGAAAAATAAAAGTTTATAATTCGGACAGATAAATGCGCCGTGTTTCGGGAGAAATGCGGCGCATTTATTTCGGGAGAATAATATTATGAAAAGATTATTAATCATTATTTTGATAATCGCTTTTATGGCTATGTGTTCTTGTTCAAAAACGGGGGAAGACAGCCGAGATTCCGCTCAAAAAGAAGAACAAACCGAAAAGACCGTCGAAGTCGTTACGACAATTGACGATATAAATAAATACGGCAACGTAATACTTTCCGTCGAGCCGAAAACAATGCTCGGACTCGGCTTCGAGGTGGCGGACGTCGTGCGAGTTAAAATCGGTAGCGCCGAAATAGAAATACCTGTCGGAACGACGTATTCCGACGTCGACGCCGGGGAAGGTATTTGTTGTTTCAAAACCAATTCGCAAGGCAAAGAGCAGGTCGTTCTTGCCGTAAATAACGGAAATTTTGCCTCCGCTTTAAAAATTGCGGAAATAAAGACGAACGAATCGGGTTACGAATATATATGGAAAGATGGTTACGACGATAATACCCCCGTTGTCATTTTCGTCGCAAAAAAACAGGGTTATGCCGAAGAATACGCTCTGCGAAAGGTAGGGAGCGCGAGAACGAACAAAAGGAGCGATTACGAGGAATTGACTGACGAGGAGTTCGCAAATTTCAGGGCGGTTAATACGAGCGGTATGGGAAAGGATATTTTGTTCAGATCTTCTTCGCCCGTCAATCCGTCGATAGGCAGAAATAAAGAAGCGGATAAGGCGGTGGGCGAGCATTTTATAAAAACCATACTCAACATGGCGGACTCCGAAGATTCCGCAAGTAATTTTCCGGATTACGAAAGTTCTGTTTACTCTAAACTCGACGTGTTTTTTCTCAATATGGGAATGGATTTCTTCGACGAAGATTACAGAGTTAAACTTGCCGAAGGCTTCAGATATATTTCTTCCCATAGCGGTCCATATCTGATTCACTGTAAAGAAGGAAAGGACAGAACGGGTTTTGCGATAGGGATACTCGAATGCCTGATGGGGGCAACCGTTCGGGAGATAAAGGAAGACTATATGCTTACCTATGTTAATTTTTATAAGTTGAGTTCCGAAAACGAGCAATATGAAAAAATTGCGGAGAGCAATATTTTAACTTCGCTTTCAAAGGCGTTTGAAATTCAATTAAAAGATTTAGAGAGCGCCGACCTTGTAGTCCTTGCGACGGATTATATTAAACGACTCGGTCTTACTGAAAGCGAGATTGATGGGCTTAAAAACAATTTAAGAGGGAATACGGTTATTTAACGTTGAAGATAAAACTATCGGAATAAAATGGAAGGGAAAAAGATATTGCTGTGATATGCGCCTCCTAAAGTGTCTAACTTTTGGGGTTCACTTCACTGTCGCAATATCTTTTTTTGTTTATTTTTTTATAACCTTTAATATTTTTGAAAAAATATCCTGACGGTAAGCGTAAGCCATTGCGGCGCCCCACGTTCCTCGGTTTCCTAATTCAATTCGGCGCCGTATTTTCTTCTTGAAATCAGCGAGTCGTGATTTTCGCTTCTATTATTTGATGAGGACTTTGAAATGCATATATAAACAATTAAAATTATAGCGATTATAGCTAAAATAATACCTGCAAACATTTTTTACTCCAATTATAAATTTTCATACATATAATCGTTCCAAGGGAAGTTTTTATAAGTATTGACGTGAAGTCTGTGCATTTCCTCGACAAGCATGGAAATTTTAATCGTCGATTTTCGTTCGGGGAAAACGTCGTGATATTCTCCGTTTACGTAGAGGTTAAAATACGAAGAATCAATTTCCGTTATTATGGTATAAAGGTCTTTGTATGAAAGAGAGAAGTCGTAGTCCGAAGTGTTTTCACCTTTAAAGCGCATTCCGTCGTGGTCTATAGTAAGTATGCCTTTCGCTACTTTTTCGGACGTTTTATGATCTTTTACGAAGTGGTCGTTCGGGAGAACTCCGATTTCTACGTTTTCGGTAAAAGAATATTCGGGATTTTGCCGAATTTCGCGTATGATTGAAATTCTTTCCTGGTTTACCCATTTCGAAGGCGTTTCGTAAATGACGCAATCGTCGTTTAATTTATGGAAGTCGTAATACTCGTCCATCGTCAACCCGTTTCCGCAAGCCTTGCATATAAGTTGATTTTCTTTGCCTTCCATTTCGAATTCAACTCCGCATTTAGGACATTTATATAAAATATCTTCTAACCTATGGCACATTCTTCCGTTGGTCGTCCACTTTATATGCTTTTGTTTTTGCCATTCGTATTCGTCGTGGCGGAAAGCTTCGTTTATTTTGACGTCGATTTCGTCGCCGGAAAGAGTTTTTAAGTCTTCGGGGGAAAACATCAATGAAATTTTAGCGTAAGTTTCGCCGTATCTTTCGTCAAGACAATGCTTCGTGTTTTGAAGATATTGTCCGCGAAGTTCCACGAAATAAACGGGAATTCCTATTTTTTTCAAGAGGTTTCCGGTGTGCGGAACTATCGGTTTGTTCATTCCGTCGTTTGAAGCAAGCCCTTCCGGCGCAAATGAAACGCTTCCGCCTTGATTTATTATCGAAAGTATCGCTTTCGTGCTTACAAGATCGTTTATATATTGTTTTTTAGGCAAAACGTTGTTTCGTTTAAAAGCTCATTGAAGATGAGAACGAAAGAACTCGTTATACCCTGCGAGCATATTTACTCTTTTCGGATAAGTTATTTCGTTGACATACATATGGTCGATTCTCGATAAGTGATTAAAAATAACGAAGCAAGGTCCTTTGCAGTCGTTGATATTGTCGACTATCTCGTAATGAGCGTTGTATTTTTTTCCGACGATTTTCATTACCGTGCGGTAAATCCAATAAAAAAACTTGTTGGTTTGTTTAAATTTTCTCGTTGCGATTTCTTTTCTTAAATTCTTTTCTTTTGTCATTATCAAAAGCTCCCCTATTATATAAAAACATTGTTAAAAAAAGGTTGAATGCAAACAATCATAAAAGTTTCGCTATCGGAAAATCGTTTAAATTATGATTTGATACAAGTATATCAAATGAAAATATATAAGTCAATCGAAATTACGTTTTCGCCGTATCGACTTTATACGGGACGCCGAAAGCGGTTTTTACTCTGTCGTTTTTCCGAATCTTTTCAATCGCTTGTTTTCCCGATTTTAAAGCGATGGGAAGTCCGCCTATCGGTTTAAGTCCTTGGGAAGCGATAATTATTCTCTGAAATCCGCGAGGCGTCATCGGTATTTTCGGGGGGATAAATCTCGGAGGAAGAATATAACTCATAAATTCGCCGTTTACCGACTGGGTAAAAGAATTATAAGTCGCGCTCGTCCAACAATCTATTATTTCGCCGTCTATCCTTGATATTCTGCTTTCATAAAACGACTTGATTAAATCGCAAAAGTGATTTTTAAAGATTTCGTAGAGTCTGCGGTTTTCACGCAAAGCAATAAAATTTTTTGCCTTATCAACGGGAATAAAACATTCGGCTATAACTACTGATTTACCCGTCGGCGCAAAAGTTTTTTCGTGGGAAAATTCTCTGAACATAACGTTAAAGCAGCCGAATTCTTTTCTTAAACCTTCGTCCGCCTCAAAAATCAAATCTCCTTTAAAAGGAGTGTCGCCGTTTAGTTTAATTGCGACGTGAATTGCCGAAAAACGCCCTATAAGGCGTTTATCGTAGGTTTTTTTTAAAGATTTCGGCATTTTGGACGGAATGATTTTTTCGTAAACGGAAAGAGGGTCCGCAGTTATTACCACAAAGTCGCAGGTAGTTTTTTCTCCTCCGCAAAAACGAAGAGTCACTTTATTTTCGTTCTCTTCCGCCTTAACGACTTTTTTCCCGGTATATATTTTGCCGCCGAGTGAAATATACTTATTTTTTAACGCGCGACATAACGAAGCCGAGCCTTTCGTCGGAATATCTCCGTTTCCGCCCGTAAAGGTTGCGTATACCGAAACGAGGGCGAGGGCGGAAAAACTTTTACCTATAAAACCTCGCAAGAAATTTTTTAAAAAGGGATTTTTGAACTTTTCGGAAAGTTGACCGATGGAGATAAAATGGTAACTTCCGAATTTAAGATAATCGGCGAGACGGTTTATTCCTCTTGAGCGGACGTTTCTCTCCTCTCCGGCGATACCGAATATTCTTTTCGCCGCCTCCACGCCTTTTTTAAGCGACTCGATTTGTTTTTCGTCGTCGGGAGATATTGTCAGCATATCCGAAAAAAATTCGTCCGAATTTCTTTTTAAAGATAATTTTTTATCTCCTCGGCAGAACGTAAACAGACTTTCGGGAGAGTGAAACGTCATATCGTCAAACGCCCCGATTTCTTTCCATTCGGAGTATTCGGAAGAGTTTGGGTTGGTTCCCGTAAGCCAATGAATACAGTTGTCTATAACGCAATCTTTTCTTTTCCATGCGGTAAGATTTCCGCCTACTATCGAGTGGCTTTCGTAGATTTCGGCAGAATATCCGTTCAAAAGGGCGTGAATGCCCGCCGATAATCCCGTTACGCCTCCGCCGACGATTGCTATTTTTTTGTCGTTATTTTCCATATTTCCGATTATTCGCTTTTAGTAGAAAAGTTATACTTATAATTTGACAATTAAAAATCTTTATAGTATAATATAAAAAGTTTTAAACCGTAAACGTTTCGCTTACGGAAAGGAGATATTATGTCAAAAAGATTAGGTAGAGCGGTAACCGTGATGAACGTTATTACCGCAGTAATAACTATTGCGATAGGCGTTTCGTTCTGTATTTCGTTCAACAATGCGACGGATACGATAAATACGCTTATGGGAATAGTGGTCATTGTTGCAGGGTGCCTTAACATAGCGTTATTTATAGTCAACAATCAATCGCTTATCAGCGGCGCCGGTATATGGAGCGCGCTTTTGATTGCGCTCGGAATTTATTTTATTCAAGAAAAGCCGGCGAATCTCATAATAAATTTCATACCTTGGATCTTGATTGCGATGGGCGCTCTTTTTATCGTCGACGCGCTTTTGGGATTGCGCAGGAAAGAAGGGTTTTCTTCATTTATTATAGGAATAATAATAGGCGTCGCTGCGTTTGTTCTCGGTATCTGCCTCGTTTCGCTCGAAAGTTTCAGAAACGTTTCCGCGCTTATTTTGGGAATAATCATCGTTTTATATGGTATTTTTCAGCTTGTTTCCGCTTTCAATAACAGGATAAAAATCAAATAAAATTCAAAATAAATAGGCGGGCGGTCGTAAATGCGGCCGCCCGCTTTTGAAGGTTTTTACTAATGAAAAACAAAATCATCATAATTTTAGTTTCGTTATCGGTAGTGTTTTCCGCATGCGGGATGATTTTAACCATAGTCGGCGCAAGTCGGACGAGCGAGATCGTTGCCGATTTGTCAGAAAAGTTGTCGGAACTGACAACAAATAGCAAAGACGAAACCGAGAAAGACGGCGTCGTTAAGTTAGGAGGCGAAGTAAGCGGCGCAAACGAAAGCGACGGTCAGGAAATCGAAGAACGGCACGAACACGAGTTTGAAAATACGACTGTCGTTCCCACTTGCGACAGTTACGGCTATACTTTATATTTTTGCGCTTGCGGTGAAGAGTATATCGGAGACGTCGTTTCCGCAACAGGACATAATTTCGGCGAATGGGAAGTCGTAAAATATCCGACTTGCGAAGAAGAGGGTGAAGAACGCCGTATCTGTCTGAATAATGAAACGCACGTTGAAAAACGAACTATACGGCAACTTGCGCACGAATTTAATTCATCAGTTACGTTGCCTACTTGCGAAACAGGCGGCTATACGACTTATACTTGTTCAAAATGCGGGGAAACTTATAAAAGCGACGTCGTTTCCGCAACGGGACATGATTTCGGCGAATGGGAAGTCGTAAAATATCCGACTTGTAATGAGGAAGGGGAGGAAGTCCGTATCTGTAGGCATGATGAAAAACATCTGGAAAAACGTATTATACCGAAACTTTCCCATAATTACGTTAAAGAAATAATTGTTTCCACCTGTTATATGGCGGGTTATACGGTATATACCTGTTCCGAATGCGGACATTCTTTTGTTTCCGACTATTCTCCGGCTTACGGTCACGATTTTTCCGAGTGGGCAATCGTTAGGCCTGCAACGTGTAAACAAGAGGGTGAAGAATGTCGTTTTTGCATTAATGACGAAACGCATATTGAAACGAGGACTATTCCAAAGCTTTCTCATTCTTACGTTGCGTCCGTTGTAAAACCGACTTGTGAGGAAAACGGATACACGCTTTATGTTTGTTCCGAGTGCGGCGATAGTTTTAAAGGCGATTTTGTCTCTTTTACGGGGCATGAGTTTTCGGAACGAATTATTGCGCCGTCGTGCGAGGAAGAAGGTTACTTGCTGCGTAAATGCGAGCGATGCGGAAAGGAAGAAAAGACGGATGTTAAATCTGCGCTCGGGCATTCTTACGGGGAATGGATAGCGGTTAGCGAGTCGGAAGAAAGAAGATATTGTTCGATTTGCGGAAAAGAAGAAAAACGATATAATTCAGAACAACACGAACACGACTATACCGAACGGATATATAAACCGACGTGCGTGGATAAAGGATATACGCTTCATATTTGTTCTCGGTGCGGAGATCATTTTGAAACCGATTTTACGGAAATGATTCCTCATGATTTCGAACCCGAAAAAATCGTTGAGCCAACGCTTTCGGACAAAGGGTATACCTTGTATCGTTGTAAAGTTTGCGGCGCGACCGAAAAAAGAGATTTCGTCGATTATGAAGATACTGAAAACGACGACTTTTTATATGAAATAGCGGACGGCAAAGCGATAATAATCGGATTAAAAAACGATAAACTTGAAAAAATAGTGATTCCGTCGCAAATAGACGGTTATTCCGTGATAAAAATTGCCGAGAACGCATTTAAAAACAATTTAAAAATAACATCCTGCGTTATTTCGGACGGTGTAGAGGAGATAGGCGACGAAGCTTTCAGCGGTTGTAAAGGATTAATGGAAGTCAAACTCGGAAAAGACTTAAACAAAATAGGTATACTTGCTTTTAAGGATTGTGACCTTTTGAATAAAGTCGACTATCCTATCGGTAAAAAATGGAAGTATAAAGAGGATGGCGGAGTATATAATAACCCTCCCGATAATTCGCCGGACAGCGCCGTTTTCGCCAACTATCTCACGACTCAATACGTCGATTATATTTGGTTTGGAATCGGGGGTTGATTTATATCTGATAAATACAAACAGGTTACGAAAGATCATTCGTAGCCTGTTTTCTGCTCAAAAAGTAAAATATTGTATATCATAGGACTATTTTTACTTCAAAATATTTGAAAAAAAAGTGTAAATATGTTAAAATATATACTTGATAGAAATAAAGAGGATTATATGGAAGCAAATAATTTTATCGAAGAAATAATAAATCAAGAACTCGAAGAGGGAAAAGTAACCGGCGTTCATACGAGATTTCCTCCCGAACCGAACGGTTATCTCCATATCGGGCACGCTAAATCTCTTTGCCTGAATTTCGGAACTGCGGAAAAATACGGCGGCGTTTGCAATCTCTTTTTCGACGATACCAATCCTTCGAAAGAAAAAACGGAATACGTCGACGCAATAAAAGCCGATATAGAATGGCTCGGCTTTAAATGGTATGAAATTCATTATGCGTCCGACTTCTTTGACGTTATTTTCGAAAAAGCCGTAAAACTTATCGAGGACGGAAAAGCGTTCGTCTGCGATTTGTCCGCCGAAGAAATAAGTGAGACGAGGGGAACTCTTACAGAACCGGGTAAGGAAAGTCCTTACCGCAATCGTTCGATTGAAGAAAATCTCCAACTTTTTTACGCTATGAAAGACGGTAGATTTGCCGACGGCGAAAAAGTGTTAAGGGCGAAAATCGATATGGCTTCTCCGAATATAAATCTTCGCGACCCCGTAATTTATAGGGTTTTACGGGCAACTCATCACAGAACGGGCGATAAATGGTGCATTTATCCCATGTATGATTTTGCTCATCCAATTTGCGATTCTATGCAGGGTGTAACTCATTCTCTTTGCACTCTCGAATTCGAAGACCACAGACCGCTTTATAATTGGGTGGTCGAAAACACCGGCGTAGAACATAAGCCGAGACAGATAGAGTTCGCAAGGCTAAATATAACCAATACCGTTATGAGCAAGAGATATCTTAAAAAGTTGGTTGAAGATAAAGCCGTAACGGGTTGGGACGATCCCAGAATGCCGACATTAACGGGACTTCGCAATAGAGGAGTTCCCGCCGAAGCGTTAAAAAACTTCTGCGAAGCGATAGGTATCGCCAAGGCGAATTCGGAAATAGAAGTGAGTTATCTCGAACATTTTATAAGAGATTATCTCAACGTTCATGCGGAGAGGGCGATGGCTGTTTTCGAGCCTATAAAGGTAGTTATCACGAATTTCCCCGAAACAAGCGAGAAAGAGGATTTTGAAATCAACCCTAACGACGAGACTTCCGGAACGAGAAAAATTACTTTTTCTAAGGAAATTTATATTGATTCCGAAGACTTTTCGCTCGATCCTCCGCCGAAATATTTCAGACTGAAAAAAGACGGCTACGTCAGACTTAAAAACGCCTATATAATAAAATGCGACGACGTCGTTTTAAACGAGGACGGAAGCGTCAAAGAACTTCGTTGTTCGTATATCCCCGAATCTAAGAGTGGAAACGATACGAGCGGCATAAAAGTCAAGGGCGTTATACATTGGGTTAGCGCCGAGGATTGCGTGGATTGCGAAATAAGAAAATACGATTATCTTCTTAAAGACGCCGAGTATGCGGGCCAAGATTTTTCCGAACGTATGAATTACGACAGTGTTCACGTCTTTAAAGGCAAAGCCGAACCTTATCTTAAACAAGTAGGCGAGGGCAAAAGTTTCCAACTTATGAGAAAAGGTTATTATAAAACTTTCGATATAGACGGAAAACTCGTGCTTTCGGAAATCGTTTCTTTAAAAGACGGTTTTAAACCGACGAAGAATTAAAAACAAAAGGAAGACAAAGCGTCTTCCTTTTATCATTATATATTATAATATAAATTTTTTTATTAAAAAAATATTAAAAAATCTTTGAAAAATACTTGACATAGTTTTTTTGATATGTTATTATAATTAGGCTCACTTGAGTGAGCGGTCGCCGATTGCGACTGAATTGAAGATTGACAACTGCATAGAATGTTATAATGAAAGTGGCTTTATTTTGTTAGGAAAAGACGGGATAAAGACACGGAGATTAGTAACGAGTAAATAACTTTAAAGTACAGAAAGGCAAAAAGACTAAAAACTTTTAAATAT
>CADBUU010000084.1 GCA_902797945.1 uncultured Eubacteriales bacterium | reverse complement strand
ATATTAGTTTTCCTAAAAAGTTTTTTACGCTGTAATAAAAGAATTTATCGAGAAATTATTTATCTCCGGTTTTTTCCTCTTCTACCTTTTCTATGACCGCTTTTCCGTCGACTATTTTTACGATATATTCTGCGACGGAGGTGGTTATCTTATATTCTCCGGTTTCTTCGTCGTGAGTATAAGCGGAAACGATATAATTGGTCCTGTTTCCCTTTCCGTCGGTAAGCGACAAAACGGTAGGAATGCCGTCGACGAAGTCGACGAAAGACTCTCCGTCCTCGCTCTTATAAGTCGTCGAAGTGTATTCTTTGACCGAAACGCTGTCGATTTTAAGCACTTCACTTTCTTCGACCGAGCCGTTGTTTTCGAGTTTTATATCGATTTGATAGTAAGTCGCCGTTCCGTCTTCCTTTCTCTCGATGAGGAATACGTTTCCGTAAATTATCGCAAGCGCGGCATTTTCAACCTTGACGCCGTTTTTCTTGACTTCTACTCTCGCCAAAGCGCCGAGTTTATAGTTTCTGTCCGTCGCCGCGACTCTTTCGATCGTAACTTCGTAAACGCCGTCGTCGGTGGTAAGAGTTTCCTCTCTTCCGAAGAGGTTTACCATATATGCAAGCGATCTCATATATGGGTGATTGCCGACGATAAAGTATACGTTATACTTAAATCCGTCGTCCGCAACGTAACTGAGAGTGTAAAAGTCTGTTCCGACAGCCTGCCCCTCTCCTTCCTGAACTTCGTATTTCGCCTTAAATCCGAGAGGATTGCCCTTGTAATCTTTGAAATTCGACGCGCTTCCGAATTCGCCTTCCGCATAGAAATCTATAAGTTCCCACTCTTCATCGAATACTTCGACGATTTTTATGGTTCCGAATTCGTTATTATACGAACGGGCTGCCGCCGCTCCGAAGTAATAATAATACAGATAGTAGTTGGAAAGGAATTTCGAAGAATAGATTGTCTGACTTCTTTCTACGCCCGTTACGATATAAGTGCTGCCTTCGCCGCCCTTATACGTCGCTTCGATGTAGATATTGTAGTTTCCAAGGTTGCCCTTATCGTCCTGCAACAAGAAAGTAACGAACATCTTGTCTTCTTCACGGGTAATAAAGCATTGCGAACTTCTTCCGCCGACGGTAATATCTCCGACGACGTTAGTGAACGTCTTTGTTCCCGGCGGAGTGAACGAAAGTTCTTCTATATCTTTCAATTCGCCTTCGAGGTTTATTCTGTAATTTTCAGTTCTGTCGGGATCTCTTTGGAAAGAAATGCTGACGCCCTCGCTTTGATAGAAGTGTTCTCCGTCGTAATCTTTTTCGCTTTCGAACTTTCCGAACGACTTATCTTCGGTAAATCCGTATTTACCTTCGCCGGTCTGTCTGAAAATAATTACGTCTTCGCCGTCCATCATATAATAATTGTTCCGCTCTCCGTTATAGACGACGAATCCCGTTCTCGTAAACACCAAAGAGTTGAAATCTGCCGTATAATATGCGTGAGCGCTGTTTCTGACGCTCGAGATCGTTCTCGCTTCGGAATTGTAAATATAAATTCTTCCGTCGTTTCCGTCCTCGTCGGCAAAATACAACAGACTGTCGCTTATTACCGTATAAGTTCCGCTTCCTTTATTTCCGTTTTCGTCGAACCACGAGCCGTTGCCGATATTGTCGAGAACGAGAACAGCCCAATTCTGCGGATTGAGGTATACGCCTGCGGTCTGATTTTCAAACGGCGTGAACGAACGTCTGTAATAATTGCCGTCGCGGTATACGCCGAGAACTCCTTCTTCGGTAACCGAACCGTTAGAATAATTCAAAGTTATGACTTTCGTCGCCTCGTCGTATACGTAACTTCCGTCTTCGTCGATATATTCTTTGGTCGAGCCGTCTTCCGAAACGAAAACTTTCAATTTACCGTAGCCGTCTATCTCATAGAATATTTTGTCGTTATAGTGGTTATTTCTTAAAACGTATACGCCGTATTCTTTTCCCTTTACGGTGAAATCTTCGCCGTTAAGATCGAAATAACGAGCGTCAAGACCGCTGTTTACGGTTATTAAACCGTCGTTATAGGTATACGAGCCTTCTACGTCTCCCTTTACGCCGACGTATTTTGCCCAGCCGCCGAATCCGTCGAGTCTTAAAGTTCCATCGTCGGAATGATATTCTTCTTCGTATTCGTCGCTGTAAAGAGTTATGATATTGTCTTCAACGGTATATATAAGATTATAGCCCGTAGAATATCTGACTTCGAATCCCGTATTATAATCAAAACTTACGATAAATCTGAATGAACCGTAGTCTTCAGAAGTAAATTCGTATATCTGTTTGCTTTCCGAGCCGAATACGCTCGTTTTGCCGACTTCGCTTATCGTTCCTTTATAAGTCTGCTCTTCTTTGCCGTTTTCGGTATCTAATACTACCAAAGAGGCTGTCGAAGGAGTGCCGTCAAAATAGAGATATTTATTGTCGTAACCGCCGTTTTGAAGCCTTATTGCAGATCTGTAAGGGGTGTTATTGAGAAGAGCGAGCGATTTCTCTTCGTTATTAAGTCTGAAATAGAATATGTCTTCCTGCGTCTCCGTTCCCCTGTCGGTTTCGATTCTTCTCACGGACGTAAACGTTACGCTTCCGTCGTTATTTATCTTGTATTCGCCTTTATAGGTATTGCTTCCGTTATAATAAATTCCGACGTTGGAGAATATGGGATCTTTCTGGTCGGGGTTTAACGGAAGAATTAAAGTAAACGTTTCTTTATCCGACGTAAATACCAATTCGTTATGATAAACGACGTCGTTTATATCGGTATAATTATACCAGAAGTTTACGTCGTAACTTCTGCCGTTGCTCGTAGTGGAATCAACGTCGAATTCGAAAGCTTTAACGTTACTGAAATTTATCGGGACCTTTGCAGCGTCTTCCGCTTCGATTTTTTGCGTTTCGCTATAAGCGTAGTGTCCGTCTTTTAAAGTTACTATTCCTTCGGAAACTTTTGCGAACGACGCAGAAGCCGTTCTCATCCATATTTCAGCCTTTATATCGTCGCCGTCAACGCCGTTAAATACTACCAACGGTCCGTAATAAATACTGTTTCCGTCTTTGAAATAATACTCGGCGTAATTATTTTCTCTTTGTTCCGCCTTGTAAGTTACCTGTGACTGACCGTTTTCGTTGACTATTCCGTCATCTTCCTCGGCGGTGATGATAAAGGTATAATCTATTCCCGTTTCGGTATCTTTAAACGACACTATATTGCCGTTCATCACCGATTGTCTGAGATTGTAAAACGCCGTTACGGTCGTTTCACCTTTGGTATAAACCACGCGGTTAAATCCGTCTACCGATAAAGTAGCGTCGTCGCTTACGGTATAGATATGATTATATTCTTCATCGTAAAACATATAATATTTTACGCCTTTTGCCGTCTCTTCGATCCTTACTACGCCGACGTCGTTGCCGTTTTCCAAAATATTATATTCTCCCTGCTGACTACCTTCGGAATAAGTGAAATCAATAACCGTATCCGGGGTTTTATAGGTAGCGTTGCCGAAACCGTCGAAAGTCAAGCCGTAAGCGTAATCGGTATCTACAACGTAAAGCGATCCGTTAAATATAACGCCTCTGCCGACAGTTCCCATTGCGAGTTCTTCTTCGTTTCTCTGTTGGAAAGTATATGTCCCGTCGTCCGACTCTGCGGTTTTTATAACCATTTGCCTATCGGATTCGTTCTCCGACTCAGCCAAAGGTCCTTTATAATAGGTTACGACGTAATATCCGTTGTCGTCTATATAATATTTGCCTTCCGAAACGGCTTGCCCTCTTCTCGAATAGGTTATTCCGTTAAAATCGTCGAATATTATATAAATATTGTTATTTACACCCGAACCGACTTTATATAAATTGTAAGTCGTATTATTTCTTTCGTCATTTTGCAAAGCGAAAGCGACCAACTTGGCGGAAAGCGTATCCGCCGTTATATCGTTGCCTTGCTCGTCTAAAAGTTTACCCTCTATCATCGAATTGCCGTTTTTATCGTTAAAGATAAACCAGTTTCTGTTGACGTTATAAGTTCCTTTAAAGAGCAATCCGCCCCTTTCGAGATAAATAGCGTTAGGCTGAGCGGCGTTATAATACATAACGTCGTTTCCGCCAAACAAATTATATAATCCCTTGCTCCATACCGCATAGAGATAAGTATTTTCTTTGACTTCTATCTCGTCCGCGACGACGCTTTCGCCGTCGGCGTTTTCGACGCGACTTCTGAGATAGTCTACTTTATATTTAAGTTCTCCCGACTCGTCCGCCCAACCTGCGAACATATAGCCGTCGACGGAGAATTTATCGTAAGGAGCAACGACTTTTTCCCCGTAATTCGCCCATTCGCTGACTCTTTCGTCTTTAAGTCCGCTTTCCGAAGGATAATTGGAATTATAAACTATTCTGTAAGATTCAACGTCGAAATACTGTCTGAAAACGTTTTCGGTATAATTCTCGCTTATGGTCTTTTTAGTGAGCGAATTAGCGTGATTAACGCTCTTATAGCCCTCTTTTTTAACGTTTGCGGTAAATTCTATGCCGGCGGTTTCATAGCCGACGAAGTTTTCTTCCGCTTTAACGTATTCTGCCGAATCTCTTTCTTTTTGCAAATACAATTCGACCGTATATTCGACTTTATAATTGGCTGAAACGGTCAAATCGCGGGCAGGCATTTTATATCCGTCGGAAATTCTCGACGCTCCGTTATACCAACCCGTAAATTCGTGATGAGCATAAGACGGAGTTATATCCTTAACGACGGCGTAAACGCTGTCCCCTTCTTTAAGGGAAAACTTCGAAGAACCAATCGTTCCGCCGTTTGCGTCGAGAGTTAAATTATATAATGAAATCCACTTCGCATAGTATGTGGCGCTTTCCGTAACGGTTATTTTTCCGCTCAATCTGCCTCCGCTGAAATCTGCGGAAGCATACCAACCGCCGAATTCATAACCCGATCTCGTCGGAGTAGGCAATTCAAGTTCTTCGCCGACAACTTCGATCGAAGCGATTTCGTTTCCTCCGTTGGTTTCAAACGTTGCGGTAATGGCACTGCCCCCGCACGAAACGGCAAGAACCGTAAACGTCGCGCAAAGTATAAGCATTACGACCATCATCGTCTTTTTCAACATCTTCATTTTATTTGCTCCTTTGAAAAAAAACAGTTTTTCGCGTGTAATTTGTCAATTACTATTATTTATATTCTTTTAATGAGTATGCGACTTTAAGTTTTTTTTAACTAAAAAGACTTATCCGTTTTTTATTATTTCAAAATTATATTATAAGAGTTCCGCCGGGCGTAGGTTCTTCCTCGTCCTCTTCTTCGGGTTCTTCCTCAACGCCCTCTCTCCACACCGAATACAACTTAGTGCCGACCGGAACTTCAAGAATTTTCGACGCCTCGTATGCAATTTCCTCGGAATCCGCCGACAAACTCCAACCAACGAAAGTATATCCGTCCCTTCTCGGCGCTGCAATCTCTCCGACCGCAAACGAGTTGGTGATGTTGCTTTCGGTTATAACTACCGAATTGACGTATCCGTCCGTCAATTCGCAGCCCCAAACGACGAAACGGTAAGAAGAATTCCATCTCTTATTCCATTCGCCCTTTATAGACTCGACGTCGGTATAGAATGTTACGTTCTGAGCGCCGAAGAATGCGTGTTCTCCGATTTTATCGACGCTTCCGCCTATCACGACGGAAGTAAGTTTTTTACCGCCCTTAAACGCGTATTTCCCTATTTCCTTAACGTTTTCGGGAATAAAGAGGTCTCTTAATTTGGATATTCCGTAGAACGAATAATCTCCAAGAGTTCTTACTCCGCTTCCGAAGTCGATAAATCTGACGTTTTTACAGTTATAGAAAGCGTATTCGCCTATTCTTTCGACTGAATCGGGAATATTTATTTCGTGAAGTCCGACGCAGCCGTAGAAAGCGTAATCGTCTATGACCTTAACTCCTTCTCCGAGATCAAGACTCTTTAATGATGAAGTCTTACCGAAAGACTCGACTCCTATATATTCAACCTTATCGGGAATATTCAACTCAGCGATCGCCGTATTGGAATAGAAAGCGTAATCTCCTATGCTTTCGAGGTCTTCGCTGAAAACGATATCTCTAAGCGCGCTACATCCGTAAAACGCATAAGGTTTTATTTCGGTAACGCCCGTCAATTCGAAATCTATACTGTTTAACGTTACGCACTTATAAAATGACGAACGGCCTATCGAAGTCAAAGTGGACGGCAAACTTACTCTTACGAGGTTAGAACACTTATAGAACGTATAATCTCCTATTTCTTTGAGATTTCTGTTAAGAGTTATAGCCGCAAGCCCCGAACAACCGTAAAAGGCTCCTCTGCCTATATAATTTACTCTTTCGATACCGCTGATATTTTGCAGTGAAGAACATTTGTAAAACGCATAGTCGCCTATTCCGCTGACGTAGTCGTTATCGAGGTTAAGATTTATTCTCGAAACGCTCTTAGTAAATCCGACTACCCAATTTCCTGCGTAGACGACGCCGTCGCCAGAAGTGTCGTTTGCGGCGTTTCTCCACAATTTTGTTCCTCTGAATGCGTATGTTCCTATTCTCGTTACGCTTTCGGGAATAAAGGTCGGGTCTATCTCTCCGCCTATTATGGTATTGTCAAGTCTTGCGCAGTCGTAGAAAGCGTAATTTCCTATATCTTTAAGACCTGCGCCGTTCTTATCTCCCGCGCCGAAATTGACGATATACAATTTGTCGCAACCCGCAAATGCGTATTCGCCTATCGTTTCGACGCTTCTGTCCGCAATCTTCAACGTATTTAACGAACTACGGGAAGTTTCCGTGCTCGTGTCGGTAAGAGGCGAACAATAGAAAGCGTAATTTCCGATATGCCTCATCGAAGAGGGCAAATTTATCGTAAGAATTTTTCTTGCGTTATAGAACACTTCGTCGGCAATTCCGACGATTCCGTCTTTCAAAACTTCGGGATTTATTCTTTCAATATTCTTTCTCGTTTCATCGGCGCAATATATCAGCCAATTATCGGCATATATGAGGTTTTCTCCTCTTTCTACCCCTTCTTTATAAAATTGAGTTTCGGTAAACGCCGTAACGCCGACGTGAGAAACGGAAGAGGGTATGCTGACTTCCGTCATATTAACGTCGTTATAAAAGCACCCCTTTCCTATGCTTAAAAGCCCTTCGGGCAAATCTATCTCGGTCAAAGCCGAACATTCGGAGAACGCTCCCTCGCCGATATCGGAAAGATTTTTAACGCCCGTAAAATCTACCGTCTTTAAAACTTCGTCTTTATAAAACGCATAACTTCCGATGCTTTCGACGCCTTTGCCGACTGTAACCTTTTCAAGAAGTTTACAGCCTGCGTAAGCGCTCATACCAATCGACTTGACGCCGTCCGGTATAACCACCTCGGTAAACGCCGAACAATCCGAAAACGCCGTGTCTTCTATAACGGTCAACGCCTCCGGCAACGTCAAAGAAGTCAAAGATCTGCAATAAGCGAAAGTATTTTTAAGTATCGCGTTGACCGACGACGGGATATTTACGCTCTGAAGAGATCTGCAAGACTGGAACGCCGACGAACCGATATAAGCAACCGATTCGGGTATAACTATTTTTTCAAGTTTGGAACAGTTATAAAAAGCGTTGTCTCCTATCGACTTTATGTTGTTTCCGAGCAAGGTTACGGAAGTCAATCTTCCGTTGCCTTTAAAAGCGGCGTCCGCAATCGCCGTAACGGGTTTTCCGTTATAAACGTCCTCTATTCTTATATCTCCCGAAGCGGCTTTTCCGTTAGTCAACTGATATTCCGTATCGTTATTTATAAGTGTATAAGAACAACCCGAATCGTATGGTCTGTGCCACTCGATGACTTCCGACCATTCCGAATCTCCCGACGTTTTCCCGTCGGAGACCGCTTTAACGCTTATTTTATAATCTCCCTCTTCGAGTTTAGAAAGCGAATAACTCGCCTTTCTCGTCGTAAATTCTTGTATCGCCTGCTCGTCGGCGGAAGAATCGTCCGTCGACGATGGCGCGACTTTAACTGTATAACTTTTAGCGTCCTCCACTTTTACCCATGACAGGACGTTCGCCTCGTTTATCTTTAATTTAAGAGGCGCATTAAGCGGTTTCAGCCCGCAAGCCGTCGCAATACAAAGCATAACGCATGCGATCAGGCTCAAAAATGCGATTTTGTTTATTTTTTTCATTTTTACATCCTTTCCGATTTAAGGTTCGTGACGTAGGTAAACTTGTTACGCTCGTTTGTTTTTCCTTTCTCTTATTATCTCGTGTATCCACTTGAACTTGAACTTTCTTACGCATATATCGAGCAAGAATAATACTATCGACAAAATAGCCAAGAACAAAGTGGGATCTATGACTCTGTCGAGAACCGTTATAAAGTTGCCGAAAATCTGACGCGAAGGATCTTCAAGGTCTTCGATGACTGCTCCGCCTCCGCCTATCGCAAGCGCCGCCATATTTTCCTTTGCGGCAAGAATCTCTTCTTGCGTCGGCTCGACGTATTCTTTCGAATATGAGAACTCTTTGTAAAATTCCACGCTCGAAAGAAGTGTCCCCTCTTCGTTTATTTTATTAAGAGTTACCTTGTAAATGCCGGCGTTCTTAATTATGAAAGACGCCCTCGTGTATGCGTTGTCGGCGCCGAGAGCCGAACTAACGTAGATTGAAGCGCCCTTTCGACTTTCGTCAGGCGTAATTTCGTTCAAAGAAATCACGGCGTCTCCGAACACTTCTTCAATTTTGCCTTCGATTTTCTCGCCTTCTTCCAAAGTCGCGTAAACGCTTAAATTATTAGTGTAATTGCTTTCGCGAAGGGTATACGAGATTTCCGTCGCTCTTATGTTCTCTGCGGGCATAAGGTTTTCGATAGCGTTCTTTATGAACTGCTTACCGGTAACGCTCTTGGTAAAATCTTTGGCAAATTTACCGCTTACGTCGACCATAAGGCTTCCGACCATACCCTTTCCGAAACGCCATTGCGCATAGATAGGAACGTCGAATTCGCCTTTTAAAATGACGTTTGCCTTGGCTTTTGCCTTAACCCCGTAAAAGCCGTCGAGAGTTATATCCAACTGATCGTTTTTGCCGTCGGCTTCATTTCTTCCGAGGTCTTTTACCAAAGGAGAGGACATATCGGCGATAGTGGGATAGAAAGTCTTATATTCCACTTCTGTTATCATCGGCATGGAGAGGTCGCTTTTAATTTTTGAAACGAGCGTCGACGATTCTTTAATGACGTAAAGTTTACCGCCTCCGAGGTCGACCGCTGCCTGCATTGCCGCCTCCGCATCTCTGTTTCCGCTGTTTATCATTATTACCGAAAGAGTAATACCGTCTTCCGCAAAATAGTGACTGATATAATTTTGATAATCTTCCGTTTGCTCCGCCGGAACTTCACCGTCGGTAACTATTATAATATGTTTTTTATCTACGTTTTTGAGCGCCCTTAATTCTTCGCCTGCCCTATTGATCGCTCCGGGGAATACTGTTGCGCCCATAGCGTTTTCGAGATGTTCTATCGCATTGACGATTTCGGATTCCTGCGTTCTCGGAGTGAGAGACAAAATAGTATGATAGTCGTCGTCCAAAGTCATAAGACCGAAATAATCTCTTTCGGACAGAGATCTCATTGCGGCGTATGCGCCTTCTTTCGCCCATTCGAGACGGCTCATAGAAGAGTTGTTGTCGCTCGCGTTCATAGAGCCAGAAGTATCGACTATAACGACGACGCCGAGAGGAGGAGTATAATCTATCGCCTGAACGGGCAAAAGTCTTTGCAAAACCGTTCCGTATAGATCGTCCCTCGAATAAGCGTTTGCTTCGGAATTGGGCATATCGGGATCTTTATCTCCGCCGACCGTAAATAATCCGCCTCCGAACTCGTTAACGTAGTCGTAGAGTTTTTTATCGTAATCTTCGGGAAGATCTTCGTATGCGATATTACACAAAATTACTTGGTCGTAAAGTCTCAAACCGTCGACTGTAAGGGGAAGATGTTCATCGTCCGAAGCCGAAACGACTTCTACGACGAACTCTTCTTTTTCCGTAAGAATATCGACCAAAGTCTGAGATTCTCCCTCGTTTCTTTCGATAATGAGAACTTTATTGAAAATTTCGATATTTATAAAAGAATGGTAGACGTTGTTTTTCGCTTCGAAAGAGTTTTCGTCGCTCTCTCCGTCGACTTCCGCTTCTACGATAAGATCGTGAACGCCGTCGGTGGTAAACGTATGGTTGAAAACAATGCGGTTTTCACCTTCGGACAAGTCGGCTATCTGAGTTGACAGCTTATTATCTTCGCCGTCGTAAAAATTCAAAACCACCTGTTTTGAAGTTTTGCTCGAAAGGAGGGCTGTAAAGGCGTTTTCGGTTCCGACGCCGATATGATATTCGGGTTTTTCGACACCGACGACAACTACGTCTTCGCCGTAAGCGCCTGAAATTTCGGCGACGTCTACGTTTATTCCCGAAGCTTTTATCGAACGAACGACGGAAGTCGCTCTGCCATCGGTTTCAAGGCCGTCGGTAATAAGAACGATTTTAGCCGATTCGGGATTTGAAAACAGTCCTGCCGTATAGTTAAGGGCGTCCTCAATATTCGAGGCGCTGCGATCGGGAAGATCGGCTGCGACGTAAGCCGAAAAAATTCCGTTTACGTCGTAAGTGAGCGGAACGGCGTATTTTTGGTCAAAACCAAAAGTAACGACGCCTACTTTATAGTTGTCGAAACGGCTTTGGTTTAAAACCGTGCCTACGAATTCGTCTCTCTCTTCTTCAGAAAAGTTTTCGCTCTCCGAAACGTCTACGAGCAAAATTATCTCGTTATTTTGGTTTGCGACTTTATATTCAAAGCGCATTCCCGCAAGGAGAGTCGTCGCTATTAACGTAACGACGAGATGTAATACTACCGAAATTATACGGTTTCTCGTTCTTCTGTATTTCTTGTTGATTTTGAAATACCAAATCAAAGTTACCGCAAATGCGGGGACCAACAAGAAGAGGAGCCACGGATTTGCAAAAGTGATATGAAAATCTGACATAGCGACCTCCTTTTACGCTCCCTCGCGCAAGTGCAAGATCCATTCTGCGAAGAGCAAAGCCACCAAAGCGATTTCGAGATACAACAATAGATCTCTGAAATATTCGCTTTCGTCTACTATAAACAACGGGGCTTCGAACGTATCGCCGCGTTCCGAAATGTTACTTTCGCCCGCAGGGATCTTAACGAAAACCTTTCTCGACAAATATTTATCGAAATAGGTAGTCTGAGAAATAGTGTATGAACCGGGCGTATTAAAATGGATATTCGCCGGAAATTCGTCTATAATTTCGTCGGTATCTATTCCGTTTACGTTGACCGATTGGCTTCTGGAATTCAAAACTATCGATTGATATACCTCAACGCTGTCAAGGTTGACTGCGTCGGGGAAATAATAGTTGAACAAATTGAGGAAAAGCATCGGGAAATTAAGCGTTATGGAGATATTGGAATAGTGTTCGCTGAATCCCATAACCACAGTTTGCAATTCCCCTTCGTTTCTCGCAAATAAAACGGGGTTCCCGTCGCACGAAGCGAGGACGTCGTAGCCTCCGCCGAGGTTGGTAATTCTCATATATTTGCTTACCGTTATCGATTCGGGGTTTACGTTTTTCATAAGCGGGTGATTTTCGGTTTCGGAAGCCAAAGGCAGACTTTGCTTGCCGGGAACGGTGAAATCTCCGTTTACCATAAACTCTGCGCCCTGCGGAGCCCTGTCGGGGTTAATGAGGAAAACAACTCCGTTTTTGGGCATCGTCTTGGGCATTATATGCTCGAAAATATATAAATCGTAAATATCTGCGGTTATATATTCGTTAATCGACTCTTGATATTTATTGTCGTCGTCGGCAGAAAGGCTCGGAGCGTCGTATTGAACGTCCCAATTGTCCGTATTTCTGTATTTCATAAGGTCCATTATACTGCTTACGAAACTGTTACGCATCGGCGAAGCGTATAAAACCTTAATTTTGTCTTTTTCCTCGCCGTAAATACTGAAATAATCGTCCGTTCTGAAACTGTCCTCGACGTCTATCGAAATTTCAGCCGATTCGAATGAAAATACTCTTTCGTGATCGCCGAGAGGAACTATTTTTATATTTTCAGTTTCCTTATCGTTGAAATATTCGGAATCTTCGTATCTGAAAACGACGGTAACGGGAATTCCGGCAAAACACTCTACGCTGACGTTATATTCTTTATCTACGCCGTCGGGATCCGACGAAGTTTTATTCGCGCCGTAAATTTCGATTTTAAGGTCGACGTTTTCGTCTCTGTTGCCGTAAACGGCGAGATCGACCGTAAAGACGTAAGTGTTGTCCTCGGTTTCGGCGGTGGCGTCCAAAATGGCGGCGTTCCACTCTTCCGTATCCGCGACGTTTACAACGGTAACGGTTGAAGGCGGATAATCATAATCTTTATCAGTATAGAGATAAATTTTAACGTTGGGATTATCCTTGATTATATCGTCGCATTTATTTATTGCGTCGTCTATACTCGCGTTACCATACGAACATTCGGTGTTGCCGTCGACGACTTCGTCCATTTTGTCGTTGATATTATCGAGATTGCCTTCCTGCAATAAAACGAAATCGTATGAAGGAACGGAATTTGTCAAAAGGGACTGTTCTTCAGTTGCGACTTTCTGCGAGGGAGTCATCAAAACGGATACGATACCCTTGTTAGCGACAGTTTCGGCGGCGAGAGTTTTTACTTTTTCGACCGCTCTTTCGAAGCGCTTGACGCCTGCGTCGTTTTCCGCTCGCATACTTGCCGAAGAATCTATGATCGCAATAACTTCGTTTGCTCCCGAACGCTCTCTTAAAACGATAGCGGGCTTAGCAAGAATAAGCGCAAGAGAAGTAAGTATCAAAATCTGGCAGAGAATAAGCAGCAAATTTCTGAATTTGCTTATGGGAATTCTCTTCTTTTTATATTTAAGACTGAGTTTCCAGATATAAGTCGAAGATATAAATCTTTGTTGGTAATTGGGTTTTATCAAGTAGATTATGATAAGGGCGACGACGCCGAGAAGCCCTAATAATCCTAATGGAATAAGTAACGTCATCCTATCATACCTACCTTTAACAATTCGCCGAAAATAACCTTTTCGATTTTAGCGTCCGTGCTGACGGTAATAAAATCCGCCGATCTTTTTATGCAGAAATCGCGAATATCTTTCTTGAAATCTTCCAAAGCGTCTTGATACGCCTTTTGAAGACTTCTCGTTATTCTGAGTTTCATATTTCTCGTATCGGTAACGTCGACGGATTCGGAGTCGATGAGATTGACTCTACCGTCGTAAGCGGGATCGACCTCTTCGGGCGTCAAAATCTGAACGAGGAGGACCTGCCTGTTTTTATATCTGAGATAATCGACCGCTTTTTTCCAATCGTTATCCGTAAAAAAGTCGGAAATAATCACGGAAAGACCGTTGTTCGAACTTGTGTCCGGACAACTCTGAACGCATTTATTTATATCTACTTCGCCTTCGAAATCAAGGTCGTCGAAAGCGCCGACAGCCCTGAAAAAAGATTGTTTTCCGATAATCGTTCCAAAGGGATTGTGCGATTTTTCGCCTTTCATAAAGTTCAATGAAACCTTATCCATATTATGAACCGATAAAAAGCCAAGCGCGGCTGCCACGGCAACCGCATAAGCAGATTTTTTCGGATTGTCTTTACCCATAGATCCGGAACAATCTAAAAATATTTGAACCTGCATTTGTCTTTCATCGGTGAAAAGTTTAAGGAAGTATTTTTCGAAACGGCTGAAAAGGTTCCAGTCAATTCTCCTTATATCGTCGCCGAATTGGTATTCTCTGTAATCGGAAAATTCAACCGTCTGACCATAAGTTTTGACGAGGTGTTTTCCGCCGAAATACCCTGCGAGATCGCTTTTCAGATTTAAGGCTAACGTTTCAAGACGATTGAAAAACTGATCGCTTAAATAAGAAATTTTCATATTTAACTCCGCGAGTTTTCAAGCATTATTTTTTGATTTTGAATTTTTTATCCAATTCTTCCAAAATCATTTTTATAATTTCGTCGGGAGAAACTCTTTCGGCGATAGCTTCGAAGTTGAGTTTCATTCTGTGACGAAGGACGGGGTAAGCGAGTTGCTTTACGTCCGAGAAAGCGACGTTGAATCTTCCGTTTATAAGCGCGAGAACTTTCGCCGCGGAAATAAGAGCCTGACCGGCACGGGGGCTTGCGCCCAAACGAACGTATTTCTTCGCCGTTTCGGTAGCGCATTCGCTGTCGGGGTGAGTTGCCGAAGTCAAAGTCATAGCGTATCTCATAACGTCTTCCGCAACGGGGATCTGATTGGCAACTTCTCTCATTTTAAGAAGTTGTTCGCCGTTACAAGCGCAGTCCGCGACTTCCGCCATAGTCTTCTGAGTCATATTGACTATCTGCATAAGTTCGTCGAGACTGGGATTGGGAACGATGAGTTTGAACATAAATCTGTCCATTTGCGCCTCGGGAAGAGGATACGTTCCGTCTTGTTCTATGGGGTTCTGAGTCGCAAGAACGAAGAACGGTTCTTGAAGTTTTCTCGAAACGCCCATAACGGTTACGGTGTGTTCCTGCATCGCTTCGAGGAGCGCCGATTGCGTTTTGGGAGTCGCTCTGTTTATTTCGTCCGCAAGTATTATGTTCGCAAAGATAGGACCGGGTTGGAAATCGAATTTGGAATTTCCGTCGTCGTCCTTGACTATTATGTTAGTTCCGGTAACGTCCGCAGGCATGAGGTCGGGCGTAAACTGAATTCTCGAAAACGGAAGATCGAAAACTCTTCCGAGCGTTCTTACGAGTCTTGTCTTTCCGACGCCGGGAACACCTTCCAAAAGGACGTTACCTCCGGCGATCATAGCGATGATCGTTCCCTCGACGACTTCGTTCTGACCGATGACGTCGCGTCTTACCTGCGTAAAAATATTTTCGCATTGTTTACTGAATTGTTCGATATCCTTTTCTGTTGTCATAATTTTTATCTCTCTTTTTAAAATTATTTTTTAATGGTGTTAAAGTAATCGGTTATGAGGTCCTGTTCCTCGGACGAATAATCGCCCGAATTAGAAAGTTCTTCCATCATTTCCGCATTTGCGTTTTCAAAGACGTTTCCGCCGTAATAAGTTTCGCCGTCTATGACTTGATTGACGTTTTCGTATTGTCCGCCTGCGCCTCCGCCGGGCTGATCTTGACTGTGAGGATCGGGACTGTCCTGTCCTTCCTGACCTTGATCTCCGGGTTGCTGACCGTCGTCGTCGGCTTCCTGTCCTTCGTTTCCTTCGGTAGGTTGACCGTTGGGAGAAGGACTTCCGCCCTCGCCCTGCATAAATATTGCGGTAAAGACGAGGTCTTCTTGAACGTCATATTCCATACGGTATGGTTCTTCGAGTCCGTCCTCTATCCACACCATAAATCCCCATTCGTCGTCGCCGACTGCCAGAACGGGTTCGGTAGATCCGCCCTTTTCGACGACTTGGAAAACCTGCCCCTGTATCATACCCTCGCCCTCGAAAAGGTATTCGACGGTAAAATACTGTATCTGTCCTTCATCGTCTCTCGGGGGAATTATTCCTCCCGGGTCGTCGCCATCGCCGATATGCTGTCCTACGTCGATAAGTTCGTTTGCGGCAAGCGAGGTTACGACCGAAGTCGACAATCCTAAAAACGAAATGACCGACGCAACTATTATGAGCGGAAGCGAAATTGCGAAAACCACTTTTTTCGCGTTTACGCTTTGAAGGGCTTGCATAGTGTCCTCTCTCTGCATATTGGCAACGAGATCGCTACGGTCTTTAAGTTCGTTCATCGTAAGCACTCTCTCTTCGAGTCCGACGAGGTCCACCCTTGCGGCGACCTGCTTCTGAGAAGGTTTTAACCTAAAGAATGCAATAGCGAAAGTTGCGGCGAAGAAAACGCCGAAAACGATATAGGCTATCCAATGATATTTGAGAAAAAACAGCAGGGAGGCGACCGCGTATAAAAGCGCCGCTCCAAAACCTACGGCAAATCCCAAAAGCGAAGCCTTTAACGCCGCTTCCGCATTGAGTTTTGTGAAATAACTTTTAAGGTATTTTTTTAAGTCCATACACTTCACCATTATAAAGTATGATAATAATATTATTATAACACTTTTTTACCTCTTTGTCTATAATTTTTTATAACTAAAATGAATTTTTATAAATTTTCACTTTTCTTTATTAAAATAGAGATTTAACGACAATATTGAATAATCATTGATTTTTACGCATAAAAACGCAAACTTCGTTTTCCCGAAATAATATCGGAGCAATTGTCGTATAAGCAAGGAGCGCCGCAAAAAATGCGACGCTCCTTAAATAAACTTGCGTTTATATTACTTTTAGTCTCCGGTGTATCCGAAAACGATCGTTGCTTGACATTCGTTATTCCAACCTTCTTCGCCGGTGAATAAAGATTCGGGACATCTGAAGTAGATAGTCTGTTCTTCAGTCCAACCGGAGAACGTATCGGCGTAAATCACCGTTACGGCTTCGGGAATAACTATCGTCTTGATATTGACGCAACCCTTAAATACGCTTCCTTTCGGCTCGTCGAGACCAACTTTTCCCGTCTTAGGCAAGCAACCGAGTTCTTTAAGGTTGTCGTTGAGAACTACTTTTTCAAGCGATTCGCAACCCTCGAACGCTCCGACCATAATATAATCGAGATTTTCGGGAACGGTTATCTCTTTAAGTGAGATACAACCCTTGAACGTATTCCTCGAAATAGAGGCAAGATTCTTCGGCAACTTAACGCTTACGAGCAATTCACAGCCTTCGAACGCGCTTTCCTCTATTGCAATGACGCTGTCGGGAATCTCTATTTCTTCGAGTCCGGTATTAGCAAACGCTTTCGATCCGATCGTTCTTACCGTTACGGGAATTACGACTGATTTAAGTCCGGTTGCTCCGTTGAATGCGTTCGAACCTATCTCATTAATTCCTTCGGGGATAATAACTTCGGTTATCTTATCGCATCCTTTGAACGCATTGGCAGAGATCACCGCATTGGGTTCAATAGTTATGGAACCTTCGGCTCCCGCAGCGTAGAAGTAAAGTTTTCCGTTATATCCGTATACACCGCCCTCTTTAGTGGAATAATACGTTTGGTTAGCGCCGTCGATTACTATCGCCGTAAGATCAGCGCATCCGGAGAATACCGCGCCGCCAATCGAGTTGACGCTTGCCGGTATGATTATTTCCGAAATGCCCGTTCCTTCAAATGCATAGTCTCCGATTGTCGTAAGGTTTGACGGAAGCTTAAATTCGGTCATAGATACACAATCTTTGAATGCATAACTGTCTATTTCAGTTACAGTCGAAGGAATGTTAATGTTTCCAAGCGATTTACAACCGTTAAACGCTTCGCTCTTTATCAAAGTTATCTTGGACGGAATGTTTATCTCTTTAAGAGATTCGCAACCTTTGAACATCGTGCCAGGAATGAGGCCGAAGTTGTCGTTAAGAGTTATCTTTTCAAGTGACGCGCAACCGTTAAATACGTTTCCGACGTAACCGCCGGTAGGCTTTCTGTGGTCTATGGTTTTTTCAACGTGGCTGAAATCTATTTCCTTAAGGCTTACGCAACCGCCGAATGCGGAAGATTCAACTATCGTTTGATTTTCGTTAAGAATGACTTCTTCAAGCGAAGGACAAGCCTGGAACATACTTTGCATTACATAGGTAATAGCGCTCGTTCCAAAATCGACCTTTTTAAGTTTCTGACAACCGTAGAACGCAGCAGAATAAGCATAATTCGCAGCATTTGAAGCCGTAGTGTAATATCCGGTTATATTGCTCAAATCCACTTCAACGAGTCCGGTATTTCTAAACGTGCCCGGTCCTATCTGGGTTACGCTATCCATTTTTATGTTAGTGAGATTTTCACAATCCATAAACGCCCATCCGTCGAGACGAACGATGCTGTCCGGCAAATCGATAGAAGTAAGCGACTTACATTCTCTGAATACATACATTCCGATTGCGGTAAGGTGCTCGGTCTCTATATTGACTTTTTCAAGATTTTCACAATATTGGAAAGCGTAATTGCCTAACGATTCCACGTTTTCGGAAATAGTAACTTCTTTAAGTTCGTCGCAACCTGCAAACGCATATTGCGCTATTGTCTTAACCGTATCGGGAACGACGAATTTTTCAGGCGGATTCAATACTTTATAAAGAGTGCTCTTATTTTCTTTATCGTATATGGCGCCGTTTTCTATTACGAAATTGCCCTCTTCGGAAAGAATAAGTTCGGAAATCGAGGTATTGTTAAGAAGAATACCGTTGATATTGGTTATTCCGGCAGAAAGAGTAACTTTCTTTATCGTCGTGCAGTTACTGAACACACCGTTAGACGGCAAAGTTATAGTCTTTCCGTTTTCGGGGAATACGAACTCTTCTATACCGCAGTTTGCAAACGGTTGACTAGACGAGAAAGAAGTAAATTTACTTTCTGTCGGATTTGCAAACGTTACCGATTTAAGGTTTACGCAATCTTTGAATGCGTTTTGACCTATTGACGTTACGTTTACGGGAATTACTATAGATGTAAGTCCCGTTCCCGAGAACATTAAGTAAGGAATTGTCGTAGTCTCTTCGGGAATAGTAAATTCGGTAAGATTAGAACAACCGTAGAAATTGCTACCCGAGCCAAATTCTTTAACGTTATTGGGAAGAACCAACTTAGTTATGCCCGAACCTCTGAATGCGTCTTTTATCTCAGTCAACGGACATTCGGGATCGAAAGTAACCGTTTCGAGTTGTTTACAATCAAGGAATGCGTAAGTTCCCAAAGTTTCGAGATCTTTACCAAAAGTCAACGATTTGATTTTCGTTCCTCTGAAAGCATTTGATCCTACTTCTTTTATTTCGAGAGGAAGATTAACGACGTTTTCAAGAGAGGAACAGTTATAGAAGAAATACGAAGGTATTATAGTCAAACCGCTTTCCGCTTTAAACTCTACAGTTTGAAGATTCTTTGCTTCCCAGAAGCAGTCCTGCGCGTTTTTGTAGTCGAATCTCATCGCGCCCCTGCCGGAGCCTACTTCTCTATAATAATCGCTAAGATTAACGGCTCCGTTGAAGGTTATCTTTTCAATAGCGCTATATGCAAACGAGTAAGGTCCGACGGTTGCGTCGCCGAGGAACTCGACTTCTTTTACGCCGGCTTTATAGAAAGCGAAAGCGCCGACCACCGTTCCTTCAGGAAGAGTTATTTTTTCGATATTTTTAGTTCCGCCGAAAGTCGACATAAGAGGAGACGAACCGGTCTTACCGATAACTTCAGGTTGACCGTCCTCAATAGTGAGGGGCTGAGTTCTGCCTTCTTCAAACACAATTTCGGTAAGGTTGACGCAGTCTTCGAACGCGCGGGTTTTAATAGTCGTAACGTCCTTGGATACGGTGAACTTTTTAAGACCGGCGCAGCCTTTAAACATTCCTTCGCCGATTTCGGTTATCGAATCGGGCAATGCGATTTCTTCTACCGTGGTGTTACCTTCAAGAAGGCCTGCCCCGAAGGAAGAAATTCCCGAACCTGCAAATTCGATTATCTTAACGTTTTCATTGTTTCCGAACGCTTTATCGCAAATCTTGGTAGCCGCTGCGTTTACAACGAGTTTGCCGTCGGCGTCGCCCGTAACGTTCGGGAATACCATATAGAGCGTCTTATAATCATTACTATACAATACGTTATACTCATCGAATACGAAGTGTTCGTTGCCTTCCGCTATGGAAATAGTTTCAAGACGAGAACATCCGTCGAATACGAGCATAGAGTTTGCCGAACCGAGAGTAGTTACGGTTGCGGGAAGAGTGAACGATTCGAGCAATCTGCAGTTTTGGAACGCTCTATCTCCGATAGTCGTCAAAGCGCCGTCTGCCGCAAAGGTTACGGAAGTAAGTCCGTAACAGTTCTTGAACGCCTCTTCTCCGATAGTCGTAACTCCCTTTCCTATTACTACGGAAGTAAGGTTGGGGTTGTTTGCGAAGAAGCCTGCGGTTATTTCGGTTACGGTATCGGGAATTACGTATTCGCCTACTTTATTTAACGAATAGAATTCGATAGCCGTCTTTTCTGCGTTATATAATACGCCGTCTTCAAAGACGTGGTTGGTGTTTTTATCGTCGAGTGTTACCGATTGAAGAATTGAAATACTGAACGCTCTTCCGAGATTTATAGCGCCGACGTGTTCTCCCAAAATAACGTTTTTAACGTAACTCTCATTGCTGTAAGCGTCTTCGTCGCAGAAAGCGCCTTTAGCAAACGAAGTCGCAATATCTCCGTTTGTATTTATTGTAACGGTAGTAAGATTTCTCGTTCTGCCGAACGCATAAGCGCCGACCGACTTGACGTTTTCCGACAACGTTACGGTAGTAAGACCGGTGTTGTTGTAGAACGCATATTCGCCTATGTCTAAATCCTTGTCTTCAAGGGTTCCTCTGAATTCCAAAGATCTTATACCCGTGCAGCCTTCGAATGCGTGAGCGCCGATCTCGGTTACCCAAGAGGGGATAATAACTTTCGTTATCTTCGTGCAGGAAGTATAACTCGTTGAACCCGTTCTGAATGCGTTCTGGGCGATTTTGTTAATTCCTTCGGGAATTTCAACTACGCCGACTCTTCCGGTAGGAACGTAGATAAGCGTATCTTTATTCGCATTGGTTATCATACCTTCCATAGAAGCGTAATCGGATTTTTCGCCGACTATATCGATATATTCCAAAGACGAACAATAGTAGATTATCGCCGAGGTGAAGTTTTCTATTCTCGTAGTCAAAGTTATGCTTCTCAAAGAGTTGCATTGATTGAATGCTCCCTCGTTTATCTCCAATTTCTGTTCATCAACAACGGTTTTGGGTGTTTCTTCAAATACGATCTGCTCTAAGCTGTTGCAGGAGTTGAACGCATTTTTGTTGATAAGTTCAACCGTATAAGGAATGGTTATCTTATTTATGATAGCCTGGTTGAAAACGCTTGCGGTGATATTCTTAACCACCATATCGATTTCCTGACCTGCTTCATCTTTACCCTTGATCGTTTCGGGAATACGGTATTCGCCCGTTCTTCCTATCGGGAAATAACTTATTTCGAGTACGTTGTTTACATCCTTACGGAATAATGCGCCGTCGTAGGAATAATAGTCTCCTTTAACTTTAACGTCGGAAGGATAAATATTGACGTTTTCAAGCGCATAACACCATTTGAACGCCGTTCCCGTCTGAATATCTTTAATACTGTCGGGAATATTGATCGTCCTCAAATATTGACACAACATAAACGCGCTGGCGTCTATCGTGGTTACGGGTTTAACTTCGTGAGTTTCGGGATCTTCGTAAGTTGCGGGTATGGTTATTTCTTTTACCGCGGAAGTATATCCCGATTTTACAACTTTGTATCCTTCGCCCTCTTCATCGAGTTCGAATTTGAACATATCCTCCCATCTTGCGTAGAGAGTATAATCGGTAGTAACCGACCACTGAGCAAGGCTCTCGCCTAAACCGTCGGTATATCTTGCGCCCTTACCTTCGGGTTGCGTATACCAACCTATGAAACCTTTAAGGTTATTGGTAGATACGGGAATGGGAAGTTCGAAGTAATCGTTATACTTAACTTCGACCGTATCGGCTATTTCCTCGCCGTATTCGCCGACGTTTAAGGTAACGGAATAAATACCCGGAAGCCAGGAAGCGTAAAGATCGAGGTTGGAAACGCCGTCGAAAATCTTTTCGCTGTATTTAGCGGCGTTGTTTTGGGCTCCGCCCAAAGAATTATACCAATTTCCGAGCGTATAACCCGTTCTTTCAGCCGTCGGGAAGGAAATTTCATCGCCCGTAGCGTAATATTTAGTGGTTACTTTATCTTCTGCGTGGAAGTTTACGGCGTAAACCGCAACGTTTTTATCTACCCAAGCCGACTTGTTGCCGTCTTTATCGGTATAAGCGACGGAAACCGTGTTATATCCGCCTTTATCGAAGGCAAGGACTGCGGAATTGCTTCCGTCGGTAACGGCAATTTCCTCTCCGCCGTTTACTTTTACGGAATAAGCGGTTGCGCCTACTACTCCGTTCCACGTAAGTTTACCGTCGGCGTAAGTAATATCGTCGGCAGTCAACGTCTTTTTAACTTCAACGCCGTCCGAATAAGCCGAACTGTTTGCCTCGGCAGCCGCATTGGCTTTAACAGTTACGGTATATCCGTCTCTCGGAAGAGAAACGTCCGTAAGAGACAAAGTAGCGGTATTCGCAGTATATTCGTTATCGCCTATTTTGACGGTATATCCGTTAGCGCCTTCGACAGCCGTCCAAGAAATCGCGTCGGCGGTTACTTTTACGTTTACGGGAGTAGCAAGTTTGGTTTTGGTGTAGTCCAAAGTCGCAACGGCAGGGTTATATCCCTTTGCCTCCGCAACTACGCTGACGTCGAGGTCTCCGCTGTAATTTTTAAGGGAATACTGAGTAACGTCTCCAAGATATTTGCTCGTTTCAACTCCGTTTTGAGTGATTTTCAAAGTATATCCGTCAGCGCCTTCGACTTTAGCCCAAGAGACCAAATCGGTAGCGGGATCTACTTTAAGATCGGTAATGCTGTCGAGATGACGTTCGTAAACGAATTCGGAAACAGATTCCGCCTTTCCGTCCGCAAGAGCGGTAACGGTAAATTTGATTCCGCCCGGCTGCATTTCGCAGTTGATGAAATCGTAATAGGTTTCTTTTCCGAGTTCTACGTCCTTATGAACGTGTTCTTTATCTCCGCAATCGACGGTAAGAACGTATTTATCCGCATTTACGTCGTTGAACGTAAGCGTAGAAGAATCTACGTTGAAACGGCTGATTTTGTTGAGAGCCTTATTTCTGTAATATGCGGTCGAAGTTTTATCTCCAAGCGTTACGCTTATGACGTAATCGCCCGCCTCTCTGTCCTCAAAACCGTATTCGTAAGAAAGAGCCGAAGTCCTTCTTTCGAGCGTATAGCCGTGCGTATCGGTGATTTTAACGAGATACCTTTCGTCCGAAGTTACGGCGTTCCAGGTTATGACGTCCGAAGTAACCGATACCGTCGGTTCGTCCGTTTTATAAACGGCGAAAAGTTTCGTATCTTGACCGAGAACTCTTCCGTCGTATTTATAAGTAAGTTTATCTGCGTCGTCGTAATCGCTTACCCACCAACCGAGAAGATCGCCGTGCTTTCCCGACTGCAAAGCGCCGACTTTTCCGTCTTTGTCGGTTTTAGCCGTCTTGACTACTTCTCCGTCGTCGATAAATTCGATATTGAACGAATCCGCCGTATAGGTGGTTGCGTAAAGACGGGCGTAAAGGGTTATATCCGACGTAATGACCGTTTCAAACGAGAATCCTTTGGTGTATTTCTCGTCCGTGAACCAGCCGTAGAAAGAATAACCGTCTTTTTCGGGATCGGCAGGCTTGGTCGCCGTCTTTCCGTCTTTTACAATTTCGGTCGTAACTTTACCGTCTACGTTATATGTAACGGTAAATTCTTTGTCTTGATCCGTGGGATCTACGATCACGGGGCCGTCGGAAGGCTTGTTGTTGGTCAATACCAAAACGAGCGTAAGCGTAACCGCTATTACCGCCACCGCAATCAAAGAAATCAACAAGATAAGACGCTGCTTCTTTGTTTTCATAAAAACCTCCTGTTTCTTATAATTATACATATCCTTCTTTTGTCGCTTTGTTTATCAAACGCTTGTTTTTCGAAATATCTTTCCAAAATAAGATTGTAAAATTATTTGTGATTTATTCTATCATTTTTTATTTTAAAAATCAAGTATTTGTTTTATCGTGAATTATTCTAATTTCTTATACGAGGAATAATTTTTGCTTATATTACTCGTTTTTATCACAATAAAAAAGAATAGACCTCGTTTTGCGGAAAGTCTATCCTCTTTTATTTGCTATATATTATATATTGTCAATCGATATAACCGGGAGTCGAAAGATATCTGTCGCCCGTATCGGGGAACAATACGACTATCTTTTTCCCTGCGTTTTCGGGTTTTTTGGCAAGTTCTATCGCAGCCCAAGCCGCCGCCCCCGACGAAATCCCTACTAAAACGCCCTCTTTCTTTGCAATGAGTTTGCACGAGGAAAATGCGTCGTCGTTTTCGACGGGTATTATTTCGTCGTAAACCGAGCGGTTAAGGATTTCGGGAGCAAATCCTGCGCCTATTCCCTGTATTTTATGAGGCCCCGCTACGCCCGTCGACAAAAATGCGCTCGACTTAGGTTCTACCGCAACGACTTTTACCTCTTTTTTCTTGCTTTTAAGGTATTCGCCTACTCCCGTTATCGTTCCGCCCGTGCCTATTCCGGCAACGAAAATATCGACTTCCCCGTCGGTATCTTCATATATTTCGGGACCTGTGGTTTCTCTATGTATCTGCGGATTTGCGGGATTTACGAATTGCCCCGGAATAAATGAATCGGGTATCTCTTTGGCAAGTTCTTCCGCCTTAGCGATAGCCCCTTTCATTCCCTTTGCGCCCTCCGTCAAAACGAGTTCTGCGCCGTATGCCGACATAAGTTTTCTTCTCTCTACGGACATTGTTTCGGGCATTACGATTATAATTCTATACCCTTTCGCCGCCGCAATAGACGCAAGTCCTATTCCCGTATTTCCCGAAGTCGGCTCTATAATTACCGAATTCGGCTTTAACGCGCCTTTTTTCTCGGCGTCCTCTATCATCGCCTTGGCTATTCTGTCCTTGACGGAGCCGGCGGGATTGAAATATTCGAGCTTGACTAAAAGGGCGGCGCCTAATTTTTCGTCCTTTTCGACGTTGGTTATCTCAACGAGCGGGGTGTTCCCAATAAGACCCAAAGTGCCTTTGTAGATGTTTGACATGATATTTCCTCACTTTCTTATTGCCGCGAAGCCTTTTTCAAGGTCTGCGATTATATCGTCTATGTGTTCGGTGCCTATCGACAGGCGGATGGTGTTTTCGTGAATGCCCT